>JAJYHY010000382.1 GCA_021784555.1 bacterium
ACTTGCGTGCCTGGAAGTGGTTCGAGCGCCCGCCGATTGGGAAATCGGCGATACAGCAGGTTGGGAAACCTGCGCTACCGTACTCCTGATTTCCAACGGTTTACGATGACTTTGTCAGTGGCCGTGGTAGTTCGGCACGACTACTGACCCGGACTCCAGTGCATCCCATGTGCGGCGGCGGGCATCCTGAGACGCGAGAGTGAAACTCTCTATGGTTTGACCGTTTTGACGGACTCAAAGAGAAAAAAGGGAAATGATTCTAATCTCCGAGACGCGGAACATTGGCTTCCCAGGCGCTTCGCTGGTAATGAATTCGCCGGCACCTTGCCGAATGGCCGAAGCCAAATTCAGCGCATCGCCCGCGGCGAGTCCGTGCTTTTTTGGGAGTCAAGGAACGTCTTCAATGCAGCCCCCCGCGGCGTTGGCTCAACTCCCGCGCGATCCCCTCGGCGTCCAACGGCTCCCCGCGCTCGGTGGCGCCTTTGTCAAGGATTGCCTGTAGCCGGCGTCCCCGCGCAGTTGTGGGCCGCCACTCAGACTCGAGGCGCTGAATCTTTTCCTCCAAGGCCGAGACAATGAACCGGCTGCGACCCTTATGGGCAGCCGGCAAAGCCCGGAAGATCCTCAGAGGGACCTTCACGCTCAGTAGTTTTGCGCCAGTCATACTTGAAGTATCACCGAACTGCGAAGCCTGTCAAGCATCCGCACCGGAAACTCACCAGGCGGCGTCTCTTCAAGGGCCGGGCCGTGGCCAGAACATCGTGGCGCCCAGTCCAGGGCGGGTTTTGGCCACCAGCCCGCGCGGGCACTTGGGCGTGGGGAATCCGCCGTGGTTCATGGCCAGGAAATGCAAAGACAACGGATCAGTTTTTGTGTAACCTTTCGCCGCCGACCTCTCAGGAACAGGCATGAGCATCGAACATCGTGACCGTCCACGACTTTGGCCAGGCGAACGGCTTCTTCTATCTTTTGATGGAGTTCGTGGATGGCGTCAACCTGCGTCAGGCGATGAAAGCGGGCCGTTTCACCCCTGCGCAGGCCCTGGCCATTGTGCCGAAAATTTGCGAGGCGCTCCAGTTCGCGCACAATGAAGGCGTTCTGCACCGGGACATCAAGCCGGAGAATATCCTCCTGGACACGAGAGGCCGCGTAAAGATTGCCGACTTCGGCATCGCCAAGCTGATCGCCGGCCCGGACACTCCGGCCAGCCAGCCGGGCGCCGAGGCAACGACGACACCAACCGGGCTGACACAGGCTGGCAAGGCGCTCGGCACGCCGCCCTACATGGCGCCCGAACAACTACAACGCCCCCAAGACGTGGACCAACGCGCCGACATCTATTCGCTCGGGGTTGTGTTCTATGAAATGCTCACCGGCGAACTGCCCGTGGGTCGCTTCGCGCCGCCCTCGCAGAAATCAGGGGCCGACCCGCGGGTGGACGAGGTCGTGCGCCGGACGCTCGAACAGGAGCGGGAAAGGCGCTACCAGCAGGCGAGCGAGGTGAAGACCGACGTGGAGACAATCGCGGGGGGCCCGGCCGCCTCTGCTGGAGCCTCCACGCCTCCCCGGAAACCGGGCTCGAGCCTCGCCGTTCGGCGTCCCTTCGGGCTGCCTTGGGCGCTGCTCATTGTAGCCGCCATATTCATGTACGCCGGATGCTCGTCCGTATGGGGCTATGCGCGTGAACTCCTGCGGCAACCGAACTACGGCTTGTACTTCGACGCTGGAATCCTTGCCGTCCCGATCGGTGTGGGACTGCTCCGCCGGCGCCCCTGGTGGCGCTTTGCAGCATTGGTTGTACTGTCGCTCGCCCTTGCCGCTTGTGTACTTCTTGCCATTTTGATGCTCACAGGCCGTGCGCAAACGAGTTCCACCTGGTTGGGACACGCCGTAACGGGACCCGCCGCAATCTGGCTCTGCGGAGCAGCCCTGACGTTGGTGTTCGCCTTCCTCCTTTGGATGTTTCGGGTTCTTGTGCGCCCGGACGTCACGCTTCTGTTTCCACGAGGTCACTTCGTCCGCCCTTGGATTGAGTGGGCCGCCCTGGCAGGCGCGCTTGTGGTTTCCCTCGGGCTTTACCGCCTCTTTCTGGAGACTGGCTTGGCGCGGTTGAACTCAATCTTGACTCGCGCCAGTTTCGGCCCCGCTGTGGGGCGTGTGCTCTATGTGAATCGTCCGGACAAGACGTTTCTCGACTTCCGCACGGCGGATTACGTCAATCCCCCCAAAGATGTGGATCTCCGCAACTGGAGCACCAAGAGGCTCTGGGATTGGTTCGGGCACGTAAAGGACCCCGCCGCGATGGCCGCGCTCGACCGGGGGGAAATTCACCTGGCCCTGTGCCGAAGCGCGTGGCGATTTATCTCAAACCGGGGGTGGAACCGGCCGTGGCTCCTGGACGCCTATGCCGTGGCGGCGCTGACCAACCGAGTCTCCGGCACGGAGACGAGGTATATCCTGGCGCACCGAAAAGCGCCGGCAACTTGGGCTTTTCGCGGTCGGGATCACATCGCTGGTCTGGTGCAGATTCTTGGCTACACTGAGAATCCCCCGGGTGTCAAGATACGCTATAAACTGCTTCGCGACATCGATGCAAAGCCCAACCGCTCAGGACAATAAACCCGCACAGGCCCTTTCGCCAGGCGCGAGTCAATTTGTCACCACCAAATGGACGCGCGTGCTGGAGGCGCGCGGCGATTCGCCGGAGGCCAAGGCGGCGTTGAGTGATTTGTGCGCCGCTTATTACGCGCCGGTGTCGGCCTTCATCCGCCGGAGCGTCTCTGACGAGGAAGCCGCGCGCGACCTGACGCAAGAGTTCTTCGCCCGGCTCCTCAGCGCGCGGGGCTTCAGCGCGGTGGACCCGCAACGTGGCCGCTTCCGTTCCTACCTCCTGGGGGCGGTAAAGCATTTCCTGGCGGAGGCTCATCAGCGCGAGCGCCGGTTAAAGCGCGGGGGCGGCCAACCGGTGGAGTCCGTTGACGCCGGGACCGACACCTCGCCCGGCCTGCAACTGCCCGACGCAAAGACGCCCAGCCCGGACCTCGAGTTCGACCGTAAATGGGCGCTGACGCTGATCGACCGCGCTCTGGATGCGCTCGCTGCCGAGCACCTGGCCGCCGGCAGGGCCGAGCATTTCCAGGCGCTTAAACCCTGGCTCACAGGCGATACCGAGAGCCTGTCACAGGCCGAGGCCGCCCGCCGCTTGGGCCTGAGCGAGGGCGCGGTCAAAGTCGCCGTCCACCGCCTTCGCCGCCGCTTTCGCGAACTCCTCAAGGCCGAAATTCTCCGGACGGTGAACAGCCGTACTGAGGCGGAAGAGGAACTGTGCGACCTTCAGGCCATCCTGGCCCACTGAGCATGACCTCGGAGTTTGGGCGAGCGGACAGCACCCCGGCCAGCTTCACCTTGTGCGCCGCCAGGCCCCTGGCGCCGAGCGCACCCCGGCCTTGACACGGGCCGTTCGGCCACGCCCGGTCACCAACCACTTCGCCGTTCAGCGTGGCCGGATTGGGTCGCCAATCCGAATTCGACCGGAGCGCAAGACTTGAGCAAGAACACCCTGGCGCCCGTTGAGCATCCGCTGGCGCAGTCCCTGGCAGACCGCGTCCATCTTCGCGCATGGCTCACGCAGGCTGTGGAGAAGCAGGATGACCTCACCAACTTCAATTTCCCGCCCCAACCAGTCCGCCAGGGTGATGCCGGATGTCTCAATGTTGGAACGTACGGCTCCCGGTGCGATGCAGGTCAGGCCAAGGGCTTGGGCGTGCTTGGCTATCTGTTCGCGCTCGATCAGGCTGACGTGGCGGCGGCTGGGCGCACCGCTCTGCCGGCCGAGCCGGCCGAAATAACGGCAATCCCCCATCATACCCTTGTCCTGGACGAGTTCCACGCTCTCCACACGCCGGAGCGGTTCTCCGGGCTGTGCCGGATGCAAATGGAGGGAGGCCACCCAGCCTTCCTGGGCTGACCCAGGCCGGACAGCAGGCGGCTCGGCGCCATCATTGGCGTTCATGGCTTTTGAGCGATTCTCGCTTTCGCCGACAGGTTTACACCGGGCCCGCCCCGTTTCAAGTATTTGCCGAAGGGGTCAGTCCTATAATGTTTGCATTCCTTCGTCATTGCTCCTTGACGATGCTGCCCCTCTTGGAGAGTATCTGAAGAGTTGGCGATTATTGGGGTCTCTCAGCCGACGCATTTTTGACGGTGGTGACTTCGTTTGAGAGCGGGGCCCCGCCGAGCCTGTGGGCGCCGGACAAGACAGATGGCGACCAGAACCCGCAATGGGGGCCGATGGTGATGCTGAGGGGCAAGGCGGTCGGGTTGGGAGACGACACCGACCCGAATGGCGCTTAGATAAGGCGTGTCGGGGGCGCCCAGGGTGGTGCCGTCGATGACCTTGGGCTGGAGGCCGTGCCAGGCTTGAGCGGCCTTTTGGCCGGCGGCGGCCAGTGCGACCCGGGCGCGGCAGAGTGTGTTCAGGGGCAGCCGCTTGCGGGCCTGGCAGTAGGCGCTGCTGTTTTCATCGACCCGGCCCTGGTCATGGAGGGCGAAGAGGGCCTGGACTTGGCGGACGATTTCGCGGCAGGAGGTTTCGGGTTTGAGGACCTGGTAGAGGAAGCCAAAGAAGGTGCGGCGCACGCTGAAGATGCGCTCGCGGCGCGGGTGGCGGCCCTGATGGCGGCGCGCGGTTGGGCGTGGGCGGCCACCTCGATTGCCGAGTCTCGATTACGGCACTCGCAGACGGTAGAACCTCTGAGCGGACGCGCCTGAGGAAAGATCGAAATAGGGCACGGGCTTTGTGCTCAAAACAGCGGTTCCAAGTTCCTGCCAGCTTACCAGGTTCGTGGAGCTTTCAATGATCACCTGTTGGCGGGGCGGGCCGGCCAGGACGAGTTCCATCTGCCCGCCGGGGTGTGGTCCGAACCAGGCGGCTATCTCCGGCCGGGGGACCACGGTGAGAATTGCGGCGGGAGTTGTCTGGCTGCCGTTGGCGTTGGTGGCCGTCATGGTGTAAGCGCCCGCGTCGGCCAATTGGAGGTCGGGGAGAGCCAGCGAGTTGTTGGTGGCGCCGAGGATCGCGGCGCCGTCCTTATACCACTGGTAGCCGAGAGGGGAACTGGCGGCTGCGTAGGCATGAAGTGTAACGGGTGTGTCAGTAAAGTTAGTGCGGCTGCTGGGCGATGCCACGATGGCCGGGCCCTGTATCACAGTCTGGGTCTCCGAGACCAGGCCGGCGCTGCTGCCAGTGATCCAGCCTCGCGCTCGCATGAGTTGGCCGGTTTTCAGCGAGACTCCCTCAAGCTGCCAGCCGCCCTCGACGTGTGTCCCCTCGCCCAGTTTCACCCAGTTTGTGCCGTCGGTGGAGGTCTCGACCAGGGCGCGCCAAATCTCGGGGGCGGAGCCGCCTCGCAACCAGGTGATGCTGCCCGTTCCGTTATAGAACAAGCTCTGTGTGGCGGGGTTGGTGCTGCCCGCCCACTCAACGTATGGTTGAATGCCGGTGGACATTTCAATGGCGCCAAGCAGGATCGCGGCGCCGTCGGGCCCGATTGCCGCGCTCTCGGGGTAGAAGAACCGCAAGGAAACGAAGTTGGGGTCCGTCGTACCGTCAGCGCGCACGCGTCGGAATCCGCCTGACTGTCCTACGATGATACTGCCATCCGCCTCAGGGGCAAGGCAATAGACCTCGCCAAGAACTTGCGGGTTAAAACCCGGGTCCAAAGTGCCGTCGGGATTGAGGCGTCCCAAGCCACCGACGGAGCTGCCATCCAGCGTGCTGAATGAGCCGCCAACCAGAATCTTCCCGTCGGGTTCCGCTGCCAAGGTCTGTACCGCACGGTCGCAGGTTGCATTGAAGGTCGGATCCAGCGTGCCGTCCGGATTCAGGCGTGCGAGGTTCGACCGTGCCTGGCCGTCGAGAGCCGTGAACTGGCCGCCCACGAGTATCTTGCCGTCGCCTTGCAAAGCCAGGGCGGAAACGGCGGGAGAGCCGGCGCCGCCGATTCTCACCGTGAAGCTCGGATCCGCCACGCCATTGGCGTTGAGCCGAATCAGGGCGCTGCCTCCCACCAATATCTTGCCATCGTCCTGGATGACCAGGCAGTCCTTATTAAGAATCCGGCCGACATCGAGGGGCACAAAGCCCGTGTCCAACGTCCCATCCGCATTCAAGCGCCCGACGCCTTGTCTCGGCTGCCCGCCAAGCTTGGTGAAACCGCCCACAACCACCACCTTGCCGTCCGGCTGGACGGCCATGGCCAACACGCCCTGGTTAAGACCAGTTTGCTCTGTCCCCAGAGTGAAGGTCTGGTCCACGGCGGTTCCATCGGCGATGAGACGGACCAGGTTGGTGCGTGGCTGCCCCTCAAAGCTGGTGAAGCTGCCGCCCGCCAGGACCTTTCCGTCCGGCAACACAACCATGGAACTGCCTCCCTGACTCCACGCCCTCGCCTGCTGGAAATGGGCCGAGGCGAGCAGGCCGAGCAAGATGAGGACGAGAGCAGAGGCTGTGCAGCCCGGCGAGTAACTCCTTAACAAGAATCTGCGTTTCATACATCCAATGCCTTTCACTTGCCAACGCCCGAACCGTCACCCAAGGGCAGAAGAACTCGATAGTCCCTGAAGCCGCGGTCCGGCAGAGCGCCGGTCTTTCTATGATGCTGACGAATATTTGAGAGCATTATTTGTGCCGAGTGGGTTTAGGGGTCAAATTGAGCTTAGCTCTCGCCGCGCTGCCGCAAGAATGCGTGAATTTCACGCATTTTTGGCGTGAATTTCACGCATGCGCGAGGCTTGTGGCTTCGCCACGATGCTTCTCCGCAGAGCGCCCCTCTCATTGCCGTAAGCTGAGGAAGAAGCTGCGGAGCAACGCGCGGCATTCCTCCTCGCGCACGCCGCGAGTGAGTTCGCACTGATGGTTTAGGCCGGGGAACTGAAGCAGATTGAGCGCGCTGCCGGCCGCCCCCGCCTTTGAATCCGACGCGCCGAAGACCACCCGGCTCAGGCGCACATGCACAATCGCCCCGGCGCACATCGGGCAAGGTTCCTTGGTGACATACATTGCGCAATCCGCCAATCGCCAATCTCCGGCCGCCTCCTCGGCCTGGGTGACGGCGAGCATTTCCGCGTGCGCGGTGGCGTCCTTGAGCAGTTCGACCTGGTTGAAGGCCCGCGCGATGATACGGCCCGCGCGCACAATCACCGCCCCAACGGGAACCTCGCCGGCCTCATGAGCGCGTTTGGCCTGCCGCAAGGCCTCGCCCATGAAGAAGTGGTCGCTTTGCAGATCGATAATGGGTTCGTTCATCGCACGTTACGCCCCCACAAATCTCACGAATCGCACGAATGAGGAACAGGAAAAAAAGAATAGAACCCACATTCCGCAGGTCCGAGAGGGGCAGTTTGGGATTTTTTTTGAGGGGACACGCGAGAGGAGTCGAATGGCGGGAGGGGCGCGGGCCGAGCTGATTCGGGGTGGGTAGATCTGTGAGAGTC
>JAJYHY010000383.1 GCA_021784555.1 bacterium
CGCCCGAGCATTACATCAATGTGCCGCTGGAAGCCACCTACCGCGCTGCCTGGGAGGGCGTTCCCCAACGCTGGCGCCAAGTGATTGAAGCCACCCCGTGACACGGGCTGTCATTTTCGATATGGACGGCGTCATTGTCGATAGCGAGCCGCGCCATGAACGCGCCTTTCTCGATGTCGTGCGCGAGATCGGTTATGGCGAGCGATTGGCGCTCCGATTTGCCGATTATGTGGGGCGTAGCGACCGGGAGCTCTGGGCCGATTTTGTGGCGGCGCACAAGCCCCCTTACACCCTCGAACGACTGCTGGCGATGAAGCGCGAGCGGACACTGGAAATTATCCGGCGGGAAAGGCCGCTGTTCAAGGGTTTGCCGGAGTTGGTTCAGGCCCTGGGCGCGCGCTTTTCCCTGGCCGTGGCATCGGGATCGGAACGGCTCGTCGTCGAGGAGGTCCTCCGCATCGACGGTTTGGGCCGGTTCTTTACGGTGGTTGTCACGGCTGCCGACGTGCCGCGCGGCAAGCCCGCCCCCGACATCTTTCTGCGCACGGCGGCATTGCTCGAGGTTGAGCCGGCGGCCTGCTGGGTCATAGAGGATTCCAAGGCGGGAGTCGCGGCCGCGCTGGCGGCCGGCATGCGCGTTATCGCCATTACCAACACCTACCCGGCTGAAGCCCTGGCCAACGCCACCCGCGTCGTGCGCACTTATGACGAGATAGGCCGGCTCCTCCTGGCGTGAAGCCACGGCCGGCCCCAGCGGGGTAATGGATGGTGGATGATGGATGATGGATGGTGGATGATGGATGGTGGATGATGGATCGGTGGATTGGGTGGGCTTGCGGATCCGTCGATTGACCAAGGGAGGGGAGGCACTGGCATTGAATTAAGCAAGGGAGCTACCCCCATCTTGCTCTTGCTCATGATCCTGCTCCCCCGGAGCAACTTAGAGAGCAAGAGCAAGAGAGAGGGAATCACCCCCTAATTCAATGGCAGTGGGGAGGGGAGGTGGGACGAGGGGTTGATGCCCGTTCCACATTCGGTGTTGAGTGCTGGCTGTTGCACGTTTGCGGTTGGAGGCTGGATGTTGGCTGTTACATGTTGGACGCTTGTTCACCGGCGCGGCTTTCGGTTCCGGCGCCATTCGTCAATGGCGTCGTGCAGGGCGCCGACCATTCTCCGCACTTGGCTGCGCGTGGTGCAGTAGGGCGGTATTAAGACGATGACGTTGCCGATTGGGCGGGTGAGGACTCCCCGTTTGGCCATGAGATCACACACGCCAATGCCGGCGCGTTCGCCCAAGTCAAAAGGATCGCGCGTCCGCCAATCTCTGACCAGCTCGATACCCGCCACCAGGCCAACCTGCCGGATGTCTCCGACAGCCGGGAGGGGCCAGAGGCTCTGGAGCGCATCGCGGAGGTCGGTTTCGAGCCGTAGGCGCGCCCGGCGAGAGGCGGGCGTGCTGAGCAACTCGAGGCTGGCCAGCGCCGCGGAGGCGCCGAGTTGGTTTGCGGTGAAGCTATGCCCATGGAAGAAGGTCTTGAATTCTTCGTAATCGCCCAGAAAGGCCTCGAATACGGCCCGGGTGGTCAGTGTCGCGGCCATCGGCAGATAGCCGCCGCTCAAGCCTTTGGCGAGTGCCATGAAGTCCGGCTGCACGCCTTCGTGATGACTCGCGAAGAGCGAAGAGAGTTCGTCTCCGGACTGCGGTTCAGAGGCAACCGGACTGGAGCCTGCGATCTCAGATTTGAGATTTGAGATTTGAGATCTCGGATTTGCGGTTTGCCGTTTGAGATTTGAGATTTGAGATTTGAGATTTGAAATTTCAGATGGAGCCGGCGCCCGGTTATTTGCGAGTGGAGGCCTAGTCCCTGGCGCTGCTTCCAGCCCGGCGCCCGTTCGCCCGAAGCCGGTCATGATTTCGTCCGCAATCAACTGCGCCCCGTGTTCCCGCGCGATTTGGGCGGCGCGCCGGAGCCAGCCGTCCGGCTGCGGAATCATGCCGGCGGCGCCTTGGATGAGCGGTTCGAACACGAAGGCGGAATAGGGCGCGCCTTTTGCGGCCTGGCGGGAGAATTTACGTTCCAGTTGGCCGAGGCATTCCCAATTGCACCGCCGGTATTCGCGGGCATCGGCGCGTTCGGGTTTGGCGCGGTTGAAGCGGCAGCGGTAGCAGTAGGGGGCCATGACGCTGTCCGTCTTGAAGAGCAGCCCGGAGTAAGTCCGGTGGAACAGGTCAATGTGGCCCAACGAGACGGCCCCGACGGTGTCACCATGATAAGCGCCTTCCAGGGAGAGAAACCTGGGGCGCCTGCCGGGAAAGGTGCGGCGAGTCGATTCGTAAGAGAGCTTCAGGGCAACCTCCATCGCGGTCGAACCGTCATCGCTGAAGAAGACCTTGGAGAGGGCGTGGTTGGCGAGCGCGGACGAAGCGGTCGAATTGCGATTTGCGAATTGCGATTTGCGATTGAGGGTGGCGTCTCCGTTCGCCGTGGTGTCTCTGAACGCTTCCGAACCAGGGTCTGACGGCTGGGCCCGTGGTGGATTGGCTGCGCGGACCAGTTGCTCGGCCAGCAGGCTGGCGGGTTCGTTGGCGAATCCGAGGGCGGAGCTGTGGGCGATCTTGCTCAACTGGCGGCGAATGGCGGCGTTGAGGCGGGGATGGTTGTGGCCGTGCAGGTTGGTCCAAATGGAGGAGTTGGCGTCGAGGTATTCCTTGCCATGAATATCGCGGAGGAGGGCGCCTTTGGCCTCGGCGATGACGATGGGCTGGTGTTTGAGCCAATCGCGCATCTGGGTGAAGGGATGCCAGATGTATTGGTGATCGAGTTTAGCGAGAGGATGCATTTGGGGGATTTTCGATTTTCGATTTGCGATTTCACGGCCGAGGCCTCAGACCTTAAGCCGCTAATCCACGCTAATAAACGCTAAGAGCGGCTACCAGAATTAACCGCAAAGATCGCAAAGAGCACAAAGAAATTGGAAAAACTCAGAGATTTCTTTGTGATCTTTGCGTTCTTTGTGGTTGCTGAGCAACCAGACGTGGGCTAATGATTTCAAATTTGAGATCTCAGATTCCAGATTTCAAAGCAAGGTGATGTCTGTCCATCTGCGAACCGAGGTCTAACACGGACTCCAGGACGGAAAGCGCGTGGGCGATGTCCAGGCGCGTATGGGCCGCGGTGAGCGTCAGGCGGAGTCGCGACGCCCCTCGGGCCACGGTCGGATAGCGTATCGCCGGGACGAATATTCCTGATTCGCGAAGGGCATCGGCGGCCTGAACGGCCTTGGTTTCATCCCCCACGATGATGGGGAAGATGGCGCTTGGGCGCCTCCCGCCGTCTGCCCAGCGGCTGGAGGAGAGCTCATCGATCCGCTCCCAAAGAAGGTTGCGGCGCCGCTCGCCCGCTTCAGACTGCACGAAGCGGATAGCGGCAGTTGCCGCGGCAGCCGCCGACGGCACCGGCGCGGTGGAGAAGATGAAGCTGCGGGCCTGATTGATCAGGTAGTCGATGAGGATGCGCGATCCGCTGATGAAGCCGCCGGAGGCGCCCAGCGCCTTGCCCAGCGTCCCCATCTGGACGTCGATGCGGTCGCTGACACCCATCTCTTCGGCCAGCCCGCGCCGGTTGGGGCCGTAAAGGCCGGTGGCATGGGCTTCATCGACCATCAGCCAGGCGCCGTAGCGGTCTTTGAGGTCGGCGATGGCGCGCAAGGGCGCGGTATCCCCATCCATGCTGAACACGCTCTCGGTGACGATCAGCGCCCGAGGGGGCGGTGCCTGCTCCTTGGGGTTTGGCGGGTGAATGACGAGGGCGGCCCATTTGAGGATGGCCTCCAGGTCGTTGAGGTCATTGTGCCGGAAGACCCGCAGTTTGGCGCCACTGAGCCGCGCGCCATCGATCAGGCTGGCATGGACGAGCCGGTCGAGAATGACAATGTCATTCTTGCCGAGGAGGGCCGAGAGGGCGCCAATGCCGGTCACGTACCCGGTCGAAAAGGTGAGCGCGGCCTCGGTTCCCTTGAATTGGGCTATGGCCTCCTCCAATTCGTGATAGGGGGCCAGCGAACCACAGATGAGCCGGGAAGCCCCAGCGCCGGCTCCATAGCGGTGGAGCGCGGCAACGGCGGCCTGTTTAAGGGCGCCGTCGTTGGCCAAGCCAAGGTAGTCGTTTGAGGAAAAGTTGAGGAACACCCGGCCGCCCAAGACAATGCGGGGCGATTGAGCGGAATCGATTCGCCGCAGCTCGCGGTTCAGTCCCTGGGCGCGTAAGCGGGCGAGCCTGGTGGATAATTCGCGGTCGAGGGTGTTCATGTTAAATCAAACAATTCTTGTGATCTCACAATGGCTTCCGTGTTGGCATCAATTCCCAATTTGCAATTCTCAATTCACGGTCTGATGCCGCCATTACGAAACGGTCCTAGCGAGGGGCAGCCTGAGACCGTCATCGCTCTTTGGTCCCGCCCGGCGGAACGGCCCAGCGGCCTCGGATCAGGTTGGCGGACACGGGACCGCGGTGATGAACGGCGGCCTCCATGAGGTCGCCGCGGCGCCCCTCAAAGGGGATGGCGAGCAGGTCGGCGAAGGAGCGCGGAGAGAGCTCTCCCGCCCGGCCTCCCAGGCCCAAGGCGCGCGCGCCGTTGAGTGTGGCCATCTCCAGGATCTGCGCCGGGCGGAGCCAAGGCTGCCTCTCCCCCATGAGCCGCATTTCTTCAAATAGGCTCAGTTCGACGCTCTGCCCGCGAGGTTTGAGCACCGTCGCCAGGCTGTCGGTGCCGAGGCAGACATTGACGCCCGCCTCCAGCAAACGTTGCAGGGGAAAGGGCCCATGGCGAAAATAGAGATGGCTGCGGGGGCAGTGGGCTACGCTGACGCGGCGTTTGGCCAGCAAAACAACGTCCTCTTCCCCAAGATAATTAGCATGAATGGCGAGCAGGTTCCGGCGCAGCAGCCCGCAATGCTCCAGGTGCTGAACCGGGGAGCGCATCCCGCAGTCGGACATGTCCCGTCCACTGCGTTTGAGCCAGGAAAACATCTCCCCGCGGCCATGAGCGAACATCTCGAATTCCAGGGCGGATTCAGCAACATGGGTCACTACGCGCCAACGGCGGCGCCGGGCCATTTGGGCGCTCCGGCGCAGCAGTTCAGGCAAGGTGGTGTAAGGGGCATGCGGGGAAAGGCCGGCAGGAAATCGCGCGGCCCGTAACAGTTCGACTCGAGACGCGGCTTCGTTCAAAATTGTCTCGGGCGAACGACGCCCGGTGATACCGATCATTTCCAGAAACGAAAGGACCCGCAACGGAGTGGCTTTCAAGACATCGGGTAGCACTTCCGGAACCGCCTCGATATCGGCCACGGTGGTGGTGCCCGTGCGTACCAGCATTTGAGCGCCGGCGAGCCAGGATTTGGCATAATCGGCCTGAGTCCAGCCGGCTTTGGTGGTGGTGATGAGCTTTAACCAGTCTGTGAACAGCCGGGGCGGCGGCAACTCGCCCGCCATGTTCGTGTAATCCAAATGGCAATGCGCGTTGACCAGGCCGGGCAAGACCGCCACTTCTCCGAGGTCCAGCACTTGGCGGCTGCCATCCCGGCGCAAATCGCGCCAGTGTCCTACGCTCACCACTCGCACTCCTTCCACCATGACCGCCCCGTCGGAAATCGGCGGCTGGACTACCGGCGCTACGAGCCGCGCCCTTAAGAGCAGACCCTGACGGCTGCCCCGAGATGCTCGGGCGGCGTTGGGGTCAGTCCTCACTTCTTGCGCGGAAATGGAACCGGAAGTGGCGGAAAAAGATGCGGGACTGACCCCAACGCCTTTAGTCGCGCCTTCTTCCGCATCGTAACGTCGTTAAACTTCCTTCTCCTGAAGGGTGCGTTTGCGCCGCACTGAGGCCTTATGTTTGGCCGTCTTCCACTTGCCGCGCCGCTTGCGGATCTGCTGTTCTATCTTCTTGACTACGAGGTCGATAGCCGCGTAAAGATCGCCTTCGACATCCTCCGCGAACAAATCCGGTCCCGGCACCGACAGGCGCACAGAACAGGAAAACTGACGTTCCGGCGCCTTGGTCGCATCCCGTTCGAGGGTCACCCGCGCGTCAATGGCAAACCGGTCAAGGTGCTCCAGCTTGGTGATGCGCGAAATGATGTGATCTTCGATCGCGTCGGTTTTGCTCAGGTTATGCATCGAAAGGATCAAGTTCATGCCGATAGGATGCTATCACTGACACCCAAAATCCAGCGAAAGTGTGCCTGGCCGCCGAATTTCACTCCTGCGAAAGGTGTTCGGAGACATTGGTCTGGCTGTCATCGAGCAATCTCAGTCGCGCGTGGCTGAAATCTCGGCTCTCCTCCAGCCAAAAAGTTCTTAATCGTCCCAAGTCCGCCACAAATAGAAGTTTTGCCGTCATACGCGTCTCCTTGGCGCTTCCTCGGTGCGCCGGCGGGCGCATTGCCCTATTGGCCGGGCGCCTCTGGAAGAACGCTCTCCATTCTTTTAGTACGCCCTGCCGACTGAAAACGCAACCCGCACTCCCAGGACTAATGCCTTTCGGAAATAAATCGTCAGCTAGGCAATTGTTTCCTTGTACTGTCTTGATTGATAGGTATTTACACTGGGAATGAGAAAGTATTCTCGGTCCTATAATCAACGAAAGTCCGAAATCAAACGACGGCGATCCTCTCGCCGCAAGCCACCCCACCCCGGCCGCAAGCGCCGCCGAACTCGCTCCAGGGCTATGGAGCCAGCCGCCCCGCGCCTACGCAGGACAATTGCAGTCAGAAATGGCGCAGTTCTTCGTGCCGTTCAATAGGATCGCTCCACCACGAAAGATGGACCAGTCGGAACGCAGAACCGGTTCGCGAGTTTGCATGAACGTCCGAACGGTTTCGCGGAAGGTCAGGCCCTGTAGGGTGATGAATTGAACCGGATGTTTCTTGTCGCCCTGGAACTCCATCAATTGCTTCAACTGGGCGCTCTCCACTTTTGCCGCTTGCAGATTCACTCCCGGCGGCGGCATATAAAACAGCGTGTCGGATTTCCCATCGTGAAACCATTCGCCAGGAGCGTCCAATTCCTCGTGGACGTTCTCCATATAACACTCAGGGGCCATGCCAATGTCGCGATTGACTTGCCATCCGTCCTCATAATTCAACGAACCATCCGCCTTTTCGCCCAAAATCAGATAATCCAAACTGCCCCAGTGAGCGCCCTGTAACGCATGAATGTATCCGCCGGCGGGATTCGCCCAACGCGCGACCCGGGACGGCGAGAGAGTGTCCTTGGCAGAACTTCCGAGAAGCGTGGCTCCGGGTTTGTAGTTCGGATAGCGCGCCATGGGCTGATATTTCCCATTTACGAATAATTGGTCCCATACCAATCCCGGCGGCGTTTTTGCTTGAAAAATCCCGTTTGTGTAAGGCATCCATCCCAGCTTGAGCGGGACCGCGCCGCTGATGACCGG
>JAJYHY010000384.1 GCA_021784555.1 bacterium
TCATCAAGGCGCTGATGGGCAGAAAGGCCTCCACCCCGGGCGGGCGGAGCACGCTTGGCCGTCCCGGGGCCAGACAGCAGAAGTAGAACTCAATGAAGCGCCAGCCAATCCACAGGCAGACGCTCGCAAACACAAACTGCACAGTTCGCCTCAGGCGATGCGGTGAAACGCGAAGCCAACCGGACGGACGGATCCGCAGCCAGGGCGACCCGGTTGGCGGCAAGGGAACAGCGGACGGCGCCCCCCGCAGGGGCCGACGAGCCTTTGTCTTCGCTTCAGTCACCGTGTTCACCGCTCAGCGTTTCCTGTCATCTGAAGGCAAATATCGCTCGTTTTCCAAGGCCTTGCGTTGACGCAAGTCAAACAGTCCGGCATTTCGGCACAATACAGCCCCGCTCCACCTCGGGAACGCGAAGTCCACTTCAAGAACTAATTGGCCCCCCTGCGTGATGACCTTATTCTCGCCCTGGTGTGCCTGTTGTAGAAACCTCAACCTTTATGCCGTTGGTCCACGCCGTCGAGACCGCCCCCGCTCCCGAGGCGCTGGCGTCGTGGCTATGCGACGAGCCGGGCCTGGTCTTGCTGCGGAGCGCGCGGGCCGAGGACGGCGGGCCGGGGCGGTTCTCCTTCGTCGCCGTCCAGCCGTTCCTGACGCTCCGCTCCCTTGGCTCGAGGTGCGAATTGCTTTGGAGAGGGCGGAGGGCTATCTCTTTTGGCAATCCGTGGCGGCTGCTGGAGGCCTGGCTTGGCCGTTGCGAAGTGCCGGAGGCACCGGACGCTCCTTTCCCGCTTGGCGGCTGCTTCGGCTACTGGGGCTATGACCTGAAGAACTTCCTCGAACCGCGGCTGCCGCGCCGGGCGGTGAACGACCTCGAATTACCAGATTGCTGGCTGGGCTTCTACGACAGCCTGGTCGCTTTCGATCACCGGCTCGGCCGGGCCTGGGTCGTTTCGACCGGCCTGCGGCCGGACGGTTCGCGTTCCCAGCGGTACGCCCGCCAGCGCCTTGATTTCTGGTGCCGCCGCCTCGCTGAAGCTTCTGCCGCGCGTCTTGGTTGCTTAGAGCCGGACGCGGAGCTGCCCCGCGACACCCTCTCCGCCTTCCGACCTCACGGCATGGCTTCTTCGATGCCCCGCGACTGCTTCCTCCATGCCGTCGAGAGAGCGCTGAGCTACATCCGCGCCGGCGATATCTACCAAGTCAATCTTTCGCATCGGCTGGCCGCCCCGTGGCCGCTGAGCGGCTGGGAGCTCTTCCGCCGGCTCACCGCGGTGTCCCCGGCCCCCTTCGCCGCTTACCTTGATTGCGGCGATTCCCAAGTAGTGTCGTCGTCCCCGGAACTGTTCCTGCGCCTGAGCGGCCATGACGTCCTCACCCGCCCGATCAAAGGCACCCGGCCACGCTCGACTGACCCGGCGCACGACGGGCAACTGGCCGGCGAGCTGTGGGGTAGCGCCAAGGACAGGGCCGAACTGGTAATGATCACCGACCTGCTCCGCAACGACCTGGGCCGGGTGTGCGAATTTGGCTCGGTGCAGGTGCCCGAATTGATGCGCCTGGAGCGGTTTGCCCAGGTGCAGCACTTGGTCTCGACCGTGGAGGGCCGGCTGCGCCCCGGCCTGAGCCACCTCGACGCGCTGGCGGCATGTTTTCCCGGCGGGAGCGTCACGGGCGCTCCGAAGATTCGCGCCCTGGAGATCATCGACGAACTGGAACCGGTGGCTCGAGGCCCGTACACTGGGGCGCTCGGCTACCTCGGTTTCAACCGGGAGAGCCACTTGAGCATCGTCATTCGCACCGCCGTGTGCGGAACTGGTCGCGTCTATTTTCCCGTGGGCGCCGGGATCGTGGCCGATTCGGGTCCCGAGGCGGAATATGAAGAAACGTTGGCCAAGGCCTCGGGTTTCCGGGCGGCGCTCGCCTTGGAGGGGTCACGCGCCCGGTGGGTGAACCACTGACAACAATGGTCATCTTCCTCAACGGCCGGTTTGTGTCTGAGGACCAAGCGCTCGTCTCGCTCTTTGACCGCGGCTTCCTTTACGGGGACGGGCTGTTCGAGACCCTGCCGGTGTGGACCCGGGTTCCGTTCCGGCTCGAACAGCACCTGGATCGCCTGTTCGAAGGAGCCGAGTTCCTGAACCTCGAGCCGCCCTGCCCGCGCCCCGCACTCCGGCAATTCGCCGCCCGGCTGATTGAGCTGAACGGGTTGTCCGACGCCACCCTGCGCATCGCTCTCTCGCGAGGGGTTGGCGCGCGTGGCTACTCGCCTCGCGGCGCCCGGGAGCCCACGCTCGCGATGACGCTCCACCCGGCGGCGCCCCGCGACCCAGCCCACCCGCCTCTGTGGCGTCTGGCAACCGCTTCCGTCCGGATGGCCTCGTTCGGGCGACTCTCCCGGTTCAAGACCTGCAACAAGCTTCCCCAAATCCTGGCGCGAGCCGAAGCGGAGGCGCGCGGGGCGGACGAGGCCCTGCTGCTGAACGGGGACGGATTGGCCACCGAGGCCAGCAGCGCCAACGTGTTTTGGATTTCAGGCGGGACGGTCTGCACGCCGCCGCTGGAGGCTGGCATCGTCGCCGGTGTCACCCGAGCGGCGGTGCTGGAGGTGTGCCGCCAATTGCGCCTCGCCGTGCGGGAAGAGCTGTTGCCCCCCCAAAGGCTTCCTGAACAGGACGGCGTCTTTCTCACTCTAAGCACGCTGGGGATCGTTGAAGCCGTGGCACTGGAAGGCCAGCCGCTGCGCCGGTGCGGGCCGACAGCATGCATCCGGGACGCCTATTGGGCCTCCGTGCGGGCGGAGACGCGGGCGCCGCAGGGCCGTTGATCCGGCTTGTGCCATCGCACGAGGATTTCCAGCCCTGGCGCGAATCGCCTCTCGACGTCAAGTCAAAGCCGTCCGTGGGCGGCATCTTCAAATCCAACAAATCAGATCCAGAAGCGGAAAGTCTCTTCGGTTGGCGTAATGGACCTCGCTACCCAGATATTCCATCGCTTCCACTCCGCCTCTGACAGCCTGTATTCGTGGATTGACGCCGGCTCTGCGAAGGGCGCGTCCAAAGAGACACACGTCGTCTTCGGCGCCTTCGAGCACCGGAAGGGCTCGCGAACGATACGCTGAGGTTGATGAACACAAACTGGAGCACAAAACTTGCCACTTTTATGCAGTGGCAACATTTGCACCGGGCTGGAAGACCCCATATCCGAGACCTCCATTTGCGGTTACAGAATGCCGACCGATTGCGGGGCCGGAGGAGCGAGCGCGGGAACTCGTCAGGAAATTGATGGAGTTGCGCTGCCCAAAACGGCCGTGCCGGAAACGGGCCGCCTCGCCATCCGCCACGAGACCGAGGACCGCGTTTTCGGGCCTCTGGGAAATAGACCGGGCCTCAAAAATAAATGTCCTGCAGCGGGCCGCTCC
The DNA here is from genome assembly GCA_021784555.1 of bacterium. Classification (GTDB taxonomy): domain Bacteria; phylum Verrucomicrobiota; class Verrucomicrobiia; order Limisphaerales; family UBA8199; genus JAJYHY01. Next base: position 3,420 of record JAJYHY010000384.1, read on the forward strand.
TTCGTCGTATGATGACGCTGCAACAACAATCAACAAGTAGAAAGAAACTGTGACAAAACACAAAACCGGAACACGCGAACAATGGCTTGTGAACCGATTGGAACTGCTCAAGGCTGAAAAAGAACTGACACGGCGAAGCGACGAGCTTGCGTGTAAACGGCGAGAGTTGCCTTGGGTTCGAATCGAGAAGGATTACCAGTTCGAGACCGACGAAGGCAAAGCGCCCCTCGGCGGCCTCTTTCGAGGATGCTCGCAACTCCTGGTCTATCATTTCATGTTCGGGCCGGAATACACCGCGGGGTGTCCGCACTGCTCGGCAATCGCGGACGGGTTCAACGGCTGCGCCGCTCACCTCGCCAACCACGACGTGATGCTCTGGGCGGTATCGCGCGCACCGCTCGCGAAGTTGCAGGCTTACAAGCGGCGCATGGGTTGGAGTTTCCCGTGGGCGTCCTCGCACGGCAGCGATTTCAACTACGACTTCAACGTCTCGGCCACGGAGGAACAGCAGCGGTCGGGCAATGTCGAGTACAACTACCGCGGGAGTGGCGTCAGTTCGCGCGAAGCCGAAATTGAGGCGAACGAGGCGACCGAATTCGGACGGAAGATCGCCGCAACCACGGGCGTGGATTGGGCGACGTACATTCGGGAGATGCCCGGCATGAGCGCGTTCGCGCTCGAAGATGGCGTTGTTTATCACACCTACTCGGCCTACGCGCGTGGATTGGACGGCCTTTGGGGCGTCTATCAATGGCTCGACCGCGCCCCACTCGGCCGGAACGAAAGCGGGCTGTGGATGCGCCGTCACGACGAATACGGCAAGGGCGAGCCAGATCATTCCTGCTGTTCTTAACCGGGCCAGAGTTACAGTCTCCACGCTGAGGTCCTGGACGGCGTGCGGCGGTTGAAGGTCAGTTCCAGCATGGATCTGTAACGAGCGAGCAACGCCGCCAGCCGCCAAAAGAGCCAGTCGGATCGTTCAAATCATCTTGCGGAGGCTCCTTAAACACGCCGCACTCACCCCTGGACTTTCAAGCGTTAAAGGGACCCGCGCTGACCAACGGTCAACATCCGCCAGCCGTCCGCCGCGCACGGCAGTAGAGAGGTCACACGCGGAAGTGTTTGCCACCCAATGTCTGGGACCGCACACGCCGTTCTGCCACACGTTCAGGTCCAACCGCCAGGAGCAACACTGCTGGCACGTCGCCTTGCTGTCGGCGCAGGTTCACCCTCGTGGCAAATTCGGGCTACTGCGGCGCAGGAGGATTCGCGCCTTTCCTGAACGTTTTGAGAACGAACATGAGCTGTGGGTGGCACCGTTCCCCATCATAGTCACAAGCAACAACATCAACCCGCCCTCGCACCTGCGAGCCAGCATCGGCGGCAGCCTTCTCGGCCGCCGTGCAGCATTCTTCCAGCGAAGCGAACTGCGTCAGGTTGGGGTTCTCGACAGCGCCGTTCTCGTTGCGCTCAATGTCTTGTGCTCTTTACCGTTTCTACATCATTGATTCTTCATGTTCCGACGCCCCCAGCATTACGCGACCGAGTGGCGAGCGCCAGCAGTTTCCGCCCAGGAAAAGCGTGTTGGCGCGGTCACGCCCCTTCTCGCCCTCGCTTTCGGCGGCTTTCGTCCGGCCAATGCTCAACGCCCTGCAGCTTCGCCTCGCTCTGCCTGGTTGTATCTGGCGGTTCCGTTTGACGGCTCTTGATGCGCTCGACCCGCTTGACCCGGCCAGTCTTCTGGGCTTGTAACCGCTCCGCATCTCATGCTAAAGAATGAACCAGACTTATAACTTGATGATGGTCTGCGGCGGGCTGCTCCGCCTGGTGGGCGTCTGGGACACGCGCCGATTGGGCCAGGCGAAAAGCCCACCCTGGCGAAATGGCGATCGCCAATGGTGCGCCGTGGGGATGGGGATCCAGGGATCGAAGTGTCTCCAGCCGGCTGCTTCGCCCAATCGGTGAGGCAGGCGGCGCGGATGGGAACGCGGACGGAGACCCGCCGGGTGCCAGTAGAGCGGCGTGGCGATTGTGCGCAACGGGCAGAACCTCGAATGCGAAGCAAGACCTACTACTATCGGAACGGCCAAGCCCACAACCGGCTGGGCGAGGTGGGCGACGAACTGCACGGCTTTTTCCGGGTTTGGCACTACAACGGCCAATTGGCCGAGGAGCAACGCTACCGTCGTGGTTTGATGCACGGGCTGTGCCGGCATTGGGATGAGCGGGGCAAGTTGCTCGGCTCCTTTCAAATGCTGCGCGGGACGGGCACGCAGCGGTATTGGCATGACAACGGCGTACCCAGGATGGAGATCGAATCGCGAGAGGGCCGGTTTCACGGACGGGTTCGGATGTGGCTCCGAGACGGTACGCTGATTCTGGAAAGCTTCCACATCGACAACCGGCAGGTCAGCCGCGCGGCCTACCTTACGGCGGCGCGGGGCCATCCCGACTGGCCGCAATACACGGGGGAGCTGGCCGGCAGCGTGGCGCGCGACGGCGTCGTCCTGGAGCGCAAGCAGCAGGCGCTCCTGGTGCAATCCATTCTGGCCAACTCGCACGCCGAAGCCCGGCAATGGCTGGACGGCGACGCGGGAGCAGCGGGCCGCTCCCTGGCGAGGTTTCGCACGCCGGAGGCGGCGCGCCGGTTTGTCGAGCTATTGTACCGAGCGGGTTCGCCTTCGGTGGTCCTGGCCTCGGTTTATGGGGATAAGAAAGGCAAGCTGTACGCGGACTGGATCGTGGTGGGGTTGCCGAAGGCCCCGGCCCCCCGCGCCGCCTTGCGCAACATCTGCCAGGAATTGTGCTTCAAGCGCCGCGGCGCGCTGCTGCCCGAGAAAGACATCGGCGAGAACCATCTGTTTCTCAGGCTGGCGTAGCCGCGACCACCCGCTCGGACGCTCCAATGCTCTCGCAGAGGCGCAACCGGCCTCATTGCGCTCCAAACCGGCCCACACTCGTTTCATCCTTGACCTCGCGCATTTGCTGGTTGCACAGCCAACGGCAACTCTGTCCGGCCTGGCGCGAATCGCCCTTCGAGGGTATGGCTCAACTGCGCCTGTCAAGGTCGTGTCCCCCGTTTGCCCTTCGACCTCCACCTTGACCGTGCTCGTTGAGCCAAGGAGAGATTGGCGATTAGGATTTCGCGCCGGGCCATCTGGCCAGCGGAATCCGGGAAATGAGCCAGAGGAGACTTCGTCTCGCTATGCACCAGACGCCGGTTGGCGGAGTTGCCCGCTTCATGTCGGCTCAACTCCAAGCCGATCCTTGGCGGCCTCGACCGTGAGCCGGCCATCCGCCCGCCCATTGGCCAGCAGGACCTCGGCCACCGCATCGCCGACCAGTTTCTCCACCGCGTCGCGCATCGGCCGGCCGCGGCGGCCCTGTTGGTTCTCCTGCGACTCGGATTACAAGGCCGAACTGCTCCGCTACCGGCAGGAGACGGAGCGGTGCGCCAGCCTGTGGACGCGGCGCGCGCGCAACGAGCGGTTTGCCCGGTATTGGCGGGCCATGAGCGAACGCAGGCTGCGCCGCCAGCGGGTCGTTCTCTACGTTTCGCGCGCGCTGGAGAACGTGCCCCGGGGTCTGGGCACCAGCCGGGGCCGGCGCGCCTATTACCTGGCGCTGCTGGACCAGTTACAAGCCGAGTTCGCCCACGTCCACCATCTCCTGGCCGAGATCTTCGCCAGCGCCGGGAGCCGAGTTCTGCCGATGGGCGACCTGGAGCATTTCCGCCATTATAAACGGTTCCTCAACCCGTCCTTAAGCGAGCGGTTCGACTTCGACCCGGCCGACGGTTTCGCACCCGACCTGTCCATCCAGGAGAATTGCTGGCACAGCGAAGGGGCCGGCCAGGGCGACTTCGGCTTTTACCTGGACGGTCATTATCACTCGGTCATCGTCCTGACCCGCTGGCCGCGCTCGACCTATCCGGGCATCATCTCGAGAGCAACTTGCCCAGCACCTCCAACAACCTGTTCTTCCAGACCTGGCCGGGCTGGACCTGGGGCCGCTACGAAC
>JAJYHY010000385.1 GCA_021784555.1 bacterium
AGGTGCCGTCCAGCGCCAGGAGGAAGGTCCCCTTGATGGCCCGGTAGGCCTCCAGCTTCAAGAGCAGGCTCCGAGCGGCCATGTCTTTGAGCCGGCCCACCCCGTTGCGCCAGTTCCAGGCCAGACACAACTCGCGCGAGAGCCGACTGCGCGTTGAATGCGGATGGGCGCGAAGCCAATCCTCAATCAGCGCGACATCTTGGGGGCGGACCATCCGCCCCTGGATGAACTGTTGCCGTTGCACTCACCCACATTTAGGACAAAGGCAAAATTGAATCCGGAGAAAAGTGAAACTTTTTCTTCGGCCGGGCCAGCGGGGGGGCACGAATTAGAGAATAGGGCTGTTAACATCGTTCCCCTAACCGCGTATCGCACCTTTGGTCGGTTCGGAGCGCAGAAGGAGGGTTCGACATGCTCTGGCCCTGCCCAAAAGGCCCCAAAAAGCGAATGAGCGCGATTGAAATCGACCACCGCAACGTTCATCAAGACGGCCAAGGGGAATCAAGTTAATAGCCCTAATAGGCTATTTGGCCCTTTCGGCATCCCAATTGACCGCGGGGCACCCCGCGCCGCTCTGAATTCGATAAAGCGGCGCCTCGGCCGGCAAGTTCGCAAATCTCGCACATTTCGTCCTCAATGCGCTGACGACAGACCGGCCCGTCGCCAAGTCGCAAACTCTCATAGATTGAGTCCATCTTGCGTGCGCCGTTACTGAAGATTTGTTAAGACTTGGACCGATTGCGGCGGCAGCCACCCCGTTCGAGGGATGGGCCCGCTGCCCCACAAGCATGAACAGAGCATCACACGTCGCGATGGCCGCGCAGCAAACTGCCGGTATAGAACATCTTGATGTTCAACGATCTACCAGGGAGAACAGCGGGCGGCTTGCTCCGGTCTGGCTGCCCTCGCCGGTTCCATCGAGAGTCCGCCTCTGGCAAAACGTCCAATCGGTGCCGGGGTCTGCCACCGGGTCCTGCTGAGGCTTAGCCTGACTCTTCCCCTCAAGCTCTCTCAACGCATTCCGATACAGTATCAGACGATCAATGGGTGGATCGTCAGAGAAACAGAAAGAACACAACGATAGAAATCATGAATGTTACAAGCATCAACTCCGCAATGAGGAATACGGTCGAAGAAGCCACAGAGACGGCTGCCCAAACCAAAGCCGAGGCCGCCAAAGGCGACCAGCAAGCAATCCGCAAAATGGCCGGCCAGCAGGCGCAAGAGGTGACGAGCGCGCATCAGCCCCTCACCCCGCAAGGCAGCAGAAACATCTTGGACAAAGTGGCTTAAGCAGAGCCGAAGGACAGGACCAGGTAGAGATGCTCGTTCCTGCGCGCCAAAAATAGGCCGCGCTAAAAGGCCCCGGACCATGCCTGAAACATGAGAATGCCCCAGAGCATCAGACCTCGGTCGCGTCTCCCTCGTTGATGCTGGTCCCAGAGTCCCCGGACTGTCGTGGAATCGAAGAACCCCTCGCGTTGAAGCCGTTGCGCGTCCAGTTGCTCTTCGGCCCAATCGCGCAAAGGCCCTCGCAGCCAGCGGTTCATCGGGGTGCAGAATCCCATTTTCGGACGCTCGGTCAGTTCCATGGGCACGCTTCGTTCCAGGATTGCGCGCAGCGGCCATTTGGACTTGCCTGCGCGGCGCTTAACGGCGGCGGGAACTCGGGCGGCATACTCAACAATGCGGTGGTCGAGCAGAGGAACGCGAGTCTCCAAGCCGAAGGCCATTGCGGCCCGGTCAACCTTGACCAGGATGTCATCCGGGAGGTAGGTGCGCAGGTCCAGGTAGCTCATCCAGGGGACATCTTCTTTGTGGTCTGGGAAGAGGGCCGCCTCGTCGAAGAAGTCCCGGTTCACCTCCGGCCTGCTCAGATAGAGGTCTGGAGCCTTGTACAACGACATCCGGTGCCGGTGAAAACAAGACAGGTCCTCCGAAAACCATTGGTTGCGGGCCCTGCGGAGCCGGCTGCGCCATCGCCTCTTCAGCGGCGAATCAGCCAGCAACGACGCCAGCCCCCAGACCGCTCCAAGCCCGGACTCCGCGGCATGTTTGAGGTGAGGGTGGCGCTGGATCTGCCGCCATCGCATCAGGGTCTTCCCGTAGGCGTATCCGTGAAACAACTCGTCTCCGCCATCACCCGAGAGGCACACCGTCACGTGCTCACGCGCGAGCCGGGCCAGGGCCATTGTGGGCAACTGTGAATCGTCGGCAAAAGGTTCGCAGTAAACCTGCGGGATTTGCTGGGCCAAGGTCAGCAACTCGGCGTCGGAGCAGCGCCAGGTAACATGCTCGGTCCCCAGGTGGCGGGCGATGCGTTCGGCGTGACCCGATTCGTCAAAATGGGCGTCCGGGAAGCCGATGGTAAAGGTCTTTACGGGCGAGGTACTTTGCGCCTGCATGAGAGAGACGACCGTAGAGGAATCGATGCCGCCCGACAGGAATGCGCCGATCGGCACGTCCGCCACCATCTGCAACCGGATCGACTCGCGCACCAATTCCTCCAACTCGCACGCGCACTGCTCGGGGGAGCAATCCAGAGACCCGTTCTCTTCCGGCCTCGGCACCGACCAGTACGGTCGGACCCTTTCATTCCCAGAGGAGCCGCCATCCAAGCCAAGCGAGAGAATGTGACCCGGCGGCAGCTTCCGAAAACCCGCCAGGATGCAATGAGGAGTCGGAACATACCCAAAGCGCAGATAAGCGGTCAGGGCGCCGCGGTCAACCTCGGGCCTAAAGCTCGGACATGGGCGAAAGGCCTTGAGTTCCGACCCAAAGAAGAAACTGCCGCCGCTCCAACCGTAGTAGAGCGGCTTCTCTCCCATCCGGTCGCGGGCCAGGTGCAGGATTCTCTCGTGGGTATCCACCAGCGCCAGGGCAAACATGCCAACGCAGCGTTTGAGCGCCGCCTCCAGTCCCCACGCGCCAATGGCTGCCAGAAGCACCTCGGTATCAGAATGCCCGCGAAAGCAGCGTCCTTGCCGCTCCAGAACGGCCCGAAGCTCGCCGTGGTTGTAGATCTCCCCGTTGATTGCCAAAACCAACCGGCCATCCTCAGACAGCATCGGTTGGTGGCCCGACTGGCTCAGATCAACGATGGCCAGCCGCCGGAACGCCATCGCGGTCGCCAAGGCGGGGCTCATCCATTCCCCATGATCGTCTGGGCCGCGATGCCGCAGCCGAGCGCCCATTTTCCACGCCGTGGCGCCGGCATCGGCCGGAAGGCCATGAGGCGCATGGAATCCCGCAAACCCACACATAATCTCAGGAGCGCATGGCCCACCCAGCGGCGCGAAGGAGGGCACTGCAATGCTCCTGCGCTAATCCGCAGGCCCCACGGGCCGAGGCATCACCCTGTATCGCTTTATTGTCCCCCGGTCTCCTGAGCATTCTCCGCTGCCTGTTGGGCGGGGCTTTCTTTGCTCACCGCTACCACGTGGCCGTGGATTGCGTCCACATTGACTTCAGTGATGTCCCGGGAGCCGGGCGTGGCGATGTCAAACGACCAGATCAGCCTCCCATGCTCCCTTTCCAGTTCCGCGCCCTGAACCGTCCCTCCGGGCACCCGGGCCAATGCCGTCTTCCGGGCCTGAGCCCTGCTGATTCTGGCCTGATTCTGCTGCCCTTGGTTTTCACCCTTCTCACCTCTCTCAGACTCGTTTCCCTCGTCCTCCTCCTTCTCGCCCTTTTCCTCCCCCTCCTCATGATGGCCGCGCTCCTCTTTCTCTCCCCCTTTTTCGGGCATCTCGTTCCGGTGTTCCTCCTTCTCCTCGGATTCCCCGTGCTCGTTGCCCACCGCCTCGATGGCAATGAGCTTGCCGTCGTGAGCGACCAGGAACTCCAGCTTCTGCCCATGGCGCACCACACGCGCCTTGTAGATCTTTTCTTTTTTCACTTTCAGGACCTCGCCATCACCGGCGTAACTCCTGATGGTCCTTCTTACCCTCCTTGGGCAGTCGGACAACTCCACTCCCCCCTCGTCCTCCTCTTTGGCAAACGTGGCGACGGGCATGGAAGCACTGACCGCCAGGGCGGCCCCACACGACTTGAAAAACTGCGCTCTGTTCATAAGACTCTTTTCTTTCTGTTACTACTTTTGCTTGTTTTTTCTGGCAAGACACGAATGGACCGGTTGCGGCCCATTCGCCAACACTTGAAGATAGCCAAAGTAAGGAAGGACGGTTACTGAAGCTTTGTTAAGGTTTGAACAACGGGCCAAATGGCTATGTCCCTGTTGTGATGGGTTCATCCTCGAGCCGCGCCAGAGCGCAGAGACGACGGAATTGTCACGGCTCCTTCACCTTGAGTTCATGTTCGGGTGCTATGAGCACTCTATTAAGGCCTGGAGGCATAGCCGCCGCCATCTGCAGCGCCTTCTTAGCCCTTTGCGGCTGCGCTTCCCAGCCCCGGATCCATGGAATCCCAAATTTCGACCAAGTCGATGCGGGGCTCTACCGAGGCGGCCAACCGACTATCCAAGGATGGAAATGATTCCTTTTGGCGTTATGTCACTTATCAGGTCGCGGACGGAAGAGCGTCAACCATACTCGAAATCCATCCGCAACCATGACAGATTTTTAATCTTGAATTCCTTGCCTCCCTCGGAGCTGCGGCTAATTTGAAATGTTACAGAGGCGAATCTTGTTTTCGCACACTGTTCGGTTCTAACCAACGATGCAACGCTTGTTGAAGACTCCGGTGCTCGTCACCACTGTCGCTCTTCTCGCCACCGCATCCGGCGCGTGGTGGTGGCATGTGCGGGGCACTCCCCACCTGGCCTTTCTTACGATGCCGGTAACGCGGGGCGAGGTCGTCGCGACTATCAGTGCGACGGGGACGATTGAACCGAGGGAATCGGTCGATGTCGGCGCGCAGGTCGGCGGGCGCGTGATTGCATTCGGGACCGGCGTTGATGGCAAGACGATCGACTTCGGTTCAGCGGTCAAAAAGGGCGCGGTGCTCGCAAAGATTGACGACTCAGTTTACGCCGCCGACCTCGCCACCGCCAAGGCGCAACTCGAACAGGCCCAGGCGGGCAAGCTGAGCGCTGAGGCCAATCTCAAGCAGATGAAGGCGAAACTCGACCTGGCCGAGGCACAGTGGAAGCAGGCGCAAGGGTTGTATCAAGCCACTCCCAGATTGCTGGCACAAAGCGATTATGACACAGCCAAGGCCAATTACGAGGTAGCGCAGTCCGATGTTTCGGTCGCCGGGGCGGGCGTGGCCGAGGCCAAGAGCAGCATCGTGCAGGCGCAGGCGGGTCTGCAAAAGGCGCAGCAGAACCTGGATTTCTGCATCATCAAGTCGCCCGTCAGCGGCATCATCATAGACCGCCGCGTGAACATCGGCCAAACGGTCGTGGCCAGTCTGAATGCGCCCAGCCTGTTTCTCATCGCCGAAGACCTCTCGAAGATGCAAATCTGGGCGGCGGTCAACGAGGGTGACATAGGGCGTATCAGGCGCGGCATGCCCGTTACGTTCACGGTGGACGCGTTTCCAGGACAGACCTTTCAAGGCAACGTAAGTGAGGTGCGGCTCAACGCGACGATGAATCAAAACGTCGTACTCTACACGGTGGTGGTGGACATTGATAACTCCGACAAGCGGCTATTCCCCTACCTGACCGCCAATGTGCGTTTCATTGCGGACCGCGCCAACAACGCCCTGTTGGTCCCAAACGCCGCCTTGCGCTGGACGCCTTCCTCGCTCGCCGAAGTTGCCCCGGACGAGCGCCAGTCGGCCATAGACCCGCCGGCGAACAATGTCCCTTCCCGGAAAAGGGTCTGGCTGCGGGACGGCCAATTCGTCCGGCCGCTGGAAGTAACCGCCGGCATTTCCGACGGGGTCAACACCTCTGTTACGGCCAAAGCGTTGCGCGCGGGCGAGGAGGTTGTTAGCGGTGAAGCCGGCGCAGCCGCACAATCGGCGCTCAACAATCCCTTCCTGCCCAGGAGGCGGCATTGAGGCGCACATGGAACTTATCCGGCTCGAAAATCTTTGCAAGAGCTATCAGCGCGGCGGCCTGGAAATCCCCGTCCTGGGAGGCCTGACGCTGTCAATTCAACGCGGCGAGTTGGTGGCTTTGGTCGGCGCCAGCGGCTCGGGCAAAAGCACGCTGATGAATATTCTGGGCTGCTTGGACCGGCCTACGTCGGGTCGTTACTGGCTCGACGGGCAGAATATGTCGCTGCTTTCACCCGATGAACGCGCCAGCTTGCGAAACACCAAAATCGGTTTCATCTTTCAGAACTTCAATCTCTTGCCGCGCACCAGCGCTCTGAGCAATGTCTGCCTCCCACTCGATTATTCACAGGCCCATCCCACAGAGGCCGCAGGCCGCCAACATGCGGAACGGATGCTTCGACTGGTAGGACTGGCCGAGCGGATGGACCATGAACCCTCCGAGCTTTCCGGCGGTCAGCAGCAGCGAGTTGCAATCGCCCGTTCTCTTATTAACCGGCCCAGCCTGCTCCTGGCGGATGAACCGACCGGTAATCTCGATTCCCGCACTACAGAGGAAGTGTTGCGGATGTTGCAACAACTCAATGAGGAGGAGGGCCTGACCATCATCGTTGTCACGCACGACGAAAACGTAGCGCGCCACTGCCAACGCACCGTCCGTATAAAGGACGGCGTCATTGTGGAGGAAGGTCCGCCAGCCCATTTACGCGGCGTGAAACCGTCCCCCGCGGCCGGAGTTGAGCACGCTAGCCCTGCCCCCATTGCCTCCCCTTGGTATCCGCTCAAAGCCGCCGTTCGCATTGTGCGCACCGCCATGCATGCGCTCCGGCGCAATGTCATGCGTTCAGCCTTGACATGCCTGGGCATTGTTATCGGCGTCGCCGCTGTCATCACGATGATGGAGATCGGCCGCGGCTCATCCCGAGCCATCGAGCGGGCCATTGCCAGTCTGGGGGCGGGCGTGTTCCAAGTAGATAACGCCCACCATACGGTAGGCGGTGTAAGCTTAGACAAAACCGGCCAGGTCAAATTAACCATCCAGGATGCCAACGCTCTCCGCCACGACTGCAGCGCCTTGGTAGCCATCGCCCCCAGCGTGGACTGCCACGGCCAACTGGTCTATGGCGACAAAAACTGGATGCCCGGCAGGATTCTCGGCACGACACCCGATTACTTGGTCGTCCGCAACTGGCCGGTGGTTGAAGGCGTGCCCTTCACTCGAGATGACATTCGCGCCGCAGCCCCAGTCTGCCTCGTTGGGCAGACTATCGTGAAGAACTTGTTTGGCGGTGTGTCACCCATCGGAAAGGAAC
>JAJYHY010000386.1 GCA_021784555.1 bacterium
CCCCGGCTACGCCTTTCTTTCCTCCTGCGCCACCATCGCCGCCCTGACCTTTTTCTTCGGTGTCGCCCTGTTCCCCGACCTCGTGTATTCCTCGCTGAACCCGGCTTGGAGCCTGACCGTCTATAACGGCGCCTCCTCGGCCAAGACGCTCGCCATCATGCGCAACATCGCCTTCATGGGCCTGCCCTTTGTCCTCGCCTACTCCGCCGCCATCTCCTGGGTCTTCCGCGGCAAAGTCAAACTCGGTCACTTCAGTTACTAAGAGCCTGTTTTAAAATTGGCCGCCGCAAGCCTTTCCTGCGGATTTCAAAACAGGCTCTAAGACCGCGCGCATCCCCATTTTTTGTAACGGCTCAGGTCAAGGCGCCTGACGCAGGCGATAGGAGCGCGGACGCCCTCGTCCGCGTCTCCAGAAAGCCGCGGTCGCGGACGAGGGCGTCCGCGCTCCTATCACTACCTGAGCAGTTACTATTTTTTTGCGCCGGGGCGCCTCTCTGACTTCAAAGAGATCGGAAGAGCCTCGCGGAGGTGCGCATGTAGGCCCGGTACTTGGCGCTCGGGCGGCCCGTTACTTCGCTTTCTGGGCAGCCTCTTTGGCCATTTTCGCGGCTTCGGCGGCCGGGATCACCTGGATCTTCGCCCCTTTCTTAAGGTCCTCGGCGGAAGGCACTTTGATAATGTCGCTGGTCAGCGGCTGGGCCTTGGCGGGAGGCGCGGTGGGGGTTGCGATGCCGAGCAGTTCGATGTCGAAGATCAGGGTTGCGCCCGGTTGAATGGCAGGGCCACGACCATAATCTCCGTAGGCAAGGCTGGAGGGCACGTAAATCTCCCACTTGGAACCGACTGGCATCATCTCCAAGGCGGCGGTCCAACCACGAATCATGCCGGTAACAGGGAATTTGGAGGGCTGGCCGCCGTGTTTGGCGGTGCTGTCGAACTCCTTGCCATCGATCGTAGTGCCGCGATAGTTGACTCTGACCAAATCAGTCGGTTTGGGGACCGGCCCGGTGCCTTTGGTCAGGATTTTGTATTGCATCTCCACGCTCTTTCCGTTCGGCAGTTTGACTTCGGTAACCTTTACCCCCGGCTTTTCCTTGTTGGCTGCCAGGAAGGCATCGCCCTCATTACGATTCTTGGCGGCAATCTTTTCCTGAACCTCTCGCCGGTAGCTCATGATGGCCATCTGCGCCTCCTGCGGAGTGAGCTTCAAATTGCGCCCGGCCAGCACGTCCTTGATGCCGGCCATCATTTGATCCAGGTCGATGTCATAATTGCCGTATTTGAGGTTTCTGCCGAGATTGATGCCGATAGCGTAGCCGACCTTTGCTTTTTCATCTTTGAAGGCCGGCTTATCCGCGGCGCGGGCGGGAACCTGCGCCATCGACGCGCCGAGCACGACCGCCAGAACCAGTTTGTATCCGTCTTTCATATTTCTCTGTAGTATAAACACGTTTGAGTCTGTTTCGTTTACCCTATTGGCCAGGAAAGTCCAGACAGAAGCGCGCTAAAAGTAAAAACTTTTTGCGCTTTGGATAATTCCTGCTTCAATCGGCGGCATGAAAATTCTCGTTGTTGGCGGGGGCGGGCGCGAGCACGTGCTGGTGTGGAAGTTGGCCCGGTCGCCCGAGATCAGCCGAATGTGGGCGGCGCCGGGAATAATGCAGAGTTGAGAATGGGAATTGCTGATTTGAGGTTGAGTTGCTTTGACAGGCCCGGCGGAGATGCGAGAGTTGAGCAGGAGATTATTTTATGGCCCAGATTGCTGAAATGGAGAGAAAACAGACACGAACGAGCGGCAGCCAGCTTGATCAACTCAAGGAATTCACGACCGTCGTTGCCGACACCGGCGATTTCGAGACCTTGAAGGAATACGCCCCGCGCGACGCCACGACCAATCCCTCTCTGATTTTCAAAGCGGCGCAAATGCCGGAGTATAAGGAACTGGTCGAGCGGGCCATCGCCCAAGGGCGCAAATCCTCGCTGGCGGGCAAGGCCCTGGTTTCGCAAATCATGGACGACCTGCTGGTGCTTTTCGGGGCCGAAATCCTGAAGATCGTGCCCGGCCGCGTCTCGACCGAGACGGACGCCGATCTTTCCTTCGATACGCCGGCGCTCATCGAGAAGGCCGGGCGATTTATCGAACTCTACAAGGCCAAAGGAATTGCGCGCGAACGGATTCTGGTAAAGATTGCTTCGACCTGGGAGGGCATCCGGGCGGCGGCGGTGTTGCAGGGGGAAGGCATCAACTGCAACCTGACCCTCTTGTTCTCGCTGGTGCAGGCGGCGGCCTGCGCCTCCGTCAACGCGAAGCTGATCTCACCCTTTGTGGGCCGCATCCTTGACTGGCACAAGACGCACGAGAAGAGGGAGTTCGCGCCCGAGGAAGATCCGGGTGTTCTGTCGGTCAGAGAGATCTACTCTTACCTGAAGAAGTTCGGCTACGCGACGGAGGTTATGGGCGCCAGCTTCCGCAGCAAGGGCGAGGTCCTGGAATTGGCCGGATGCGATCTGCTGACGATTAGTCCGCATCTGCTCGGGGAGTTGAAGAGCAGCACCGAGCCTGTCGAAAGGAAGTTGACCATGGAGCTGGCGCGCCAGAGCGATTATCAGCGGCTTGAGCTGGACGAAAGGAAGTTCCGCTGGCTGCTGAACGAAAACGCCATGGCCACCGAAAAACTGGCCGAGGGCATCCGCGTTTTCAACGCCGACGCCGTCAAACTGCGGCGGTACATCCAGGAGAGATTGTAGGACCAAAACTCCGTGCGAATTCACAAAAAAACACGCCCCGCGACCGTTACAAAGGAGCAAGCCATCGCTAACGAGCACCAATGGTTGACAATAGATGGCGTGACTTGTAGCTTTCCCATAGTGAAAATGGCAACGCTGAACATCAGCCTTCCGGCCCCAATGGAGTCTTTCGTGCGCGCGCAGTGCGAACGAGAGTACGGCAACGTGAGCGAGTACTTCCGTAGTCTCGTCCGCGAGAAGATGCGGCAAGAGATCGACGCCGACTTGCGCTTTTTGGATTCCACCCGTTCCGGCGCCGCGGCGGGCCCTTCGGCGGAGGACGAGGAGGAGGTCTTGGCGCTGCAGAAGCGGGTCAGAAAGGACCTCGCGCGTGCGCGTCGTCCTTGACGCCAACGTGGTGGCCTCTGGCATCTGCTGGGACGGCGAGGCATATCTTTGCTTGGTCAAGTTAGCCAGACGGCAGGCATTTGCCTTTGGCACCGAGCAGACGATTGCCGAGACGAAAGAGGTGGCGATTCGGCTTGTGCGGGAGAAGCGGCCGAAGCACAACGCGGCGGGCAGGCTGACTTGGTATCTCAGCCGGGTTCGCCTCGTGACTCCGTCTCCGCTGGGAAAACAGCGGTCCCGAGATCCGAAGGATGACCCTTATCTCTCTGCGGCGCTTGCGGCAACCGCCCGATGCATCGTGACCTACGACCACGACCTGCTCGTCCTGGGCAAGCCCTTCGGCATCGAGATCGTTCGCCCCGCACAATTCTTGCGCCGATTAAGCGGATAGAGACGGAGGTACGTGTCGCCGAGGTGGCCACATGACGTTGGCCTTCTGCGGAAGCCAGGAATTGAACCAGAGGTTTCTATCGCCATTTGCCGGCCCCTTGGTTCCTCATCACTTCCCTCAACACGACTGACAAAGATGAAAGAGCCCTTTCGCTGGCCGAAGGGGGGGCCAACTTTGCAAGGCGAGCTGGCAAGGTGTCTCGGTGCGAGAACCGCATAACTGTTTTACAAGGGCCAAATTACGCCGACCCGGTCAGTTCCTTAAGGTCCGCGCGGATGGCCTGGTAAGTGGTCGCGTAGGCGAGGACCTTGGGGTCCGGCTCGATTCCCCAGTGGGCGCAGGCGTCGCGATAGAGCTCCGGCCACCAATTGCGGTGCTGGGTCAACCCCTGCTGGCGCCAGGCCTCCCAGTTCATCAGCACTCTCGACCAGCACTCGTCTCCATACCGCACCGCTTCCTGGGGATTCTTGAACTCTCTGAGATACCACTCGCGACCGATGCGAGCGTGGAGCACCTCGTCGGCCCAATCATAGTCCTGAAACAGGGCGGCGAGCGGGTTGTTCGAGGCGCGCCCAATCTCCCATTCATAACGTTTGCCGTTTTTCGGCATCAGGCCCTGTTCAATGAAGTAGAGGACGGCATGCCGCTCGATGGGCTTAAGCTGGGAGTTGAGCGCCAGCGACCAAGTGAAGTTGACCATTACCTTCTTCGGCCAGTCGATGCCTAGGTTCTCAAACCCCACCTCGCCCATCATCGCGTGGCGGGCCTCGTCCCAGAGTTGACGGCTCATGTCCCGGTAATAATCCCAGGGTTTATTGGGCGTCTCCATGATGATGCTGGCCATCATCTCCGGCACGTCGATTTCCCGGAGGCGCTTGTAAAACATCATTAACGTCTTCGGCTCGGGAGGAAAGCCCGGTTCGTAGAGGAATACCTCGGCGTTGACCGCCATGTTGTAAGGGTCGGGAAACCGGGAGTCGCGTCTGGGCACGCTGTCGTACTTGTGGGGCGCCGCTGAGTAATGGCGATCGGGCGGCTTTGGGCTGGGCGGCGAGACACCGTCGAGTCCACCGGCCGCCGCCAGGAACGCGTCCAGGAGCTCAAGCCAATCTGCCATCTTCTCCCGGTGCGCGGCATCGACCAGCGCCGACAGGCTCGCCGTGCCGAACCGGAGCACGTCCTCCAGCTCGAGCAGCGCGAACCGGCAGACTCGTACCGAGGGCTGGTCAGCCAGAGGGTTGGTGTCCTTTACATGCCGTTGGAGGGCGGCCTTAAGGGCCGGAATCGCCTTTTCGTAAAGAGCGGCGAGCAACTCCTGGGTAGTGGGCGCGCTCAGGATCTCGTCAAAGAAAGCCGCCAGGTTGGGGTCGGGGACAACTTCAAGCCCCAAGGGTGGCTCGCGCATTTCGCCCACGCGTTTGCGAAATGCGGCGACGTGCTCGGCGCAGAGGTGCGCATGAAGACTGAACGCCATTTTCAATTCATAGACTGGCTCGGCCGTAAGCCTGGCGGTAAAGATCTCGTGCAGCCGCTTGAAGGCGTAATGGTAGCGCTTGAGGCGGCGGACGCATTCTTCGACTGAAAGGCCAGGGGCCATCGCCTCGGCCATCGTGCAGATGCCAGCCAAGGGTGGAAGATTCCGATACGATTGATAACTGCTCATCTCCGGGATATGTGCTTTGGCCCTCAGTTAGGCGCCGACGCTGCGTCCCTTGCCCTCCGAGGCGGCCGGTTCCACGCTCCGGTCCTGCGGCGGTTCAGCACCCCTTGGGGGCTGCTCCAGGACGGGGTGGCGGCGGAGTTTGTGCCGGAGCGCCAGGGCCAAGACCATCCACAAAGCCTCGCGAACGATGTGGCCGGACATCTTGGAATGGCCTTGGAAGCGGTCGGTGAAGACAATCGGTACCTCAAGGATCTTCATGCCCCGACGCCAGAGCGTGTGGGTCATTTCGATTTGAAAACTATAGCCGTTGGAGCGGATAGCATCGAGGGCGATGGCTTCAAGGGCCCGCCGTCGAAAGCATTTGTAGCCGCCGGTAGGGTCTGTAAAGGGCATGCCGGTAAGAACCTGGACGTACTTGGCCGCGCACTTGCTGAGCATGAGCCGGCTCAAGGGCCAGTTGATGATGCGGATGCCGTTCAGGTAGCGCGAGCCGAGCACCAGGTCCGCCCCCTTGCCCGCATCCAGAAACACGGGAATATCATCCGGGTTATGAGAGAAATCGCCGTCCATCTCCAAGATGAACTCGAAGCGGTTTTCCAGCGCCCATTTAAAACCAGCAATATAGGCCCGGCCCAAGCCACTCTTCTCGGTGCGGTGCAGCACGTGAATTGAAGAATGGCGTTCGGCCAACCCGTCGGCCACGCGGCCCGTCCCATCGGGTGAATTGTCGTCCACCACCAGCATGTCCACCGGTGTGGGCAACGCCAGTAGCCGTTGCGTGAGCGGGGGAAGATTCTCCCGTTCATTGAAGGTCGGCACAACGACGAGGGTCCTATTCATGCGGGCAACGCCTAAACGAACTTAAGTGAGGGCCGCTGTGAACACAAGCGGCGATTTTCAGCGCGACTCCTCGGCCCACGGCCAGTGACAAGGTCATCGTAAACCGTTGGAAATCAGGGGTACGGTAGCGCAGGTTTCCCAACCTGCGCTACGACTTTGTCAATGGCCGTGCTCCTCGGGGCTCGACCAGGCCCTCGGTTACGTGGCCCCACTGAAGAGGAGCCTCACGGAAAAGGGGGCGATCCTCGAGCAGTCGGGCATCGCCCTGGAACATCCGCCGCCACACCTGCACCGCAGGCCAACCGCCTGGAGTGATGGAATACGGCGCAGGAAAGTTGGCCGCGCCGCCGGTGGTGAGCCTGGAGAGGGCGTTGAGCATGCGCAGGATGTTGAGGGGATTTGAGGCGCAGGCCTGGCGGAGGGTCTGGGCGCCGAGTTCGGCGATGGTCTGGCAGATGAGGGAGGCGGCCAGTTTCTGGGCGGCCTGGAAGCTTTCGATGCCGGTGGATTGGCGGGCGAGGTCGAGGGCGAGCTCGTATCGGGATTGGGCTTGGTGGAGGAGGGATTGTTCGCGGAGCCAATCCTGGCAGCCGCCGACTTTCCAGTTGTGGAGATTGACTTTGGAGAGGTCGTGGCCGTCCTGGCGAAGGGTGGCGATGATGTCCTCGTAGGGGAGGCCGTCCTGGAGCATGGAGTTGATGCGGTCGCGGGTGGTTTTGGGGAGGCGGGCGACTTTGCCGGTGCGGCGCCAGGCGGGCTGGGCGGCGGCGGAGGGGGGAGCGAGGAGAGGGTCCGGCTGAGTTGCGGGGCGGGAGGGGCCGGCGGGGCGGAGGGGGCAGAGTTCGGAATGCCGGATTGGGGCGGCGTGAGTGCGCCGGGGCGTGGGTCTGACGAGGCATTCATGAACTGCGGTTCGCGATTTGTGATTTCCGATGGGAGAGCAGCGCCATCGGCCGGAAATGGGACGGATTTGCGATTTTAGATTTTTGACTTGCGATTTGATGCGCAAGAGGGCAAAGGGGCGGCAGCAGGCTCGCAACCGCTCCTCCGCGCCGATAAACGCCGGCACGTATGTTTGCAACACATTCGCAAAGGGGGAGCATGGGCGATTTTGGAAAACGTTTCAGGAATCTTTCCGAAACCTGCGATTTTAGATTTGCGATTTGGCCGGGAGGCTGACCGTTTGTTGAATCGAGCCGGAGGCGTTTGTCAACGGGGTC
>JAJYHY010000387.1 GCA_021784555.1 bacterium
AGCGGGACTTGCCTTGAAGCCTGGCATTCAACGTAATCTGTTGATGTGGCGTTTATTACGTTGAACAATCTGGAGGCGCGGGGGAGAATCGAACTCCCGCATAAAGGTTTTGCAGCCTTCCGAACATTTCCCGCTAATCCTTTGTATCGCCATAAGTTACCTACTGCAACCAAGCCCGCGATTCGTGGGACTTTTCGTGGGACTCCGCCCGATTCGCGGTCACGTACTGCTCTAATTTCAGCATGGCCGCCCGATGATGCTCTTCCGTAGGATGCGCATAGCGAAGCACCATGTTAAGCTTTGCGTGACCCAAAGTTTTTGCTACCGTGGGCAAGTCCATCCCCGATTGCACGGCTCTAGTCGCCCATGTGTGCCGAAGATCATAGAGCCGGAACCAGGCCAAGCCCGCACGTTTTACTGTCCGGGCATGGGTATTCGCAATCTGTCCCATCGGTTTTGACCAATCGCGCTTGCTCGGAAAAACGAAGTGACCCGTTCCGAGCCTTCCAAGCCGAGAGGCCAAGAGGACACGCGCATCCCGATTGAGCGGAATATCCCGGCGGGCTGCGCGAGTCTTGCCGAAGGGAACATGAATGTAACCTTCTGCGAGATGCACATCTTCCCGGCGAAGCCGATAGACTTCCTCGGGCCGCATCCCCGTATTGAGAATCAGCACTGCCACTTCCCGGAGTCGCGCCTCAGCCGCCGCAAGGTACTTCGCTTCTTCCTCATAGGAAATGACGCGGGTTTGCTCATTATCCTCTCGGAAAAAGCGAAGCCCTCGAACCGGATTCGACTTGACCAAGCTGTGCTTTAGAGCTAGGTTAAAGACGGCTCGCAATGCGGCTAATTCTCGATTCACTGTGGCGGGCCGGAGCTTACGGCCCGTCACAAAGCTTTTCTCTTGAATTCGCCGCAACTTGTACCTTTCGATCATCCCCTGGTCAATTTCATTCAGTGTTCGGCCTGAGAAAAAATCGAGCAAGGGTACAATTGCAACCTGATGCCGCCGGTGGGTGCGGAGATGGTCTTGATGCATTGCCTCAAACCAGGGCAGGAATTCCGACTCGACAAAGTTTCGGAACTCCGGGCATAAGCGCCGCTTCAAGCCAACTTCACCACGGGCGAGATCGGTCTTGCGAGCCGCTTCCATCTGCCGAGCGACCGCTCGGTTTTTCTGGCGGGTGGATTCTTTCACACGTTGTCCATTCCACCAGAAGTCCATAACGAAATTTCCCCGATGGTCACGATAGACGGACATGCTCACCTCTCTTTGGTGTGAGTTGTCCGCGCACTGCAACTTTTGAACGCTGCAAAAAGGATTCAACATCGGTTCGACTGTAACGCACTAAGCGTCCGATTCGCAAGTAGGGAAGAGCGCACTTGCGATAACGCCACTGTGCGAGAGTCGCCACAGGAATCCCAATCAAAGCTGAGACTTCCACGGGAGTTAAGAGTTTGTCTTCTACATCCATTTTCCCAACTCGATTCTGAAACCTAAAAAATTCCGCGTCAGGTTGGCCTAGAACGCGCCCGCAGAAGGCGGGTCATAGCTCAGCATCCCTGGAATTGCACCAATACAGCGCATCTCAAAATAAGCTCCGCTGGCTCAATTCCTCGGCAAGGTGAAACGAGATTCCCTTAGCGCGGAGTGCGGTCAAAACCTCTTCCGTGCGCTCTTCGATAGCTTGACGCAACTCCGCCGTGCCCGATCCCTTGCCATGAAACCGCCCGCCGCAGATACAATGGCATTCCGGCTCGGTCGCATTGTGGCACTTCGCATCACAGCGCCCATAAACGCCGTCTGAATTCCCCGCGACAACCAGAGTCATTGAACACCCCTTGCAACGGTTATTTACAATAGGAGCATCTACGATCCTCAAAAGTCAGAGCACGGCACCCTGTGGGCACGCCGGATGTACTCCCATGCCACCCTTTCCGCTTCTTCTTCGGTCATTCGGACAGTCAGAGACTGGCAGCGTTGCCCATGATCTTCCAAACTCATACTCTTTCTCTTTACCCAAAACAGACCTCCAGCTTCGGAACGCTCAATCATGTACCGCCAGCCATTCGCACAACCGATTTCTCTTTCTTCCCCTAGCTTCATTACGGCCCCCCCGAAGAGTCATTCGGATTAAACCCAAGCTTGCGCCGCACTTCCTCAAGGTCACGGTAACCTTCAGCTTCGAGCGTCTTGACTGGCCAGTATTCGGGAATTTCACCGCCAGTCGGCAGCAAGTGCCGATGGGAGTACAAGGCAGAATCGCGCCCTTCTGTTTTACAGACGGGGCAATATCCCGAACCGCCGTGTTTGTGATCCGGCTCTTTCAAGCCGTGCCACAAGCCACCGGCATGAACCCGGCGCGTGCGGTCAAAAGCTAGTTCCAATTCCGCCATGCGTTGCACACTCTCATATGGGCACTTTGAGATATACTTTAGAAGATGGTTAAGAGCGTGTTTAATCGCGGGCACAGGATTCGACCGCCAGCCTTGCAGGTGTTTGATATAGCAACCGTGGCTTTCTTCGCCAAAGGCCCGCTGGGTTTCTTCGCGCCATGTATCACGGAAGATTTCCCAACCCTCTTTCCAGTCTTTGAGAAAAGGCCCGTAAAAAAGGCCGTGGGCATGGAGATTCAGGCCATGAGCAAGCCGCTCCGAATCAGGAATGTGCCCCCGAGTCTCGTAACCCGTCTCATCGGAAAAAAGGATTCCGTAAGTCGCTTTGCGGGATTTCAGCGCCGAAGCCGCCCATTCGTCATCCGCCGCCGCCCGAATGTTCAGAATCTTATGGACGGCCCGGCGCACCGTCTTACGCACGGCTTGATTGAAAGCCCGGACTTGCTCGCGTGTCGGCAGTTCGCCATTGCAACGCATCGTGAAATTCACGCGGGCCAGCGTGCAACCGGAAGGCGTATCGTGACCCCGCAAGAAGTCAACTAACAACGGCTCATAGTGAGCGTGTAGCCTAGCGCGATGGACCTTGCCGCAATAGGCGCAGAAACGGTTCAGGCAGTGGTACCGCTTGAAGAACTTGTGCTCTTCGGGAAAGTTTGCGCATTCGGCTTTTTCCGCCCGCGTCTCACAGTCGGCATACCGAAAAGCCTTTTTCTTAAGGCCAGCGTCAAAAAGAGCCTGTGCGCCCTTGCCTCGCTCGCCCAACTCCGCCCAGTACGGGTCAGGCCCTAAATCTTCTTCGCGCTCTGCGTCAACCTCATGCTCGACATCTTCCGGCTGCTTGAAATGCTCTGGGAAGTATTCTCCCGCTGTGTGGCCGGAAGGAATCCCGTACCAGCCAGCCGGTAACTGCTTAATCCTCGGCAAAGGGGTAGCGACAGGCTCCGCGTGATCTAACGGCGCTAGCTCGAATCCGTCCTCAGCTTCTACCGTGCTGTGCTGTGTTTCCTGCATTGGTTATTTGCTTCTGATAAATAAAAGGGGCAGCGCGCCGCATCCGCGCCGCCTGCGGGGGAAAACCCAGGTTTTCCCTCCGCCCTTTCCTGGGAAACTCTTTGTATCCGGCCCCGGCATTCGGCGGACAAAAACACAAAGACCCCGACCGGAAGGCGCGTGCCGTAAGCCGTTGCGGGGCGTGAGGTTTCCAATCGCACGTTGCCCGCTCTGTGCCGCCCGCGCCTTCGGGCCGAGGCCCTTGACTTAGAATGGAATTTATGGGAAAAAGAGATAGTCAAATTGATTCACCTTTCCGGCCCGCATTGTGATGGATGCGGGCCGGTCGTTTTCACCTCACCTCAAAGGCCAAAAAGGTTCGAGAGAAAATCCCGCTTGTGCGGATTCTTTCTCGCCTCAATCCGCGCTTCCAGCCGATCCTGCAAACGCCTCAGCCCAGGCTTGAAATTCGAGGGAGTCCGAGGGTTCTTCAAAGCTCGGCGGACTCCCTTTAGCATTTCCGAATCACTCAATCGGTGACGGCGCGACATCTTCCACCTCACAACTAGTAAAACCCAAAAGGGTAAGACTTGTGTAAATCGGGATTAGCCTTTAGAATCAAACCCATGCAAAGCCAAAGATGTGAGGCTTGTAAAACCCACTTCCGCACCCCCCGCGCACGCTGCCGATTCTGCCCTTCTTGCCAATGGATCATTGAAACAGAAACCGCAGCACAAGAAGACCTATTGCTCATGGCCTTAGAGACATTCAACAGGGACATTCAAGAAGAATTAACAGGCAGCTTTTGGGACTGGTTCCACTGTTGCTGGTGCGACCGCGAAGGACACCGATGCGAATGGGCAGGAAATGAAAACCGAGTACGTCACAAGGACTCACGGATGCTCGTGCCCTACGTAAAAAAGTGGGTGATTGCAGACCTCAAGCACCGCTTGCAGCACGCTTTTCCAGGAAGCTTCCTTCCGTGTCGGCGTCTCAGGAACGTCTGGGTCAAGAAGAGTGAGAAAGCCCTAAAAGAATGGCTGAGGCTTTGGGACATCGAACTTCAGAGGCAAGAATCTTCACGCCCTTTAATGGAACCTACAGCGCCACATCTTAGCGATAGAGAAGGAAAGGCATGAGTCGAAAACCGATCATTTTAGCGATAGTCCTTCTAATTGCGGGAAGCTTGGCTGCCTCTAACGGAGATGCTAAAGGCAAGGGACATTCGCCCGCGTCGTCTGAGGCTGAGCTAACTAACAAAGCCATTTTGGCGATGGTAAAAGGGGGACTTTCCTCGGATGTCATCATTGCTAAGATACAAACATCCACGTGCGCCTTCGATACTTCGCCTGCCGCGCTCATTGAACTCAAGTCCGCAGGAGTCCCGGAGACAGTAATTCTAGCGATGGTCAAGAGTCCGAACCAGGCTACATCGAAGGGAGAGCCAACCCATTCAGCCCCATTAGCGTCACCCCCAATACTGTTGGGGCCACCCCAAATCCGGATGCCGGTCATCCCTTCGGCCCCGCAAGTTATGCTGGGACCACTAGAGCCAATAGAGCCAAAACTTCCGGTCATGCAGGGGAATGCCCAACGGGGATCTCCGTTGGAGGGTGTCCCGGGAGCACCAAGCACTGGACCCGCCTTTAATCCACCCATGCCTTCAGCCCCGAATGCCACCTCAGAGAGAGCACCGAATGAGACCAGTGCCCTTCAGGATGTCATCAGCGGAAGGGTGCCCTGCAATGATCCACGTATCCTCTCAGCGGACACCGACACGAGCCGCGGACGAATAGGGCCTGTTGACCGCAAGGATTTCAACTTCATTATGTGCGTGGCGACGCGCTTAATCCGGGGAAATAGGATTGCCCTGCCTCCCGGCTTCGGCCAGATATGGGCAATCGTGCCCTTTCACAGCCAGCAAATTAATTCTGAGATGGTTCCAAAAAATGGAGTAATGGCCGTCCTCGCATTTGACTCGATGGCAAAGTTCGTAAACTACGATCAGGACGAAGAGGCATTTGTCATTGGCCACGAGATCGGCCATATCCTGGCCGCCACCTACTGCGCGTCCATTCGTGCGCAAGCGAACCAGGCAATCCTATTTAAGCAACTCGCGCTCAACCACGCGCAACAGGTCTGCGAAGAACACGCGGACTTTTTAGGGCTGCAATACATGTGGGGGGCTGGATTCAACCCCTTCGCCGCAGGAGCCGCTCTGGGCCGCTTCGAAATGTACCTCCCCGACCAGACACGCGGAATTGGCTCTACACTTGCGAACTTTTTCGAAGACCACCCAATCAGCTCCGAGCGGATAAAAAAACTGCGCGAGGAAACAATCCAGATGTGCTCCCAGCCAGGGACAGTCTGCCATCCTCAGCAATAGTCCCCTTCGGGAGCGGACATTAGGTTCAGATATTTCGCAACCAAGCGAGCCTCCCCCGGCCCCGCTGACTGATTCGGTAGCGGACGGGCCGCTCTCGCCGGATGAGAAGGCCCCAACGCCAGAGCCTTTTCAGGTAGGAGTAAGCCGACCGCCCTGGAAGCTTGCCGATCCGCTGAGCATAAATCTGAGGCTGCAAGCCTCCGGGACTGGCTTCAAAGAGCGCCAGTGTTTCCCACTTTAACTCGTTAAAACCCCGTTTTCGCACTCGGTTTCCCGCCCGTAAATGGCGCGACTCTGTGCGTCATAGAGTCGCGCTTATCACACACTAGCAGATGGAAAGGCGCGACTCTAAGACGCAAGAGTGCGACTAACAAACCGCGACTTGTCGCGCGACTCAGCCATAGGCATTAAAATATGGAGAGAAAGTCCCGGTCTGATTTTTTCTGCTTCTCTGATTTTTCTTCCTCGGTAGCGTCAATTTCGCGTTGTCGCCGGACGGCAATCAGACGCGCCTCGACTGCCAGCCGAAGCTGGGCATTTTCGGGCCGCCGCCGATCTTGACCCCTGTAAGGTTGAACTTCCGGTTTCACTTCCTGTTTACCTTCCATGTTTTCCTCCAATTAAGATTTAACTGCTAAAGTTCCGGCCAGCGAATGCCGGGTGCTCCAAAAACTACCGCTCCCCTCTGCCGAAGCAACGTCGCTACCGGCTCCAAATGGCGACCGGGGCCGACCGGCGAAGGCGACTTCGCTTCGACAATCTGGCCGTCAAGGGTGAGCCAACGGACCTTCCCGCGATGACGGGGAATTGTCAGGGATGGCCCGGAAAGCCGATCCGAGCGGGCCAGGACGGGGAGAGCCTGAAAACGGGGCTGTATTTGGCCCACATTTGCCACAGGAGCGATTTTCTCGATTGCCCTCGACTCTTGGTATGCCCTGGAACGTTCCACCTTCGGGGCATCCAAAGATGGAGCCTTACCCGATTCGAAGCCCGCCTGAAAAATCCGGCGGATAGCGACCAAAGGCTTACGTGAATGACCGGCTTCCCGGACATACGGCAAAGCCCATTTAGGAACGCGCACCGTGACACGTTCAGGCCCGGAGCCGGGGTCTCGGGTCTTGACGCTGAGCCGCCCATCCTGGACGGCGCGGAGAATACCCGCCAAGACCCGCGTGGGTGACGAGCCTTGCGAATGAACCCATTGGGCTAATTCTGGGGACACACGTACTGAAAATTCTCTGCTCATTTTATTCGTGGGACTTTTCGTGGGACTCTTCAGTAGAACCAGCGAAAAATCTATAGACTTACAGTGAAATCGAGGCGATGCAAAGGATGGCGGGTTTTGCTCGGAAGATGTTCAAAAGATTGGAGTCGCGGGGGAGAATCGAACTCCCGCATAAAGGTTTTGCAGACCTTGTCTTTTGCCCAGCTAACCAAT
>JAJYHY010000388.1 GCA_021784555.1 bacterium
CGCCCAGCTCGTGAACGCGAATTTTTCCCCGAGATGGACGTGGCCGAGGTTGTAGAAGAAAAACTGTCCATACCAGAACGTGCCGGTGACAATCGCCATTACCCAGTTCAGCGGCAGGCTCGCCTCTTCTTCGCCGGCGGGAAGTGCCACCATTTCGCGCAACGTGCGGTGCCTGAGATGCAGGTAGAGGCAGTAGATTGCCGTGGTGATAAAAGCGCCGGAGTTGGAGAAAATGTAAACCACGTTGCCCCGCCATATTCCGGCGCCATGGTCGGATGCCACCTTGGCAATCGGCTCGCCGGCGGCCAGCGCAAACCCATAGACCGCCGAAAGCACCCCGGCCAGCAGCGAGAGCGCAAGACCTTTGGCCAGCGAAAACTCGCCCTTGGCGGCTTTGGCGGTGAGGTCGTTTTCCTTGAGCCGCCCGGCAAAGCCCGTCAACGAGATGCCCGCAATGCCAACAAAGATACCGCCGATAATCCAGCCAGCACCCGGCTTGCTCAAGGTTGCCCTCAGCGTGCCCGCAAACAGCGGCGGAACCAGCGTGCCGAGCACGCTCGAGAGGCCGACCGCGATGGCGTAAGTCAATGAAAATCCGATGTAGCGAATCGAAATGCCAAACGCCGTGCCCCCGATGCCATACGCCGCTCCCAGTAAAAACGAGTCCAACATGGCGCCACGCGGCGCTTCACGCAGCACATTTGCCAGATCGGGAATCGTCAGCATCGCGCCGAGGACCGGCAGCAGCAACCAACAGAATGACGCCTGGGTGAGCCAGTAGGTCTGCCAGGACCAGCGCTTGACCCGCTTTTGCGGCGTGTAACAGGTGGCGGCAAACAATGCGCCGACGCCGTGCAGCGCCACGCCCAGCAAGGGATTGACGGTAACGGAGTTCACGCGGTGACGAGGTTTTCCTCAAATTCCTCGGGCAGCCTGATGGGGTAATCGCCGGATTCCCGCACGAGCTTCACGATGTAATCATAGGTGTGCCCCGACACGGCGCTGCTGACGGAGTGGTCAGATTGGAAGATGTAGCCACCTCCCTTGGCCGCGTTGAGCTTGCGCAGGACCTCGCGGCGGATGGCCTCGCGGTCGCCGGCTTCCCAAATCTGCATGTCGCTGTTACCACAGAAGCCCATCCTGTGGCCGTATTGCCTGCGGAGTTCCACGCAGTCCATGGTGGCTTTTGCTTCCAGCGGATTGTAGGCGTCAATGCCGATTTCGATGTAATCCTGGAAAATCGACTTTACGTTGCCGCAGCCGTGATAAATGACCGGCAAGCCGTTGGCGTGGGCGTAGGCAGTCATCTGAGCAACCCACGGCTTGAAATATTCCCGCCAGTAGTTCGGCGAAAAGAACATGCCCTTCTTGTAGGCCACGTCACCCCAGATCACAAAGCCGTCAATCAAGCCTTTGCCGGCGTCAATCTCCGCCTTGGCGCATTCGAGGTAGTGTTGGCCGATGCGGTTGATGACCTCGCCCATGCGCTCCGGCTCCTCGCCCATCCACAGCATCGCGTTTTCCTGGCCGATGAGCCGGGTGAGACATTCGCTGACCTCTATCATGCTCCCGAAGACCGGGAAATCCGGCCGCAGTGATTTCACCGTCTCAGCCCACGGCGGCGAATTGCGTTCAAAGCCGTCGCCCACGCCGGCGATCTGGTTGTCGCCGGCCTCAAAAAAGCGGCGCCGGTCACGCGGGTCGTCGAACCGGCAAGCTTCCAATTTATCGAAGGCGTCAATTTCCCACGAGTGCATTTCCGGCATCGGCAGGGAAAACAATTTATGCATCACCGCCCCGAAGCCGGTTTTGACCACCACTTCCTCCGGCGTTTCCTTAAGCGTTTCAAACGGACGGATCCACGGGTCCATGTTGGGCACGGTGACGATCCAGTCGAGGTCATAGTAGTAATAAGGATTGGCGTCGTCCGGCAGGTTGAGTTCCTTGCGCCAGCGCTTCGTGAAGCCACCCCAGAAAAAATCGCTGATGGGCACGCGGTCCGGCTCCTGGTGGCGCAGCGTTTTGGCGAGGCGATCCAGTTTGCGCAAGGTGTTTTGCTTGCGCCCAGTGCGGTCAGCGGCAAGACCGGCGGTGTTGAACATGCTCATGGTGTGTTTCACGACCCGCGGGGCGGGTGGCCTTTCTTGTCCGGGAAGTCGTTCAATCCGTGCCGTAACTGATCTCCAGCGTCCGGGCGCGAAGGCATGAGACGGCCACGACGGCCAGACTGAATACCAGAACACAGGCCAGCGCGGCTGCGTGAGAGGCCGGTTGGGCCGCTGAAATCAACAAGGTGAGCAGGCGCGGCAGATTGCCCGCGGGCGCCGCGACCACCGGACAAAGCGACTGGAGATAGAAGATCAGGCTCAGGTGCTTGAGTGTCGGGGGCAGAAACAGGTTCGCGCTCTCCCAGATGAGCACGGCCGCCGCCGGAATAATCGGGTTGCGAAAGAGCAGGCCTGCGGCGAGGAAGACGCTGCCGTAGCCGACGCACGCCAGCGCCGTTATCCCCAGATAGGCCCCGATCTGGCCCCAGCCGCCCCCGGCCAAATAGCTCCCGACGGCGCCGTGCCCAAATTCCCAGAGCATCGCCGCTATCTGCAGCGCGGTGCTGGCCGTGAAAATGACCATCGTAGCCAGCAGCCCCGCCAGGTATTTTCCCACCGTGAGGACTTCCCGCCGCACCGGCGTGAGCAGGTAAAAATGCAGGCTCTTGTCCAGCATCTCTCCCCGAAAGAGGTTTATGAACACACCGACGCATCCGAAAAAGACCGCCAATCTCAGGTAATAGTACTGGAAGACAGTGGCGAAGATAACCGACAGCTTGGCCAGCGTGTCCGGGTCATCGCGCCGGATGAAGCGGAGTCTCCCGTCCGCAAAGAAGAAATGAAAGTCGCTCCGGCCATCGGTGTATGCATAGAATACATGTTCGCGGAACCGGCGCGGGCCTCGGCGGTGGCGCCAGGTACGTTGGAAGTATGGCCGGCCGAGGTCCTTGAGCACCTCTTGGCGACTCATCCCGGTCTGGATGGAGTTTAGGGCCTTGGCCGGGACCGGATGGGCCGCCGCCAAACGCGCCAGTCGCTGCTGTTCCCGGGGCGCGTAAATGGAATGCCCCAAAAAGAGCACGACCGGCGCCAGCGCCAGCAAATAGATCCACAGGCCGCGCCGGGCGAAAAACGTTTTGCCCAACTCCAGCCGAATGACGGCGAGAATCTGGCCCAAGGCAAACGTCTTCATTTGGTCGCCCCCTCCCCGCCGATCAGGTAATCATACACCGAGTTGACGTTATCGTCGGCCGGCGCGACGCCCTCGATCTGAATTCCTCCCAAAGCCAGATGGTTTAACGCGCGGAGAAGGCGGTCGGCGTCGCGCGTTTTGACCAGCACCCCGCCGCCATCGGCCAGCAGTTGCGCCTCGACCACATGATCCAGTTCGAAGGCTTTGGATGCCAACTCGCTTGGCCGGCTGCAACGGACCAGAATCTCGTAGGGGCGCTCCTGGATTTCGCTGCGCACCCCGTGAATCTGCCCTTCGGCGACGACGTAGCCGCTATTGAGCAGGATCACCTGGTCGGAGATAGCTTCGACTTCATGGAGGATATGGCTGGAGACGATGACGTGCCGGCCCTCGGAAGCATACTTCCTAAAGAGGTCAATCGTCTCAATTCGCACCAGCGGGTCCAGCCCATTCAACGGCTCGTCCAGAACGAGCACGCGGGGATTATGCGCGATGGCCTGGGCCAGCTTGATGCGCTGGCGCATGCCCTTGCTGTATCCGGCCACCTTGCGGTTGGCCGCCTCCGTCATCCCGACCTGCGCGATGGCCTGGGCGCTCAGCCTCGCGCTCTCGGCGGATGAGGAGCCGAAGAGCCGAAGGAACGAATAGATGAATTCGAATCCGGTCAGGCCCTTGGGAAAGGAATCGAACTGCGTGGCATATCCCACCAGGCGGAAGAGCTTCGCGGGTTCGGTGGGTTTCACGCCCAGGACACGGATTTCACCACAGGTTGGCCGCACCAGGCCGGTCATCAGGTTCATCAACGTCGTCTTGCCGGAGCCGTTTGGTCCAACCAGGCTGGTGATGCCAGGCGAGAGCGAGAGCGTGATGCGGTTGACCCCCAGCACCTCACCGTAGAAGCGCGAGACGTTGTCGAAGGTTATCGCCGTGTCGCTCATTTGACGATCTCGAAGGGGCGGATTCGCCTGGCCAGCAGCCATACACATACACCGCACGTCAGGCCCAGGACAATCCAGGCGGTGCTTACCGATATCTCCGCGCCCGAATCGTAGCGGAAAAGCTCGGACCAGATAATTCGCACCATCTGCTCCAGATCAATGAGGGTGCCGTAGTTGGTCCGCATCACGCTGTTGATGGCCGCCCCGAAGCCCGCCCCGGCGAAGAAGACCCCAAGCACCAGCGCACTGGCCGCCACCCTCCACTTCACCCAGGCCGAGAGCGCCAACCCAATCAGCGCAAGGACAACGACCCAGACCCCCAGCCCAAAAAAGATCGCCCCCGCCAGCCACAGATTGGATTTCGCCCAATCCCAGCCAGCGACACTGGACTGGATAGCGAAGAGGAGCAGGCCCGGCACCCAGGTGATCAGGGAAAGCAGGGCCAGGAGCAAGGAGAGCTTGCCGGCCGCGTATTCGGCGCGCGAAAAGGGCCGGCTGAAGAAAAGAGGCAGCGCGCCATTGGCCAGGTCGGGAGAAACCAGGGCGGGACCGACCAAGGCGGTTAGCAGATAGGCAAAGGCGCCCTGGACGATCGAATAGGAGTAGAAGAAACGCCCATCGACCGCCGGCAACAGCGAGGCGGGAATCAACAGGGTGGCCAGGAGCGTCGTGTTATGTGAGAGGTAAATATAGGCGAGACACACGAACGGATAAAACAGGCACAGCGCAAAAAACAGCAGCAGGAATCTTGAATGAAACAGCCGGGCGTAGCCGTAGCGCGCCAGGATCAGGAACCGCGACCAGGCTGGGGTTGGCCTCCCAGTCCAGGCCTTATACGTATGTTTATAGACGGCCATGTCAAGAACCCATCGCTTTCAAAAAGATGTCCTCCAGCGTGTCTCGGCGGTAATTGACGCGCCGTAAGGGCAGGTCGCGTTCCGCCGCCACCCGATAAATCTCCCGCAACTCGAAATCCTTCGGCAAAACCATCCTGAAGCGCCCGGCGCCTAAGGCCGCGCATTCACACCCCAGCCCGGCCAGCGCCTTTTCAAAGCCCGGGTCATTGCCGGAGGTCTGGATTTCCACAAACCGCTTGTTGGCCCGGCGTTCGCTCTCCAGGTCGGCGTAATGGACGATGCGCCCGGCTTTGAGAATCAACACCTCTTCACAAGTCTCCTCCACATCTCGCAGCAGATGAGAACAGAGCAGGAGATGCATCCCGCCTGAATCCCTCATCTCGTGAATGAGCCGAAGCATTCGCTGCCGCGCCGCGGGGTCGAGGCCGTTGGTCGGCTCGTCCAGGATGAGCAACCGCGGCCCATGGACAATCGCTTGCGCCAGCTTGACCATTTGCTTCATCCCCACCGAGTAGGTGCCCAATTGACGGTATCGCGCCTCGCCCAGGCCAACGAAAAACAGCACCTCGTGCGCCCGCTCCAGGGCCGCATCGCCCGGCAGACCGGACAATTCGCCCATCATCCGGACAAACGACACCGCGCTCATATTCGCGATGAACGCGTCATTTTCCGGCATATAGCCCACCGTCGCCCGGATAGAGGCCAATTCGCTCCGGATGTCGTGTCCAAAGACCTTGGCCGCCCCATTGGCCGGCGGGCAGAAGCCAAGCAGCGTCTGAATCAAGGTGGATTTTCCGGCGCCATTAGGACCGAGCAATCCAATGACCCGTCCATACAAGCCGACAGTAAGGTCATGCAGGATGGTTCGCGCTCCGAAGCGAACACTCAGTTCATTCAACTCGATAACCGGCTGCATTCCCGTTCAGTTCAGGAGGTGATACCAGTTGTCGCGCTGGTGGGGTTCATAGCCGAGGTCGGCGATCAGGCGCCGCATATCTTCCACGTTCATCCGGTGGGTCGTCCCCGCCTGGGAAACGACGTTCTCCTCGATCATGATGCCGCCAAGGTCGTTGGCGCCGAACTTGAGGGCGACCTGGCCGAGCTCCAGGCCCTGTGTGACCCACGAACTCTGGACGTTTTCAAAGTTGTCCAGGTAAATGCGCGCCAAGGCCTGCGTGCGAAGATACTCGTGCGCCCCGACGGCGGGCGCGCGGAGCTTCGTATGCTCGGCCTGGAAGGTCCAGCCGATAAAGGCGGTGAACCCCTTGGTCTTGTCCTGCTGGGCCCGCAATCGCTCCAGGTGTTCGATGCGGTCTTCGACCGTCTCGACGTGCCCGAACATCATGGTCGCGGAAGACTTCAGACCGAGCCGATGCGCCACGTCCATGACTTCCAGCCAGTCGTCGCTCATGGCCTTTAAAGGTGAGACACGCCGCCGCACCCGGTCCACCAGGATTTCACCTCCGCCGCCGGGGATCGAGCCCAGGCCCGCCGCCTTGAAATCGGAGATAATTCGCTCCAAGGGTTCATCAAACACGATGCGGAAGTGGTGGAATTCACTGGGACTGAAGCCGTGGATGTTGACTTGGGGGAAGCGGGTCTTGATGTGGGACAGGAGGTCGAGATACCACTGCTTGCTTAGGCCCGGATGATGGCCGCCCTGCATCAGGATCTGCGTGCCGCCCAGGGCAATGGTTTCTTCGATCTTCTGGTCCAGCTCATCGAAGCTGATGATGTAGGCCTCGTCGTCCTTTTCCGTGCGGTAAAAGGCGCAAAACTTGCAATAGACGTTGCAGATATTGGTGTAATTGATGTTCCGATCGACAATGTAGGTGACGATCTCGTTGCCGCGCCCGGAGTAGGCCCCGGCCTTGGCGAGCTGGCGGCGGCGGTCGGCCAAGGCGCCGAGTTCCTCAATGGGCAGGCGATAGAGCCTCAAGGCCTCCGCCGGGTTGATGCGCGCGCCCTCCCAGGTCGTCTGGAGGAGATCGTCAAGTGAAGCGTCACCGCAGCGGTTGCTACTCGCATACATCATTGCCGCTCACCATACTCCGCTCGGCTCACCTGAGCAAGCCAGGCAAATTGCCAATCTGCAGCTACCGTTGCGTCCTTTGCGCGCCTTTGCGGCCGTAGATCGGA
>JAJYHY010000389.1 GCA_021784555.1 bacterium
TCGCGTCGAGGTGCGCCTTTTGAATGGTTTTAGTCGTGCATGTCCGCCTCAATACCCCCCGATTTTATTGGGGTTTTGCTGTTTTGGGACAGGCTCTAGGTAGGAACCAGTCCCTTTTGGGGTCTTATTTCCAGCACCGGCCGGACTCTGCTGGCGCCATTCCGATGGGCGCCTTTGAAGTTTTCGCGGCTGGACCTGACACCGCTGGTGGCCGCCATTTTGATTCTGCTGCTTCTGCACGCGCTTCCGGCGTACATTTGGCAACGCATGAGCGAGGTTCAGAGCTCGCCGCGGCCGCAATGAGGCAGACTTCTGATATAACCGAGACCCCGCGGCGGTTTGCTCTCTCATTGGCCATCGCGCATTCGCCATGATTCATTGGCAATGCCTAATGCCCAATGCTTAATGAGAACTGCTCAATGAGACGGAAGAAGCGGTCTGAAGCCCCCTCGCTAAGTGGCCACGGGCGCAAATACAGTGGCATGCCAGCGGGGACCGCTCCTCCGCAATTGCAAATTGCAAATCTAAAATCGCAAATCGTGAATGCGTCACCGAACTTACGTCCTGGAGCACTAAGCCTCACAGGCCGGGGGTTTGGGCAACCGGGCCGTCACCATGGTGTGAATTCCGGGTTGGCTCTGGATGGTGAGGGTGCCGCCGTGGAGTTCAGTCAACCGTTTTGCAATTTCCAGCCCAAGGCCAACGCCCTGTTGTTCGTAGAGCTTGCGATCAAACTGCATGTAAGCGCCCACCCGGCGGATGTGTTCAGGGGAAAAGCCATGCCCCCGATCGGACACGTGCAGAGCGACGGAATCCGGAAGGGCGGCCAACGCCACCCGGACGGGGGTTGCGCCGGGGGAGAATCTGAAGGCATTCTGCACGAGCTCATCGACGATCTTGCCCAGGTAATGGTCTGAAATGGCGATCGGAACGTCCGTTAGCTCCAGGATCAAATCTTGCAGGCGAGCGGCGGACTGGGCCTGCGACCGGGCATGTTGCTCGATGAGAGGGGCCGGTGAGTCGATTCGCTTGTGGCGCAACGAGCCGGCCTTTTGAGAGTCAGCGGCCAGCAACTCGATCTGGGCATAGATAAGGAAGTTCTCGACCAACCGTTCCAACCGCCGTCCTGAATCATAAATCACTTTGCCCATTTCGGCGATTTCAGCCGGGGGTAGAGTGGCGGCGTCGGTGAAGAGAATCTCGCCGTAGGCAAGGATTCCGTTGAGCGGGGTGCGCAATTCGTGGGGCAGCATCAAGCTGATATTGTCGCGCAAATCAGCCAGCTTCCGCTCGGCCTCCTGCCGAAGCACCTGCGCCTTTTTGAGCCGGACATCGACGGCGGCGGAAAGGGCCTCGATAGTGAAGGGCTTGGGCAGGTAATCATCCGCTCCAAGTTCCATGCCGTGGCGCATTCCGGCATTGTCAGCCAACCCGGTCATCAAGATGAAAGGGATGGAAGCGGTCGAGGTCTCGCCCCGCAGAGCGGACAAGGTGAGATAGCCGTCCACTCTCTCCATGTTCACATCGCACAGGATGAGGTCAGG
The DNA here is from genome assembly GCA_021784555.1 of bacterium. Lineage (GTDB taxonomy): Bacteria > Verrucomicrobiota > Verrucomicrobiia > Limisphaerales > UBA8199 > JAJYHY01. The sequence continues at coordinate 1,545 of JAJYHY010000389.1, forward strand.
CAACTCCCGGCGCGCGATCTCAATGCCCTGGACGCCATTGGCCGCCTCGAGCACATCGAAGCCCCTCTGGCGCAAGGCGATTCGCACCATCTCCCGGAGCCACTCTTCGTCGTCAATGACCAGTATTCTTTTCATTTTGATACGCGCTCAACTCCAGGTACTGCTCCAAAGCAGTACAATCGACCGTCTCAAATCAGCGCATAAGGGCCAGCGCAGGCGGCGCCTTTGAACTATAACCTGTAAAGGTTCGATTTTTTCAGGCCCAAGCAGCAAGTCCTTTGCCTAAAAGGACTGAATCGTCTCCAACGAATGGACCACTTCATTCAATTCCAGGTTCCCCAGCCCCTCGGCGCCGTGCAGGATTCGGACCTTTTCGCTGGGCGGACGCCACACCTCCTCCACCGTATCGCCCCACAAGACCAGCCCGGGCAGGCCCAGGGCCGCTGCCAAATGGGATATGCCCGAGTCGTGACCGATAAAGGCGGCGCACTGCTGGAGAAGGCCCGCCAACTCAACCAATGGAAGGCTTTGGGCAACATGAACGCGCGTTGGTGGCAGGGCCGGCGAAAGACGTCGCAGCCGCTCGCCTTCGGCCTCGCCGCCGACCAGCAGGATGTGCCATTGAGCCGCTTCCATGAGGTAGTGCAGCAAATCCGCCCATTTCGCCTCCGGCCAGTTCTTTTGCTCGCTGCCGCTGCCCGGGTGCAGGGCGAGGCGGCTGGCCTGCGGAAGGCTGGCGGCAGAGGCCCCATCCGAGGTGAGCGCCAGCCTGGGGACCGGGTCGGCGTCGAAGATCGCCAACCGTTCCAGGGGCTTCAGAAAGACTTTGCACGCATGCAGACCGGAACTGGCATCGGGCCGATGCGGTCCGGCAATGAATTGGGCGGGTGAACATCGGGCGACATTGGTTCTGAAGATGGCGTCCGGATCGTACAAGTAGGAGACAATCAGGTCGAACTCAGACAAGTAATCCGTCATTTCTTCGGCCAACTCGGCGTTTCGCCCGAAGAAGGCCGCCAAGGCACGGGATTCGATGGAGCGGGCCCGATCCACCAGGCCGCCTGCCAGGGCCAGGGAGATGATGTGGGAATAGCCCAGCACCTCCAGATGCGCGGCGGGGAATTGGCGCCGCAGAGCGGCGATAGCGGGCAGCGTCAGGATGAAATCTCCGATGGCGCCGCCGCGAATCACCAATATCTTGCCGCTGGAGTTGGCCATTCCCCGGTCACGGCTGGCGCGCTCAGAATTTTGTAAATCCCAGCACGACGATGAACAGCCCGAACGCCAGCCGAATTGCGCAGCCCGCCTTGATGCGCTTCTCGGTGGCCAGGCCCCACTCCAGCAGGTCGCGCAAGCGCCATGGGGAAACCGTCAGCCAAATCCCGGCGATCACCAGAATGTAAGCCCAGGCCTGGAAAACCAGGACCCAATGGGTCACGGGCAGTTCCGGCCGGCCGGTATCGACCATGAGTTTGGCCAACAACAGGAACACGACCGCCAGTCCCCGTACCGCCAGCCAGTCCTGCACGAATACGCACGAGCCAACTCCCACCGCCCCAAACAAGAGATACAGAGCCCACTTATAATTGGCAAAATCCGAGATGGATTCCAGGCTCAGGTTATACAAGAACCAAGCCGTCCCCGCCAGCATGAGAATAATACCCCAGCCCAACGAACGGGGGAACTTGCGGGCGGCGGCCGCATAGGCGGCGGGCTTGGTCAGCCCATAAACCTGGGGCAGCCCAAAGCCGAGACCGAGAACAACCGCCAGGGTGGATAATTTCACTGGAGACATAAAACTTAATCGATATTAACCGTGGCCGGGTCGGCGTAAAGCGTAAACGAGCCGCTTCGGGTCACGCGGACGTCCACGACCTGGCCTCGATGCCGCTCAGACCCTTCCAGCAGGACCGTCTTGTTGCATCGGCTGCGCCCGACGAATCGCGCGGGATTCTTCTTGCTGGGACCTTCGACCAGGACCTGGACCTGCCGCCCGATGAATTGGCGGTAGCGCCGAGCGGCGATCTCGTTTACTAAACTGAGCAACCGTCGGTTTCGCTCCTCTCGAAGGGGAACGGGGACCTGGTCAGGCATGACTGCGGCGGGGGTGTCGCGACGCGGCGAATACTTGAAAATGAAGGCCTGGTCGAATTCGACTTCGCGCGCCAACTCCAACGTGTGCTCAAAATCCTCCTCCGCCTCGCCCGGAAAACCCACGACGAAATCGGTGCTCAGGCCGATTCCCGGCTTCGTGGCGCGCAGCTTTTGAATAATGTGGAGGAATCGCTCGCGCGTGTAACCCCGGTGCATCAACCGCAGGACGCGCTCGCTGCCGCTCTGGACGGGGACATGGGCGCTTTCAACCAGATTCGGCAGCCGGCCGTAGGCCTCAACGAGATCATCTCCGTAGCCTTTGGGGTGCGGCGAGGTGAAGCGAATGCGCTCCAGTCCTTGAACCTCATGCACTGCCTCCAGCAACTGAACAAAAGGCGATTTGGCGTCTTTGGCCGGCAGGTCGCGTTTGCCGTAGCTGGTAACGATCTGACCCAGCAGCGTGACCTCCTTCACCCCGCCCGCGACCAATTCGCGGCATTCGGCCACGATGTCGGCAATGCTCCGGCTGCGCTCCTGGCCGCGCGTATAGGGCACGATGCAAAAGGTGCAGTACTGGTTGCAGCCCTGCATGATGCTCACGAAGGCCGTCACGGACTTGTTCCCCTTGCCGCTCAAGAGATGCTCCCGGATGTTTGATTCGCTGCCGGGTTCCTCCTCGACCTCCACCAGCTTCCGCCGCCGGCCCTCCAGGAGCTCACCCACATACTCGGCGGTGCGGTGAAGCTTTTGCGTCCCGATAACCAGATCGACATCAGGTAGAGTGTCAATCAACCCGCGGCCACGGCTCTGCGCCATGCAGCCCATGAAACCCAGGACCACGTCGGGACGGCTTCGGCGGGTCTCGGCGATGACGTTTTCCATCTTCCGGAGCGCCTTTTGTTCCGCCAGGTCGCGCACACTGCAGGTGTTGAGCAGAATCACGTCGGCAACGGCTTCCCCCTCGGCCAGGGTATAGCCCTTGGCCACGAGCTGGGCGGCAACGGCTTCGCTGTCGCGCTCGTTCATCTGGCAACCGTAAGTCTTGATGTACACGCTCGGCATGGCGGTAAGACACAGCTTATCCCACTCCTCCACAAACCGCAATTCCAGTTCCTCCGGCAACCGTGTCAGCCAACTCATCACCTTCGCCAAGTCGCGGACCTTTTGTTTGTCCAATCCGCCCCGCCGCAACTGGCGCACCAACCGGAACCGCTCCTCATAGCGAAGCTCCGGCTTGCCGCGCGTCTTCAGCGCGGCCTGGTGCGCCGCAATCACCAGCGCAAAGGGATTGCCCGTCCGCTCAAACACCCCGATGGGGTCCGCAAAGTCCAACACCTTGAATATGGGGAACTCAAGCTGCCGGATGCACCCTGCCATCTTCGTGTGATATACGTTGTGTTCTAGAAACAGTTCGATGGCGATCTTCCAGGCGGGGTCGGTTTGGGCTTTAGGGTTTCGGGAGCGGCTCATGCGGCGCCATCCTGCCCGAAGAGCCACAGCTTGGCTAGGGCTTTTGTGTGTCGCGTGCGTCGCCTTGTTTGCGGCCCGATGGATGAGACGGTCGCCAGGGGCTATTTCGGCCGAGGCGTAGGCATCGCGGCAGTGGCGCGCCGCGGCGCCTGGGCGCGTCCGCATTCCTATCCCACGCGGGTGGATAATCTTGCGCTTGGCCTGTGCGCCTGGCAGACTGAGGCAGAATGCGAGAAAGGATTCGGGCGTGGACAGAGAGTTTGGAAACCTTCATCTTGGAAGTCATCTTCGAAGACCGGCACGGGTTGCGAGAGACGCTGGTGCGCGGCAGTCTGTATGGCTGCTCGAAGGTCTTCCAGGTGCTCATAAAGGTCCGGCGTTTCCTTTACAACGTCCGCATTCTCCGCGACTCGACCCTCGGCGTCCAGGTCATCGCTATTGGAAATCTCACCGTGGGTGGAACCGGCAAGACGCCGGTCGTTGAGAAATTCGCCCGCGAACTGCGCGACCAGGGGCGAAACGTGGCGATTCTGTCCCGCGGCTATCGTTCCAAACCGACGCCCTTGCACAAGAAGTTGCTCAACAAAATGCTTCTGCGCGAAGATACCACCCCCCCGCGCGTGGTCTCGGATGGCAAATCGCTCCTGCTCGATTCCGAGATGGCCGGCGACGAGCCTTACATGCTCGCTTCCAATTTGAAGGACGTAGTGGTGCTGGTCGATAAAGACAGGGTCAAAAGCGGACGCTATGCCATCCAGAAGTTTGGCTGTGACACCCTCCTCCTCGACGATGGCTATCAGTATTGGAAGCTCCGCGGCCGGCGCCAGGATATTGTCCTCATAGATCGTCAACAACCCTTCGGCAACGAGCGCCTTTTGCCCCGCGGCACCCTGCGCGAACCTCCCTCTCACCTGGCCCGGGCGACCGCCATCTTTATTACCAAGAGCGATGGCGACACCGAGCGGCTTCGCAAACGTTTGATGCAGCTCAACCCTACCGCGGGCATTATCGAGTGCATTCACCATCCGCTGTTCCTTGAGGATGTGTTCACCGGCCAGAGGGTGGGATTGGAGATGCTCGAAGGCCGGCGGGTGGCCTCCATGAGCGGGATTGCCCAGCCCGAGAGCTTCGAGCAGAGCCTGGTGCAACTGGGGGCGGAACTGGTTTATTCGAAGCGCTTTGCCGATCATCACCGGTTTACACAGCAAGAGGTGTTGAACCTCATCAACCGCAGCAAAAAGCGCCAGGCCGAAACCATCGTCACCACCCAGAAGGATGCCGTCCGCTTTCCAAAGATTGACCGCCGGGACGTATCGATCTATTTCATGCGGGTGGAAATCAAGATCCTGAGCGGGGCAAACGATTTCGAGGATTGCGTGCGCAAAATCTGCTTCCGTTAGAGTTGGCACGCTGAGCCTGAAATGGAATTCCTCCTTTATTTGCTGGCCCGCGCGCTGGTCGCTCTGATTCAGGCCCTGCCGCTGCGATGGGTAGCCTGGCTGGGGCGCGCCGGCGGAGCCATCGCCTACAGCCTGGATGGCCGGCATCGCCGCGTCGCCCTTTGCAATCTGCGCCTGTGCTTCGGACAAGACATGGCGCCCGCTGAGATTCTCGCCTTGGCCAAGGAGAACTTCCGGCGCATTGGAGAGAATTATGCCTGCGCGGTGAAAACCGCGTCGATGAGCCTGGAGGAGATCCGCCCGCACGTCGAGTTTGTGGCGCCGGCTCAGTTCTTTCAACCCGCTTCCCATCAAAGACCCAGGAGTGTCGTGGCGGCCATCGGCCACTTCGGCAATTTCGAGCTTTACGCCCGGTTCGCCCAATTCGCGCCGGGCTATCAGTGCGGCACGACCTATCGGGGATTGCGGCAGCCCTCCCTGGACCGTTTGCTCCAATCGTTGCGCCGGCGCTCCCAATGCCAATTCTTCGAGCGCCGTTTCGAAGGGCCCGCCCTGAAGACCTTCATGCGCCAGCCAGGCGTAATTCTCGGTCTTCTCTCCGATCAGCACGCCGGCACACGCGGGTTACGGCTCCCCTTCAGATCGGA
>JAJYHY010000390.1 GCA_021784555.1 bacterium
CAGCGCCATCATGCTGACCTTGCAGCACATGCTCCTGGACAACAGCGGCCAGAAGATCTTTCTGCTGCCGGCCTGGCCGAAGGAGTGGGAGGTGGCCTTCAAGCTGTGGGCGCCGGGCCGGACGGTGATCGAGTGCGTCTATCGGCACGGCAAAATCGAACGGCTTGAGGTGACGCCGCCGGCGCGGCAAAAAGACGTGCAAGTCCCCCCGTGGCTTCGCGGAGAGACCCCATGAGGCGTGCGGGGGTCAGGGATGAGGGGACAGGGATATGCGTGCCGCTGTTCAGCGAATCGCGGCCGGGGATGATCCAAAATGCGTCCGCGATGCATAAGCAGAAAGCAAATCGCGAGATCGCGAAAGGGCGAAATGCCGAAAGACCCATGAGACTCGCCCGAGCGCCTGGTAAGTTGTTCCGCTTCGCGTTTTCGCCCTTTCTGGTTTTCGCGATCGACTTCGAAAGATCCCGGTTTCACACTTCCGATCCCGGACGCCTAATCCCTGATGGCTGATCCGCTAAGCAGAGGTCATCCCATGGCAAGATACGGCTCCGTAATTGAGGTCCATGCGGACAAGGTGGAGGAGTACAAGCGGCTGCACGCGGCCGTCTGGCCGGAGGTTGCCCGCATGATCCGCGAGTGCCACATTCGCAACTACTCGATTTACCTCCGCCGGCTGGACGAGGGCCGCTGCTACTTGTTCAGCTATTTCGAGTACCTCGGCGATGATTTGGCCGCGGACATGGCCAAGATGGCGGCCGACCCGACGACGCAACGCTGGTGGGAGTGCTGCAAGCCCTGCCAAATCCCCTTGGCCAGCCGCGGGGAAGGCGAGTGGTGGGCCTCGATGGAGGAGGTGTTTCATCAGGATTGATTGTGCTCATCACAAGTCTCCGCCGACAAAGGTCTCCAATGACACCGCCACGTGTGGGAAGTCCTTGAGGACTTGCTTGTCCACGGTAACTAAACGGATCGCCAACTCTTGAGCCAAGACCACAAATTCACAATCATACGCCGAACAGTTGCCCACGGCGACCAGCTTTAGCACTTCTTTGGAGTCCACCTCATACTCCCGATCCTCCATCAGGCTCAGAGCTTCGCTCATGATCTGTTGGCTGGCTTGCAGCGTCAGCCACCGCTTGCGGAGATAAAGAGCCAGCACGTTGCGGAACTCGCTCCGCCACAGCACGGGCGCGGCCCAACTGGGATCTTTGAGCAAAGCGTGTTCGGCCTGCCGCGAATGGGGGCTCGCCAAATACAAATAGCCGATCACATTCGTATCGACCACAATCATGGGCGCCCTGCTAGTTTCGCGATTCTGAAATCCGCATCGTCCAGAGGATGCCGCTTGGTTTTTTGGCGCAACTCCCGCGCGCGGCTGAGCAAGTTGTCTGGGTCCAGCTTGCGGCCTCGCACGCTCCGCTCGATGCAGGTGATGATTTCGCTGTTGATGCTGCGGTGATTCGCGGCGGCACACTGCTTGAGCCGCTCGTAGAGATCGGGCGGAATATTTTTGAGGGTAATGGCAGGCATCAACGTTCCTCGGATTGGTTTCCGTATGGAACCATTATGGTGCCAGAGGGTCTGATCGTCAAGCTCAAGCCTGGGGAGAGGCTGAGCGGGGGGACGAACTTCTGTTGCACAACACATTGCGGCAGTCTGCCCGGTCGGACCTCTTGGATGAGTATCTCGGCGGGAACGGCGCCCGCGCCTTCAGCGCGCAGCCCGATGCCCTCTTGAGGAATTATCTGATTGAAAGCCGCTTGCCGCCGCCGGACCGGACACCTACAATCGTTGCGAAAATCGGAGTTTGTCCAGCGATTCTGCAAATCGAGGGGGGCGGGCGTGACACGACGCCAGTTCCTTACCGAATCGCTGGCCGCCGGAGCGGGTCTGTGGGCCGCCCGCCAGCTCACGGCCGCCGAACCGTACCACCACCAAGAAAGGAGACGCCCAAAATGCCGTTTCAGCAACCGCCCCTGCCGTTCGCCATGAATGCCTTGCAGCCGTTCCTCTCCGAGGAGCAATTGATGTACCACTACACCAAGCATCACGCCGCCTACTTCAAGAACCTGAATGCCTTGGTGGAAGGCAAGCCGGAGGCGAACCTGCCGCTCCGCGAGGTGGTCCTTCAATCCGCCGGCGGCGTGTTCAACAACGCGGCCCAGGCGTGGAACCACAGCTTCTACTGGGACTGCATGATGCCCAAAGCCGGCGGCGAGCCGAAGGGCGAGCTGGCGGCGGCCATCCAGCGCGACCTGGGCGGCTTCGAGGCCTTCCGCAAATCCATGTCGGAGACGGCCGTGAAGCTTTTTGGCTCCGGCTGGGCCTGGCTGGCCGCCGACCAAACAGGGAAGCTCGAGATCATGCCGCTGGGCAACGCCGATACGCCGCTGAAGCACGGCAAGGAGCCGGTGTTGACCATCGACGTCTGGGAGCACGCCTACTACGTCGACTACCACAACGAACGCGGAAAATACGTGGACGGCTTTTGGAAGGTGGCCAATTGGGCGTTCGCCGAGAAACGCTTCGCAGCCGCGTTGGCCTAGTATCGTTCCAGGGACGCACTGGCTAGGGCGTTTGGTTCGGGATCCGGTCACTCGCCGTTTAAAATGGGCAAATTGCGTGGAACTGGGCGAGTTTTCGAGTGGGTTGCCACCCAGACTCGGGCCGATAGAATATAAATTGTCGGTGTGCAGGGTAGAGGCCGGGCGTTTGCGGCCGGAAAAAATTTTCCCCGTAAGCCGCGGAAGCCTGTTGACACCCGAATCGGCCCGTGGTAAAGTTGGTGTTTTCGCCAATTCGCGGAGCGAGTTGGCCGAGCGTTCTTTGACAATTCGGTTGTGGTAAGAAGTGGCATCTTAATGTGTGAACCACGTCGGTGCGTTTTGACGCTCCGTGCGTGGCTCTCACGGGCACTTAGAGCATTCGTTACTTGGATCGAATGCCGCACTTCGAAGTTCGAGCCCGGCGGTTCGCCGCGGGGTTGGAGCGGAAGAAGTTTGGAATCGATCCGGTAGCAAACCGCGTGAGTTTTGCTCCGTCATGGAGCGTTGAATTCATGTGGCCAAGCTACTAAGGGCGCATGGGGGATGTCTTGGCGTCAGAAGCCGAAGAAGGGCGTGGAAGACTGCGATAAGCCCGGAGTAGCTGTCAAACGAGCGTTGATCCCGGGATACCCGAATTAACATACGCTGAATTCATAGGCGTATGTCGCGAACGCGGTGAACCGAAACATCCAAGTAACCGCTGGAAAAGAAAGAAAAATCGATTTCCTCAGTAGTGGCGAGCGAACGGGAAAGAGCCTAAACCGCGAAGGTTTTCCTCCGCGGGGTTGTAGGGCTTCTCACATGGGAGTTACCAAGCTACCAGCTAGCGGAACTGTCTGGAAAGGCAGGCGATACAGGGTGACAGCCCCGTACGCGACAGCGGTGTAGCCTCCCGAGGAGTACCTGAGTAGGTCGGGCCACGTGGAATCCCGACTGAATCTGCGGGGACCATCCCGCAAGGCTAAATACTCTCTGACGACCGATAGTGAACTCAGTAGGGCGACTGAAAGATGGGAAGAACCCCTGCTAGGGGAGGATACTGAACCTGAAACCATGTGCCTACAAGCGGTCGGAGCACTATGGCGGGCTTGCCCGCAAAGTGTGACGGCGTGCCTTTTGCATAATGATCCGGCGAGTTACCGTCTGCGGCGTTGAGGTTAAGGCCTTCCGGGCCGGAGCCGAAGGGAAACCGAGTCTGAATAGGGCGAATTAGTCGTTGGCGGTAGGCGCGAATCTGCGTGAACTACCCATGAGCAGGTTGAATCGCGGGTTATACCGCGTGGAGGACCGAACCCACTTGGGTTGAAAACCGAGGGGATGACTTGTGGGGAGGAGTGAAAGTCTCATCAAACGCAGGGATAGCTCGTACTCTCCGAAATAGCTTTAGGGCTAGCCTTGAGTCACTACGCATTGGGGGTAGAGATACTGAATCGGTTTGGGGGTCCTTCCAGACTACCCTGCTGAACCAAACTCCGAATACCAATGCGACTATCTCAGGAGTCAGTCCGCGAGGGATAAGCTTCGCGGTCAAGAGGGAAACAACCCAGATCACCTGCTAAGGTCCCGAAGTTGGGCTTAGTCACTAAGGAAGTTGAATTGCCGCGACAGCCAGGATGTTGGCTTAGAAGCAGCCACCATTTAAAAAGTGCGTAACAGCTTACTGGCCGAGCAGTTCTGCGCCGATAATGAACGGGAGTAAGCCCGACACCGAAGCAGTGGAATCCGCAAGGATTGGTAGGAGAGCGCTGAAGATCAGACACGAGCCGTACCGAAAGGAGCGGTGGAGGGGTCTTCAGGTGCTTATGCCGGAATGAGTAACGATAAGGCAGGTGAGAATCCTGCCCGCCGAAAGCCTAAGGTTTCCTGGGGAAGGTAATTCCGCCCAGGGTTAGCCGGTACCTTAGTCGAGGCCGAAAGGCGTAGACGATGGATAGCAGGTCAACATTCCTGCGCCACTCCGAGGGACTGATGGAGGGACGGCGTCTGAAAGGTGAGCCGTACGAGTAGAAACGTCGGTAGACCGTCTTGAGGTGAGGGAGAGGAAAATCCGCCCTCGCAAGCCAAGAGGCGGGCTCGAGCGCATTTACGTTCGTGAAGTCATCTGCAGGACGTCCAAGAAAAGCTCCTAAAGGTTGAAGTCGGAGTGACCGTACTAAAACTGACACAGGTAGGCGAGACGAGTAGTCTAAGGCGCTCGGGAGAACACTGGTTAAGGAACTCTGCAACATGACCCCGTAACTTCGGAATAAGGGGTGCCCTCGGGGGTTCACGCTCCTGGGGGCCACAGTAAATCGAGAGCTGCGACTGTTTATCAAAAACACAGGACTCTGCCAACTCGTAAGAGGATGTATAGAGTCTGACGCCTGCCCGGTGCCGGTAGGTTAAGGAAGAAGGTTAGCCGCAAGGTGAAGCCTGCGACCGAAGCCCCGGTAAACGGCGGCCGTAACTATGACGGTCCTAAGGTAGCGAAGTTCCTTGTCGGGTAAGTTCCGACCTGCATGAATGGCGTAACGACAGCTCCACTGTCTCAACCAGTGACCCGGTGAAATTGTAGCCGTGGTGAAGATGCCACGTTCCCGTAGCTAGACGGAAAGACCCCATGAACCTTTACTGTAGGCTGGTATTGGGCTGTGATATGTTCTGTGTAGGATAGGTGGGAGGCGTGGAAGCCGGTACGCCAGTATCGGCGGAGCCAACCTTGAAATACCACCCTGGGCATATTTTAGTTCTAACTCTGATTCCCGTGAAACCGGGCAGAGGACATTTCCAGTTGGGCAGTTTGACTGGGGCGGTCTCCTCCAAAAAAGTAACGGAGGAGTTCAAAGGTACCCTCAGCCTGGTTGGCAATCAGGCGTCGAGCGCAAAGGTAGAAGGGTGCTTGACTGCGAGACGGATAGGTCGAGCAGATGCGAAAGCAGGACTTAGTGATCCGGTGGTCCCGTATGGAAGGGCCATCGCTCATCAGACAAAAGGTACTCTGGGGATAACAGGCTTATCGCTCCCGAGCGTCCATAGCGGCGGAGCGGTTTGGCACCTCGATGTCGGCTCATCACATCCTGGGGGTGGAGAAGCTCCCAAGGGTTTGGCTGTTCGCCAATGAAAGTGGTACGTGAGCTGGGTTCAGACCGTCGTGAGACAGGTCGGTCCCTATCTGCTATGGGCGCACGAAACTTGCGGAGGTTCTTCTTTAGTACGAGAGGATTTAGAAGGACGTTCCTCTGGTGTGCCAGTTGTCGCGCTAGCGGCACGGCTGGGTAGCTAGGAACGGAAAGGATAAACGCTGAAAGCATATAAGCGTGAAGCCCTCTCCAAGATCAGGTTTCGTTGGGGTATAACCCCGAAAGCCCCCTGGAAGACGACCAGGTTAATAGGTCGGATGTGTAAGCGCAGCAATGCGTTCAGCTAACCGATACTAACGGGCGAATGCTTGGCCGCATGTATTCAACGCTCCTAAGAGCCCGCCTTCATCCCCTCTCCCTTCGGGAGAGGGCTAGGGTGAGGGCCATAAGATGCCACTTCCTGCCACAACCATTCTGGTCTTAGGACTTGGGTCTTAGGTCTTGGATAAGCCCAAAGACCCAAGACCTAAGACCTTCGTGAGCGGCTCGTCCTCACCCGGGCGATCCGCTCCTTTCCGGTGACGATATTCGAAAGGTCACACCCGTTCCCATTCCGAACACGGCCGTTAAGCTTTCGAAGCCGATGGTAGTACCAAAAGTGCGAGAGTAGGTGTCGCCGGATTAATACACCCGAAGCCTCGCGACGGCATGAGCCGTCGCGAGGCTTTTTTTGTCCTCTACCGGCGGCCCTTTCATGGCGCCGAAGGGCTGCCCGAATTCCCCGCTAGCGTAGCGATTTACAATTGCGGCCATCAGGCCTCAACGGTGATCCGGCGGCAGGGCGGCGGGTTTCGTGCGGATGGCGAGGGGACCGCTCTCCCGCCGCAACAAGGCGATCAGGCTCGAACCGGCACGATAACCGCGGTTGCTCCGGTGCAAGCAGCCCACCAGCCGTCGCGATTCCCCGGCGAAGATGGCCCTTAAGAGGGCGTTGGCCGGTCGGCTGGGCAACCAGAAATCGGTGCCGGCCGCCCCCGAGGCACGGCCGCGAAACCGGTTCCAGGCCCGCATCGATCGCACCAGCGGCAGCAGCCGCGCGTTGAAGTAAGCGAGCAGCAGCGTGCTGACCGGCAAGCCGGCCCACACCTGCTCCAGGCGGGCCCGATCGTAGCGGCGGTAGTGGCCGAACGACTGGTCGTGCTCGCTCCACAGCGATTCGTCGGCCGGCACGGTCAACAGAAGGAGGCAGCCGGGGCTGGCCGCGGCGAGCAGCTCCGAGAGCATCACGAAGTCGTCGGCTACGTGCTCCAGAACATCGGTGAGCAGCAGCAGCCGGGCACGGCCCATCTCGTCGCCCAGGTCGCGGGGAGCCCGGCCGCAGAGGAAGCGGACCGCGGGAAAACGCTGCCGTGCCAGGGCAACGGCTTCGGACGAGGCGTCGATTCCGATCGAGCGATAGCGGTCGGCCAGGGCGGCCAGATTCGCGCCCGTGCCGCAACCAATGTCCACCACCGTGGCCTCCGCCGCCGGGGGCAGAGATCGGA
>JAJYHY010000045.1 GCA_021784555.1 bacterium
CCCGCAAGGTCTGGACTGCCTGCTGTTCTTCGGGGCGAATCCCTAATTGAGAAAAATGCAGCAGGAAGAGCGCCGAGAGATGTTGAAGTTCCAAGCCCAAGGGAAGGAACAGCGCGCCAGCCACGAACCCGCTCAGCAAGGCCCAAGGCCAGCCAAGAGTGAAGCCGAAGGCTTCGTTCCAACTGGTTTGATGCTCGTGCAAAAGCCGCGTGATGAGCACCAGCGCCGCCCCCTGGAAACTCAAGGCCGCGGTGACCAACTCAGCCACCGAGTGTTGCGGAGGGCCGGCCAGCTTCTGAGCCCAGGCGCCCGCAAACATTCCCAAATAAAACAGCGCCAGGGCCGCCGCCATCCGGCGCATGATACTCTCGATTCGCCAGGGCCGGTTCACCAGCACCAACGCGCTTCCAAAGCACACCAGTCCACACGCGGTCAGCGAATAAAACAGCAAGGGTTCCGGCCTGGGACCTGAACTCGCATACTGCCATAGGTTGACCAGAATCGACCCGGAAAAAACGCACACGACCACGCTTAGGAATAAGCGCAGCACCGCGTCCGTTCTCCAGTATTTGGGAGATAACACTAAACTCCAATCGTCAACACTATTTCCACCGCCAAACAGTACGCACTTTGGAGACCGGCGACAAATCAAAACTTCCCACGATCTTGGCTTGCCGTCTCATAAAGCTAACGCGCACGCCAGCAGGGGTGACCGATTCTATGTCCCAGGTGGGACATAGAATCGTCTCCAATATAATGTCCCACCTGGGACAAGCAATTGGTCGTGGCCGAAGGATGCGTCATCCGATTTGTGACATCGGGTACCGGCGGGATGCGCCTCACTAAAGGTCGCGCGCCACCTTGCCGAACGGCAGCAAAGGCCTTAATATTGCATGGAAGAGAGGGTGTTGGCACCACTTTGCCTCCGCCGCATTCATGCATCAGGGACGGCGCGCAAGACTGGTTGAACACCAAATCCAAAGGCATTGTGACGACCCAGGTTCCGCATACACCTTCCGTTCGGGCCAACCGCCTGGCGCGGGAGAAATCTCCATACCTGCTCCAGCACCAGCATAATCCGGTGGACTGGTATCCCTGGGGCGAAGAGGCCTTCGCCCGGGCGCGTGGAGAGGGCAAACCGATCTTCTTGAGCATCGGCTATTCCACCTGCCACTGGTGCCACGTCATGGAGCGGGAATCGTTCGAGGATGAGGACTTGGCCCGGTTTCTCAACGCGCACTTCATCAATATCAAGGTGGATCGAGAGGAGAGGCCGGACGTGGATAAGATCTACATGACGTTCGTCCAGGCGGCGACCGGCCAGGGCGGATGGCCGCTCAATGTGTTTCTTACCCCCGCCCTCCAGCCCTTTTTCGGCGGCACCTATTTCCCCCCGGATTCCCGCTACGGGCGCCCCAGCTTCCTGGAGGTTCTCGAGCAGGTCAGAAAGGCCTGGGAGGCCCGGCATGATGCCCTCGTGCAATCGGCCAAGGCTATCCAGCGCCAGTTGAGCCAGGCCACTCAGGAGCAATCGCCAACCACGCGGCTTCCCGGCTTGAGCGCCCTGCGCCATGCCGGCACGCTGCTCAAGCAGAGCTACGACCCGGAGCACGGCGGTTTTGGCGGCCCGCCCAAATTTCCCCAGCCGAGCCAGGCCCAATTCCTGATGCGCTACGCGGCGCGGTTTGGAGATGCCGAAGCCGCGCGTATGGTGCTGCGCACCTGCGACAAGATGGCCGCCGGCGGCATTCATGACCAATTGGGCGGCGGATTTGCCAGGTATTCAGTCGATGCGCAATGGCTGGTTCCCCACTTCGAGAAAATGCTCTATGACAATGCGCAACTGGCGCAGTTGTACCTGGACGCATTCGTGGTGAGCGGGCGCGAGTCCTACGCCCAAGTCGTGCGCGATATCCTCTCGTACATCCTTCGAGACATGACCGATCCGGGCGGCGGATTCTACTCGGCGGAGGACGCGGACAGCGAAGGCCACGAGGGCAAGTTCTATTGCTGGACAAAACAGGAAGTGGCAAGTTTGCTGACGGCGCCTGAGTTCGAGGTGGGCTCGCGCTATTTTGGCCTGACCGAGCAAGCCAACTTTGTCGATCACAGTCACCCACACCCGCTGCCCAACCAGAACGTCCTGAGCGTGGTCGATCCGAACCTGCGCCCGGGCGAAGAGGAATTGCTGCGGTCAGCCAAACGGAAACTCTTCGAGGCGCGCTCCAGGAGGGTGCGCCCCCACCGCGACGACAAGGTGCTGACTTCCTGGAACGGACTGATGCTGGGGGTGCTGGCCCGGGCTTACGCGGTCCTCGGGGATGCGGCCTATCGCGCGGCGGCCGAAAAATGCCTGGCATTTCTTCGCAAAAGCCTCTGGGACGCCGCGCCACATAAGCTCTATCACCGCTGGCGGGATGGGGAACGGGACCGGGCGCAATTGGTCGAGGACTATGCCTTCCTGTTGGGCGGCGTGATTGAACTCTATGAGGCAACCTTGGCGCCGGCTCACCTCGCCTTTGCCAGGGACTTGGCGGATGCCATGCTCGACAAATTTTTCGACCGCGCCAACGGGGGTTTCTGGCAAAGCGGCTTGGAGGCCTCAGACCTTATTCTGCGCCTTAAGGAGGATTACGATGGGGCCGAACCGTCAGGTAATTCGGTGGCCGCCTTGGCCCTGCTGAAGCTGGGCAAGATCGCTGGCGTTGAGGCTTATACGGAGGCGGCGGAGAAGACTTTGCGGCTGTTTGCTCAGCGGTTTGAGCGCCTGCCTCAGGCGGCGACGTTTATGCTCCAGGCCTTGGATTTTGCGTTGGAAGAGCCGCCGCGCGCGGTGGTGGCGGGCGACCCGGAGCAACCGCAGGCGCGAGCCTTGGTGCGCGCGGTTCATTCCGTCTATCGCCCCAACAAGGTCGTTCTCGGCAACGCGGGCCTTGTGGAGCCGTATGCCGCCGGTCTCGCTCCCAAAGAGGGCCCGGTGCTATACCTCTGCACGGGCACCGCCTGCCTGCCGCCCACTAGCGATCCAGCCGCCGCCAAAGCATGGATGCGGTTGCCGGAGGCTGCCGATTTCGTCAGCATCGTTCAAGAACTCGACCGGCACCCCGGCGGCGAAGGCGAGCCGACTGCGAAGGACTTGCGGGAAATCGCGCGTATCGCTCGCAAACACCGGCGGGCCCGATGATGACTGAACCGAGCCTCGGCGAGGTTCTTGCCAATTGACTGGCATTTGGTAGGGTACTGGCAATGAGAGCAATTGTCAGTATGGATGCGGTTGGCCGGTTGGTTCTGCCCAAGGAGATTCGCCAAGCCATCGGTATCTCCGGGCGCACGAAGGTGATGGTGGAGGTGGTGAGTAGTGAGGCCCGTATCTCCGCGTGCGAGCCCCCCCCGCGGAATGTTGTGCAAACGAGAGGCCGCCTCGTCTATGCGGGCGCGCTGCCGCGGGACTGGGACAGCAGCGCGGCCGTCCTGCAGATACGGGAAGGAAGGTTGCGCCGGTGAAGCAGTTTCTTGACACCTCTATTCTGGTGGAATCCTGCCTGAGTGAAAGTCCGAACTTCGCCGCGGCGGACGTGCTGGTGAACAGCCGCGAAGTATTCACCTCCGTACATGCGCTGGCGGAGGCCTACGCCACGCTATCCGGTGATCCGCGGCTCAGGGTGCATCCCGCTGATGCAGCCCAGATGGTGGAAGACCTCGCCAACCGGGTGGCCGTGCATGGCCTGAGCGTGAAGGAGTACCGCCGACTTATCTCTTCGGCCCCGGCCAGTGGCATCCGAGGCGGAACGATCTACGATGCACTCCACGCCCAAGTGGCCAGGCAGTGCGGTTGCACGCGAATCCGCACGTTAAACCTGCCTCACTTTAAGCACGTTGCGCCGGACTTGGCTGTTCTGGGGGTCTGAAGCGCACTCTGATAGTGAGGCCCGTATCTCCGCGTGCGAGCCCCCCCCCCCGCGGAATGCTGTGCCAAGAAGGGGCCGGCTCGTCTATGCGAGCACCTTGAACTTCTGAAAGGCAACGCCTCTCACTGTGTCCACGATGGCGGGATCAGGTCGGCGTGCGCCTGGTGGTCCCGGTTCCAGCTCTGCGCGTTTCGGATGCTAAAGAGGCCCTTCGTCGTGTAATCCCGCACGTGGCCGTCGCAGAAAAGAACGTTCCACCTCCCGCCGTGCCGCCGAAGGTCGAGCCGTGCCGCAGCCAGAATGCGCGGATTATCCGCAGTCGCATAGCCGGGCTGCCCAATAATGTGCTCTATAGCCGGGTCGTAGCCCTCGAGATCACCCCAACCGCTGGCCTGATCGCCAGGCCCCTCCCAGAGCTGTGCGTCCGCGATGGCAATCATATCACTCGGTTGGCGAACCTCCGCCTCTTTCACGGGGCGCATGTCGGCGGGTCCCGTTTCGTCCCACGAGTTCCACCTGCCCAAGAAATCCAGAGACACACCCCCAAGGCCGAGTTCTTGCCCTATCTCAATGCCGGGGTCGTAGCCCATGCGGTTGTAGCCGTAGCTGCCCACCGAACCATCGCGGTAGAACTGGCCGCCCAGCCGGGCGTAGCTCGGGCATGACTGAATGACCTTCCCTAAGGGCCGTTGTCTTGGCCTGCCCCAGTACGTCCGCAGCTTCGCCTTGGCGTATGGGGCCAGACGCTGCATCCAATAAATCGAGGGGCCCTCCGTAGCCCACCTCGCGCCATTTGTGTCCCTCATCTCGTACGGCGGGTATGCCTCCAGGTTATTGTCCACATACGTCTGCAGCGCCAGGCCCCATTGCCGCAGGTTGCTCTTGCAGGCCGCGCTGCGCGCCGCGGTTCCAGCGCGGCTCAGGGCGGGCAAGAGCAGCGCCGCCAAAATGCCGATAATCGCGATGACCACCAGCAATTCAATCAGGGTAAAACCGCCGCGACCTTGGGCGCTCGATGACTTCGCCGGGCGGGCCAGGGGCGGCAAATAAACGATGCCTTTCATCTGCGCCTCCTTCCGGGGGTGTTCGGTTCACGTCTGTTCGTGGCTTTGCGCTCACATAAGAGCATTCACCAACCAATAAATCACAGGAACGATTATGAGATATTCTACCGCATTCCGGCCCGGAAGCAAGAAAGAGCAGCGGTTCGCGGTCTCAGATTCTGTGCGGCCTGCCACCCGGATTGGCTCTTTAAGCCCAGCGAGGCGAATGGAGGGGTAGGAGCTTCGGCCGCACGCGGCTAAGCGGCGATGGGCGCAAATAAAGTGACGTGCCGACGGGGGCCGCTCCTCCGCAATCGCAAATCGCAAATCTAGAATCGCAAATCGTGAATACGTCACCGAACCTACGTCCTGGAGCACTAAGGCCGGTGGCCATGGGCGTAATCGGTCAGCGCGCGGAGGTTGGCGTCGGGAGTGTCGCGGGGGACTTCGCAGCCGGCGCCAACGATGAACCGGGCGCCAGCCTGGCCATGGCATCCGCCAATCACGGAAGTGACATCTTCAGGGGCCCCGTCGCGAAGAACGGTGACGGGGTTGAGATTGCCCAGAAGGACTTGGTCCGGCCCCATCTGGCGGCGGGCTTCATCCAGCGGCGCCAGCGAGTCCAGGTCCACAATGTCGGCGCCGAGTGTGCCCATGGCCTTGAGCAAACGCCGCGTATTGCCGCAAATATGGAGGCGGGCTTTGGCGCCGGCGGCGTGAATGCCTTCGATGAGCCGCTTCTCGTACGGCCAAACAAAGGTCTCGTAGATTTCTGGGCTGACGAGCGAGGCGGCGGCGTCGCCGATGCCCATGACCTCCGCGCCGGCCTTGATCTGTTCCAGAGCGAAGCGCAACTCCATTTCCACAACGAATCCGAAGAGGTCTTTGACGAAGGCCGGGTCGTCGAAGAAGTCCATCATCACGGTGTTGATGCCGCGGAGGTCGGCGCCTTCGGCGATTGGGCCTTCTATCCAACCCTCGATCACTTTCTCTCTGCCCAGCCTGGCTTTGAAGAGTTCCAACGCTTTGAGGGCATTGTGCATGCGGGGAGCGGCGGCCGGGTCCGGCGCCTTGAGGCCGGCCAGCTTCGATTTATCCGCAAGGAGCGCCCGTTCCTCCACCAGCGCCACCGGCTGGTTGTCAAAATACTCCACCGCTGCCCCGCAATCGGCCGCCTCTCGCGCGGGGTCGGACATGGTGTTCACGTAGTCGAAGCCGAAGTCTTCGGCGACGCGCATCTGCCCCTCGACCAGCACCCGGTAGTCGGTGCAGTAGTCCCGGTAGCGGGCGCCGATGCGGTTGGCGGCAAACATCATGGTGATGGGCATGAGTGGGAGCCGGTCAACGGCGCCGCCGGCCAGATGCGTGAAAACTCGTTCGCGACTATTCATAGATTATCTCTTCAACACTCGCGCGGCGGAGGCTATGAACTCGGGTCCGGTCCCGCAGCAACCGCCGACGAAACCGGCGCCCAGCCGGAGCAATTCGGGAACGGCGCCGGCAAATCCTTCCGGGGAGACGTTGTACCGGGCGCGGCCTTCGACGATGGTGGGCAGGCCGGCATTAGGCTTGAGCCAAATAGACCGGTCGGTCGCCGCACGCAGGCGCCCGCAAATCGTCGCAAAGCCTTCAATCCCCTGGCCGCAGTTGGCCCCGACGACATCCGCCCCCGCGGCGGTCAGTGCGGCGGCTGCCTGCTCCGGCGTGTTCCCCATCATCGTGCGGTCTTTGGCTTTGCCGCTATCGAAGACCATGCAGACAACAACGGGCAGGCTCGTCTCGCGCGCGGCGGTGAGCGCCAATTTCGCCTCGGCCAGATCCGTCATAGTCTCGATGACCAGCGCGTCGGCGCCCGCTTCCGCCAACGCTCTGGCTTGCTGGCGGAAGGCGTCGCGCAATTCGTCCTCGCTGACTTCACCGCTGAGCAGGAGTTTGCCGCTCGGGCCGATGGAGGCGAACACGGCGGCCCGGCCCTGGGCCGCCTGGCGCGAGAGCTCCACGCCGCGCCGGTTTATCTCCTCGACGCGTTCCGCACCAGTGTGTTCAGCCATGCGGATGCGGTTTGCGCCGAACGTGTTGGTAAGGATGATTTGGCTGCCCGCATCGACGTAGGCCCGCGCAACCTGCAGCACCTGCTCCGGGTGGGTGAGATTCCACAGGTCCGGGAACTCGCCTATCCCCAAGCCGCGGGCCTGGAGTTGAGTGCCCCACGCGCCGTCGGTCAGAACCGGGCCGTTCGATAGGAGATGCGCCAGGGTCGTATGCATTGCAACTAGCTAGTGAGGCAGGGCCTCCACCGGTTGTTTGGGCGTATGACGCTGCGGTCTCATTTGGCATTGGGCATTAGCCATTGTGCATTTCGCATTGCCAATGAAAAATGACCAATGCCTAATGCCCAATGCGAAATGCCGCTGCGCTGGCCACCCGGGCCGCAGTCCCAGGCCGCCCCGGCCTCTTTACTCGCGCCGTAAAGGCTTAACCCGAACCTCATGCGCCTTCGGAATGGTCCACTCAGGCGACGGGCGCCGCCACCGCCTTCTTGGCCAGGGCGACCGCCCCGACCGCGCTCTCGCTGTAGCCGTCGGCCCCGATTTCGTCGGCGTACTTCTGGGTAATAGGCGCCCCGCCGATCAGGACTTTGACCTGGTCGCGCACGCCCGCCTGCTGGAGGGCATCGATGGTGGTTTTCATGGAAGGCATCGTGGTTGTCAGCAATGCGCTCATGGCGACGATATTGGCCTGGCTCTCTTTAATGGTGGCGATGAACTTCTCGGGGGAGACGTTGACTCCAAGGTCGATAACCTCGAAACCGCCTCCTTCCAGTAGAGACGCCACGAGGTTCTTGCCGATGTCGTGGAGGTCGCCTTTGACCGTGCCGATGGCGACGCGGCCAACCGGTTTGTCGCCCCGGGCAACCAAGAGCGGCCGGATAAGCTCGAGGGAGGCCTTCATCGCGCGGGCCGAGATGAGCAGTTCGGGGACAAAGTACTCGCTGCACTCGAAGCGGCGTCCAACCTCGTCCATGGCGGGGACCATGTATTGATTGACCAAGGTCAGGGGGTCGGCGCCTTCGGCCAGGGCTCGTTCGGTGATAGCGTGGGCGGCCTTGTAGTCTCCGTTAACCACGGCGTCATAGAGTTGTTGCAGATCCGGCATAGAGAATCCTTTCACTTACGGTTACGAACGCTGGGGCAAGGCTATATCGAAGCGAACGGCAAAGTCAATGGCAGGCGGCACTAAAAATTTCGTTTGCGCTGCGCGGAATACGCTCCCTTAGCTAGTCCTTGACCTGAACCGCCAAAGTCCCAAGAATCACCCATGGTCGCCACAAGACGCGGGCTATTGACAGGGTGCTGAAGCGGCAAGGACGGGCGAGCAGGTTTGGGTTCGTGACCGTGGGTCCCCATGGAGTCGAGTGAGACCATCGGCCTACTCTTGAAGGAAGCTTTGAGATGTCGAGAGAAAAAAACGTGCCGCCCTCGCCAGCCAGCGCAATCCGCCATTATCCCGGAGTCTCCATCGGATAAACCCAAAACCCGAAATCAGAAACAATCTCAAAAACGGCAAGAGGGAACCACGGAATACACTGAATACACGGAAAAAAGGCAGCGAGCAGGGCGGTAAATCGCCTGGATGGCAGAGTGCATCGCAGTAAACATTCGGCTAAACAGGAGGTAACAGAGGAAACCGAGGCAAGGAGCCGAGCGAGAGCCCGGTTGCCGGGGGCTCGCAACTGCGCACGGGCAGGTGACCCGCGTAAGCCGTCGCCCCCCGCTGGAAGTCACCAATGCCTTTCTCTGTTTTCGCTGTTTTCTCCTGTTTGCGCGAATATCTACGCATCGCAGCTTCTTGCCATCCGTCGTTTGGCACCGCAGCGAGACGCCCGAGAGCGAACCCTGAAAGTTGCAAACTGTCTGGAGTGGTTCTTGGTTGACAATCTGGTCACCGCCGGAAAAAGACCCGCCTCTGCCGTCCCCCGCCCACACGGCAAATGCAGGCTTGCGATGGCAGAGTCCCATGACGAAGGCGCCCATATCGGCTCCCGGGGAGCGTGGTTCACCGGGTTCTGCGGAGGCGCCTTCGTACACCATTGGGCGCAGATCTGGGCGGCCATTTCGGCTGGGGCCGCCTTGCGCCCGCACGCGGCAAGCAGGCCGACGACCATAATGCAACAGACGGCATACAATGTCGAGGATCGTCTCATAAGCCTGGCCGTTGTAGCAGCAAGGTTGGGAGCCAGTCAACAAGCGGTTCCGACGGCTGGGTGACCAATCACTGATGGCAAGTCGCCACGTCGCACTTTTTCCGTGCAATCTCCTGGCAATGGGGACACTCTGGTCCGCGAAAAACCGACGGGATGAAGCAAGTTGTCATCGAAAACCCTGTGATCAACTCGCCCTTCCAGGAACCGCAGCGCCATTTCCGGTTCAGTGAGGAGGGGATCACCAACGAAATTGTTCCTCGTCGCCGCATCAGCTCCTATTTCATCCCCATCGCCGCCCCACGCAAAAGAGGCAAGCACGAACTCCAGTTCGAGACCGAATGGACCCGCGACCGGATCGAGGAGAACAAGTTCATTAACCAGGTCCGTTCCCGCGTGAAGCTGTGGCGCGAAAACCGCCACTTCGGGGTTACCCGCACGACCGAGCTTCTCTTGCGCTATTGGACCCGCCCCGACCGCGATCGCCGGCTTTTCTTCTGCCAAATTGAGGCGCTCGAAACCCTCATCTACCTGGCCGAGGTCGCCAAACAGCGGGGGGACACGTGGATTGAAAACGAACTGCGCGTCGCCGCGGCCGACGCCAACCCGCTGCTGTATCGGATCGCCTGCAAGATGGCCACGGGTACGGGCAAGACGGTGGTCATGGCCATGCTCATTGCCTGGCAAACCCTCAACAAGCTGGCAAATCCGCAGGACGGCCGCTTCTCAGACAGCTTCCTGGTTGTCACTCCCGGCATTACCATCCGCGACCGGCTGCGCGTTCTTCTACCCAACGACGTCGAGACCTATTTCCGCAAACTCGACCTTGTGCCTCCGGACCTGTTCCCCCAGCTTGGCAGAGCCAGAATCGTCATCACCAACTTTCACGCTTTCCAGCTCCGTGAACGCACCGCCGCGGGGCGGCTTACCAAGGCCCTGCTGGCCGGCCCCGGCAACGGCTCCAGCCCCTTTACTGAATCTCCCGACGAGATGGTCCGCCGTGTCTGCCGCGAACTCGGCGGCAAGAAGAACATCATCGTGCTCAACGACGAGGCTCACCACTGCTACCGGCGTCGCGTGGGTGGCGAGGAGGAAGAGAAACTCACGGGCGACGAGCGCCGGGCGGCTCAGAAGCGCGAGGAAGAGGCCCGGGTCTGGATCTCCGGGCTTGAAGCCGTAAAGCGCAAGATCGGCATCCGGACCGTCTATGACCTTTCGGCCACGCCCTTCTTCCTGCGCGGCTCCGGTTACCCCGAGGGCACCCTCTTTCGTTGGGTGGTCTCCGATTTCTCTCTCATCGATGCCATCGAGTCGGGCATCGTCAAGGTCCCCCGTGTGCCGGTCGTGGACGACAACATGCTCCACGATTCCCCGGTATATCGCGACATCTGGCCCGTCATCCGCCACCAGCTTCCGAAGAAGGGCCGCGGCACGGATGCGGTTACGGGGGAGCCGAAGCTGCCCCTCGAGCTGGAGGGCGCCCTCCGGAGTCTCTATGGCAATTACGAGAAATACTTTGCCCGCTGGCAAAGGGCCTTTGGCCTCCAGGGGCAGGTCCTCAACACCAGCCTGACGCCCCCGGTCTTTATCGTGGTGTGCAACAACACCAATGTCTCCAAGATGGTTTTCGATTACATCGCCGGGTGGGAAAAGCCGCTCGCCGATGGCCGGGCCGTGGTGGTGCCCGGCCGCTTGGCCCTCTTCAGCAACGAAGAAAACGGATCGTGGAGCCCTCGCCCCCGCACCATCCTGGTGGACAGCGAACAGCTCGAATCCGGCGAAGCCATGAGCCACGATTTCAAACGCATCGCCGTTCGCGAAATCGAGGAGTTCAAAACCGAATACCGCACCCGTTTTCCCGGCCGCGATGCCGAGGCCCTTTCTGACGAAGACCTCCTGCGTGAAGTCATGAACACGGTCGGCAAACCGGGCAAGCTCGGCGAGCAAGTCCGTTGCGTTATCTCCGTCTCCATGCTTACCGAAGGCTGGGACGCCAATACGGTCACTCACATCCTGGGGGTGCGCGCCTTCGGCACCCAGTTGCTCTGCGAGCAGGTTGTTGGGCGCGGGCTGCGGCGCATGAGCCACTCCACCGAGACACGCCGCTTCCCAGTCAACGGCGAGGAAGTGGAGATCGAGGCCTTCCCCGTCGAATACGCCGAGGTCTATGGCGTGCCGTTTTCGTTTATCCCGTGCAGCGGTTCCAGCTCGGACCCCAAGCCGGGTCCCATCCCGACGCGCGTGCGCGCCCTTGAAGACCGCGTCGCTTGCGAACTGACCTTCCCCCGGCTGGTTGGCTACCGCTACGATCTCCCGGCAGCCCGATTGGCGGCCAGGTTCACGCCCGAATCCGGGCTCACTCTCTCGGCCGCTCATCTGCCGACAAAAACGACCAATGCCCCCATCGTCGGCGAATCCGTTATCCACGATCTTTCCGACTTGCGCCGCCGTCGGCCCGAGGAGGTCGCGTTCTTGCTGGCCAAGCTCACCCTCGAAAAGTACTTCCGCCAGGACGGCGAACACCGCGTCGCCAAGAGCACCAAACACAAGTTTGATGCCGAGGTGCAGGTTTGGCGCTTCCCCCAACTCCTCGACATCACCCGTGAGTGGCTCAACACTTGCGTCCGCTGCATGGACAACACGTTCCCTCAGCTCTTGCTGCTCCTCCAACTCGCCCATGAGGCCGCCGATCGCATCTACAAAGCCATCGTGACGTGCGCCGCCGGCGCCAAGGCGCTCAAACCCATCCTTCGCCCCTATGATCCCGTCGGCAGCACCCGCTACGTTGACTTCGACACGACCCGGCCGACTTACGCCACGCGCCCCGACCGCTGCCACGTCTCCCACGTCGTGGCGGACACCAAGTCCTGGGAGCAGAAATTGGCGCAGACCCTCGAAGACATGACGGAAGTCCGCGCCTACGCCAAAAACCAAAATCTCGGTTTCGCCATCCCCTACACCTTCAATGGCGAGGAGCACGATTATTACCCCGATTTCCTGGTCCGCATCGACGCGCCCGGGGGTCCGGGCAACTCTCCGGCGCCGTCGCCCTCCAGCCTGAATCTGATCCTCGAATGCACCGGCCAGAGGAAAAAGGATAAAGAGGCCAAGGTCACTACCGCGCAATCGCTCTGGGTCCCCGCCGTTAATAATCACGGCGGCTTCGGGCGATGGGCGTTCCTGGAGATCGAGGATCCGTGGGATGCGCAAAACGCCATCCGCGCTATATTAGGGCAGGTCGGAGCCATGAAGTCGTTTCCGCTCATCTCGAAAACACCTGGCGTCTGCGGCGGTGATGCCTGCATCCGCAAGACGCGCATCCCGGTCTGGACCATGGTCGAGTTCCGCAAGCTGGGGTCCAGCGACGAGGCGCTGCTCGAGATCTATCCCGGTCTCACGCCCGCTGACGTCCAGGCGGCCTGGGAGTATTACGAGCACAACTTGGCCGAAATCGAGACCGCCATACGCGAAAACGACGAGGCGATGGATGACCCGACTCTTTAGCAACGAGAACTTCTCCCATCCCGTCGTTCGTGAGCTTCGCCGGCTCGGCAACGATGTCTTGACCTCCCGCGATGCCGGACGCGCCGATCAAGGTATCCCGGACGATGAGGTCCTCGCCTTTGCCATCGATCAGCGGCGAGCCGTCCTCACCTTCAACCGTCGGCATTTCATCCGCCTCCATCTTCGCCGGCCGGAGCACGCCGGCATCATCGTCTGCACGCAAGACCCGGACGCTGCCGCGCTGGCCGCGCGCATCCACGACGCTATCGGCAGCTTGCCGGGGCTGCACGGCCGCCTGGTTCGCATCCGGCGGCCCAATCTCGCTGACCAACAACGGAAACCCAACCCATGAGACCGAAGCTGCACTCCCCCTCCCCCAAACCCATCTCCGCCCTCAAGCACAAGGACAAACGCGCCAACATCCCCACCGAGGAGCTGCGCGACTTCGTCCAGGACCAGGAGAAGGCGCCCAAGAACGTTCTCTATCCTCGCGACCCATCTCTTGACCCGCAGCTTGTCTGGAAGGGCAAGGACGAGCAGGACGCCCACCCGCTGGACGTCCCCGCCGTCCCCATCTACATCCAGGAGAAAATCCATCCGCGGGCCTTGATCGAAAACCTGCGCCAGGAAGCCAAGGCCGGCGCCAAAACTCAGGAACTGGAGCTGTTCTCTGACTTCAATGGCATCCAGTTCGAGCAGCTCATCGAGTTCTACCAACACAAGGACGGCGTCAATTGGGCCAATCGCATGATCCTCGGCGATTCGCTTCTGGTGATGAATTCACTGGCTGAGAAAGAGGGCCTTAAAGGCAAGGTCCAGATGATTTACATCGACCCTCCCTATGGCATCAAATTCGGCTCGAACTGGCAGGTCAGCACTCGCAAGCGGGATGTCAAAGACGGCAAGGCCGAGGACGCCACCCGCCAACCGGAACAGATCCGCGCCTTCCGCGATACCTGGAAGCTCGGCATCCATTCCTACCTCGCCTATCTGCGCGACCGGCTCACCGTCGCCCGCGAACTGCTCACCGAATCCGGCAGCGTGTTCGTCCAAATCGGCGATGAGAACGTTCACCTCGTCCGTTGCATGTTGGACGAAGTTTTTGGCGCGGATAACTTCTGCCGTCTGATCCCATTTGTTACAACCGGCGGCCAATCAACAGATTTGCTTGGAAACGTTTTTGATTTCCTTCTGTGGTATGCAAAGGACCTATCACGGGTGAAATACAGACAGCTATACGTTGAAAAGGGTTTACGTGAGGGGGGCGGCTGGGCGCATTCGCGAGCGGAATTACCCGATGGCTCGCGGCTAAATTTTGGCGTTGATGAAGTGAAGCGGCGTCTTGAAGCAGGCGAAAAGATCCGTCCTTACTCGCAGGATGGCATCACATCACAAGGCCCAACTGCAACCGGAAGTCTCCCGTTCAAGTTTCAAGGGAGGGTGTTTAGCTGCCCGCAAAACTCCCATTGGAAAACGGACATGGAGGGGATGAAACGTTTGGCACTCGCATCGCGAATTGAAGCATCCGAAAATAGTATTCGTTTCGTTCGATTTCTTGACGACTTTCCGGTTCAACCAACCACCAACCTTTGGGACGACACGAATCGTCCAGGCTACATTGACGAGAAGCGTTATGTAGTTCAGACGTCAGGCAAGGTGATCGAACGTTGCCTCTTGATGACCACCGACCCCGGCGATTTGGTGCTCGACCCGACTTGCGGCAGCGGCACCACCGCGTATGTGGCCGAGCAATGGGGCCGCCGCTGGATCACTTGCGACACCAGCCGCGTCGCCCTGGCCCTCGCCCGGACGCGGCTTATGGCGGCCCGCTTCCCCTATTACCTCCTCGCCGACAGCCCGGAAGGGCAGAGAAGAGAAGCCGAACTGAGCGGCAAGCTCCCCCAGGACATCAAAACCGAAGGCGACCTGAGGCGAGGCTTTGTCTATCAGCGAGTGCCTCACATCACCCTCAAATCTATCGCCAACAACGAGGAAATCGACGCCATCCACGCTCAATTCGCCCCGAAGCTCGATCAGGCCCTGGCCGTGCTGAACCGGGCGGCCGGCCAGAAATGGGAGGAATGGGAGGTGCCGCACGAGCTGCCGAAAGATGCCGATTCCGCACTCCGCACTGCGCACTCCGCCTTTTGGTCCCTGCGCCGCGAGCGCCAGCAGGCCATCGATGCCTCCATCGCCCGCCACGCCGAAACCGAACTCCTCTACGACCGGCCATACGAAGATACCAAACGCGTCCGCGTCAGCGGCCCGTTCACGGTCGAGAGTCTCTCGCCCCACCGCGTGTTGAGCGCCGACGATAACCAGGACGGCACCGTGACGGAGCAGGAGGCGCGCCAGCACCAGGATTTCGTCGCCATGATCCTGGATAATCTCAAAAAGGCCGGCGTCCAGAATACCCGCAAGGCGGAGCGGCTCATGTTCGAGCGGCTCGAACCCTACGCCGGTCTTTGGCTCCATGCGCGCGGCGATTACACGGACAAAGACGGGAAGCCCCGCCGCACCGCCGTTTGCATCGGGCCCGAGCACGGCACCGTCGGTCCCGACCTCGTCAAAGAGGCGGCCAAGGAAGCGGTCCAGGGCGTTGGGTTCGACCTGCTCATCGTCTGCGGATTTGCCTTTGACCCCCACGTCTCCGAGGAGATCAAGCGCTACGGCAAACTGACGGTCCTGCCCGCCCGCATGAATCCCGACCTCGCCATGGGAGATGAACTGCTCAAAAAGACCGGCGCCGGCAACCTGTTCACCGTGTTTGGCGAACCCGACGTGGAAATCAAGCCGCCCAAGGACGGGAGAATCGTCGTGGAGATAAAAGGCGTCGATATCTACGACCCCACCACCGGCCAAATCCGCAACAGCAGCACCGACGACATCGCCTGCTGGTTCATTGACACGAATTACAATGGCGAGAGTTTCTTCGTCCGCCACGCCTATTTTACCGGCGCCGGCGAGCCCTACGAGAAGCTCCATCGCGCCCTCCGCGCCGAAATTGACGAAGCCGCCTGGCAATCACTCTAC
Source organism: bacterium (assembly GCA_021784555.1). Classification (GTDB taxonomy): domain Bacteria; phylum Verrucomicrobiota; class Verrucomicrobiia; order Limisphaerales; family UBA8199; genus JAJYHY01. Next base: position 15,690 of record JAJYHY010000045.1, read on the forward strand.
TCCACCACCAGCCGCCCCTTCGACAAACCCGCCACCGGCAAAATCGCCATCAAGGTCATCAACCACTATGGCGATGAGGTGCTAAAGGTGTTTGAAATTAAGAATTGAACACGCCGTTCAAATTTCTGGTGGCGCTTTCGGTTTCAGCGTCCTCAAACTTTTCCGAAAATGTTACCCCCTACGGCCTTGAGCTTTCATCGAGGTTGTCGCCATTTGCGCTTGCCAAGCTCCTTCAACAATGGGTGAACGACCATTGCGACTCGTTGGAATATGCCCAACTTGCTAAAGGGGCGGCAAGCGACGCCATTGCAGGTTGGTACAGCGAAAAGAGTAATCAAAAGTGGCTGTTTCAAACTGAGAACGAGCAAACCGAGGTCTGGAGTCAGGCTGCGACAGGAGCGGGCTTTTGTGAATTGTCCCGTCTTTTCTTTGCCAAATTTACGGAGCGATACCTGAATTATTTTTTGGAACGCCAGGCTTCTGTTTCCGGTCCCACAATCGAGCAGCGTGAGTCGTTGGCCAGGCCGTAGCAAGTATGCCAAAACGACGTTTGGGGGACTGTCGCGTTCGGCATTGATGTCGCGCGTCCGCGGTTCGCGCAACGCGACGACCGAGTTGAGACTTATATCGTTGTTGCGGGCAGCGCGATTGAAGGGCTGGCGTCGCAATTACCCACTGCCAGGAAAGCCGGATTTCACCTTCCCGAAGTTAAAACTGGCGGTTTTTGTGGACGGCTGCTTCTGGCACGGCCACGGCTGTGGTCGAAATTTGAATCCGAGGCGAAACGCCGCGCTGTGGCGCAAAAAAATCGTCGGCAATCAAAGGCGCGACAGGCGAGTAACGCGAGAATTGCGGGAGGCTGGATGGCGCGTTGTCAGAATTTGGGAGTGCAGACTGACCAAGCAACCAACCGTTTGTCTCGGTCGAATACGGCGAGCCTTGGCTGCAGTCCTTGAATTGCAAAACACGCTGTAAACAAGTCAAGTTCGCGCGACCCTATGTAGAGAAGAAAATGGTCTGAGGCGGAGCCTCGTTAGGGAAGAGGCCGCGATTCGAAAAGGTTATGGTACTGCCCGGCGTGAACCGAGGGCGACCCTTAGACGTTTATGCGCCGCACTTTTTCCGTGCAATCTCCTGGCAATGGGGACACTCTGGATGCGAGAAACCGACGGGATGAAGCAAGTTGTCATCGAAAGGCCAGTGATCCACTCGCCCTTCGAGGAACCGCAATGCCATTTCCGGTTCACTGAGGAGGGAACCGCCAATGCTCACGCGTTTATTGCTCCAGAATTTTACGAAGTTCTCCCAGGCCGAGATGGAACTTGGAAAGGCCGTGGTCCTGATCGGCTCCAACAACTCGGGAAAAACCTCCGTCCTGCAAGCGCCGGCGTCTTCGACGGGAGACGTAGCGCCTGTCGAGGAGCGCTTGCAGATTGGTATCGGGTGCTGGACCGGCCGGGGACGGCGCTTCGCGTGAGGCAGCGGCCGAAACTGTAGTGAAACGAGCCCTTCTGCGGGCGGATAATAGAGGAAAACGAACTGCGTTGTGCCGAGGGTGGCTTCGGCTGAATCTGGGCGCAGGCGCCTAATACCGTGCTCATCCAGTTTCGCGGGAGAAAGGAGTTTCCAGCCGATTCCGAGCTTGTCGGCCGCCATCCTGAAAAAAGCGACTTCCGTAGTTGAGTGGGCAAGAGGAAGACCTTGGGCCATCGATGTGCATCGGGGGCCGGGCGGAGTCTTTATGCCGGCATCCCCCAGAGCGCGCTTGATGTCCTTCAGGAGCCGAACCAGATTTCTCTTGAGCTGGGAATCGCTCACGCGGGGAGCTCAGTAAGGAAATCCCTATAGCCGCAAGTACGGAATCGTCCGGACCTTTTCCGGTTTTCCTGTTCCGGGGTCGAGTCGGCAAACCGCTTGACGGCCAGCCCCGGAGAGGGCCAAAGGAAAGCAGTGGCAGCGACAACACTACGCCGCGGCCTAGCCCCAGTTTACGAGTTATTTCAAGTGTGCTTCGGAGGTAGCTGATAATCAGCCACTTGCGATTTGAGGACCCTATGCCCTAAACCGCCAATCCTGAGGGGTGCAATCCGAGTATCTCGATCAGTTTGTCCTGCGTTTCATCCCGTTTGGCCAGCACCTCCTGCTCGGTGCCGGGCCGCCCGGCGGACGTGGCCGGGAACACGTTGATCACTTGGCGGATTCGGCCCAGCTTTTCCAGCAGACCGGCCATCCTACCAGCCGCATTGATCGAAATCTGAAGGAAATCCAAGCCACCCTCGACCGTGTTGCGGCCACTCGTTGAATACTTGCACGACCTTCTCCTTCTCGCCCACGAAACGAAGGAAAATCGGGGCGACATCGAGAAGCTCCAAACCCGAGTCCAAAGCCTGACCCATCAGCGCCCCAATTCGCAATAGGGACCTTCACCAGGCGCGGCTGGAACGTCTCCCCGGCGGCAGGGTCTTACTGCCAGGGATTAGCCACTCCGAGCCGCTTGCAGGTAAAGCGGACAAAGTCTGTCACCCCGCCGCTTCGGCGCAGCAACGCCGCCACGCCGCGGTCGAGTTCCTCAAAGTAGATCAGTGAGCCGGGCAGCCCATCCACAAAGAAGCCGCCATGGATGAATTTCTCATCCGGGAGGCGGGTCAGCAGAACGAAGCTCAGTTTCACCGGGCCATGGCAGGCAAAGGCGAGGGCTTCGGAGACCACGGCTTCCAGGACCGGGTCTTCGGCGCGGCTGCCGAGGGCCATGAAGTCGTCATGATCGCTGCAATGGTCGAAGAAGTAAGTCATCATGGCGTGGAAATCGTCTCCCGTCAGCACTTGCTCGCGGAGGTTTTCGAGAACTCGATGGAATTGGCTCATGGCGTGTCGTGTACTGGGCTGGATCGGCCTTGTCAAGCCAACTCGCAGCCACGGCTGCTCCGGTAACGCCCAACGAGACGCTTCGTCCCAGGCTGGACCCGCCCTCCGTGAAAGGCGCGAAACTGGGGCCGTCGCCCGGTGTTTTAGAAATCATGGATGCCATGCGGTAAACAGCGTCATTTCCCATTAAGGACCAGCCATAACGACGTGACTGCTTGCGGGTTTCGGACGGGTGGATCGCTGGGCCAATACCCACCGCTCCAACACTCCACCACTCCCCTCCCACGACAAACCACAGTATAGAAGGGGTCCTTACCGCCGCCTGATCCGCGCTCCGCGATACTCGATGTGGCCGCCGGGGGTGTGCTGTTGAAAACCGATCGCTCCCCCGTAGGGTGGTTTCAACTGATCAGTTTCGCTGACCTTTTCGCCATTGACCATGACCATGGCATGTGGTCCATCAACAAAGATCTGGAGCAGAAACCAATGGCCGTCCTGGCTGGCGAGGCGGTCGGCCGGCGCGATGTCATAGAGGCTTCCGGTGGGGTTGGTGCTGTCCGGACAATTGAAGCATTGCACCTCGGTTCCGACGTTCTGGCCCCTGCCATTGAAGGTGACGCCGCCGTTGCCGTTGAGGCAGGTCTTGCACCAGACCTGGAGCTCATAGGGGCCTTTGAACGCCGCCTTGGTCAAGGCGTACCCGGTTGGGCCATCGCCAATGAGGGTGTCATTCTCAACCTTCCAGCGCGAGTCGCCGAGGAAACGCAGGCCACCGAGGCCGCTTGAGAACAAGGATGTCCACTGTTCCCGTCCCGGAAGCGGTTTGATTTCGATGTTTCTGAAGTAAGCGCGGCAACCAATGTTCTCGAGGCCGATATAGCCCCTTCTCAGGCGGTAGCGGAGGGAAGGATTGGTTGCCATGTCCAAGTCTTGAATCTTGACGCCGTTAAGCGTCACCTGAAGCCGTGGCCAATCGCACACGATCTCGCAACGGTTCCATTTCCCAGAGCCGAAGTTCGCGAGAGATTTTGGCGCCGAGACATCATAGATTGCCCCCGGCGAACGGGCCCCGTAATCGAGGCGGTCGTGCCGCAGGTGAACCTGCAATCCAAGTTTGGAGGCCGGCCCATGCATCGGGGCGTGAATCAGAATTCCGCCTTCATACCAGCCGAGCGTCTGGTACTCGAGGCGGAGAATGAAATTCTGGTAGGGGCTTTCGGTCCGAAGCCAAGAGGGGTAAGGCGAGGCGCCGGTGGACAGGATCGCTCCTTTTTCGACCTTGAATGCATTCGCCGTCCCCACGGGCACCCAGCCGCTCAGATCCTTCCCGTTAAACAAGGAGATGAAGCCATCCTCAGCCCATGCCGATGCAAGAGAGAGGACACAAACGAGAAGGGCTAATCTGAAAACAGGCTGGCCTGCATTATAGCGCATATAATATAATAGGTGACTCTAGAGATCCAAAGTGAACGAGTCGAGGTCAGAGTTTCTCCACAATTATCGATTGGCAGAGGCCAGGTTGGCCACGTAATCTTCCCAGGATGATGTGGGCTCTTGGCGCAACATTTGTCGTCACGCTCTGGCGTGCCCAGGCGGTGGTTGGCGCGCCTGCCAAAAGGCTATGCATCAGCGAAATGCGATCCAAGACGTTGCTGGCCCATTTGCTGTTTCTCCTGCTGGCCTTGGGCGCGGCGTGCTTCGGCCTGAGAGCCCGTCGGCTGCAGCATCGGGTGAGCGCCACACTGGGCGCGGCGATCACGGGGTGCGTGCTTGTGGCGTGGGTGACACCCAGTTATTGGACCGTCCATAATGTGTTGGCGAATGCCCCGCTGGTGTTGCTGGTGCTGTACTCGCCGACTATTTTGGCGTATGGAGGCCGTCCGCTGGCAGCCGTTTCGGTCTTGGCGGTTGTCCTCGTCTGGAATGGGCTTTTGCTCTTTGTCATCTGCGCGTCCCCCGCCACCTACAGTTACGCGCAGTTCCAGAAAGCCAACGCCGTGCTTTTCTTTGGATTGCTGAATTTCGTGCATTATCGCGTCCTGCCGTTCACGCCGCCGTTATTTTCCTAAACGCAGAAGACGCCAGTGCGCGAAGTTGCGTTGGCGGAAGAGCGCAAACGCGACTATCTAAGCCGGAGGGGACAAGAATGAACAACGACGTAGAAGACTACATTGAACGACGCAAACGCGCCGACAGGACCTTCGCGAAAGATTTTGACCTGGGCTACGAGGAATTCAAGATCGGCGCGATGTTGCGAGAAGCTCGTGAACGAGCAGGGGTCACGCAAGAAAAGCTGGCCCGCATCAGCAACATCAAGAGATCGGCGATTTCCTGCCTGGAAAACCACGCCGCAGACGTGAGGCTTTCCACTGTGTCCCGTGTAGCGCGAGCCTTGGGCAAAGCCGTGCGAATTGAACTGGTGGAAGCGAGCTAGATTTGGAGCAGGGCTATTCGACCGGGATTTTCTCGCCCTTGGCGCTGCGCCTGGCCACGCGTTCAATCTTGGCGTCCAGGAGCGAGCGCAGGCCCTTGAGGAACTCAATGCGGGCCGAATCGAAATGCTGTCGCGCCTCTTCGGGCGGGCCGATTCGGCGCAGGAATTCAGTCAAGAGCGGCCCAACCGCCTGGCAGAGGCAAGGACCGTGGCTGGCCTCAGGTTTCGGTGCGTTCGTTGATTTATCGTCTGGTTTGTCATTCATAATGTCTCTCGCAGTTCTACCACCAATGTGCCGCCCTCCAGGCGCGCGCCAGCGGGCGCCAGGTCCGTCATCGAATTGGGCAGCCCGACGTGCCGCCGGATGGTGCCGATCTCAATGACGAGTTCTTCGCCCTTCTTGAACAACTCCACCTCGCCCTTGGCGGCAAAAGGCGCCTGCATCCGCACCTCGTAGTGGCCGTTGCGTTTCCGGAACGAATACGGGCGTTCGGTGCGGACGACGGCGGCAGGGTCTTCGTTGGGGCCAAACAGCTCGGCGGCCAGTTCCCGGATGCGCTCCAGCCCAAGCACCTCGTGGCGAAAGAGCGGCACGCGGCGAACCGGCACCGGGGCAAAGTAAGTCTCTATCTCTTTGAGAAACCGCGCGTGGGTGCTGTGCCATTCCTGAAAAAATGGATCGCCGATTCCCTCGGGCAAAACCCGGTTCACCAGCACCTGGTCCACTGTCATGCCATGCACCGAGAAATAAACAAACGCCCGCTGGGTCTCACGGACCACCATCTTTTCCGCGTTGGTCACCAGCCGCACGCTGGTCACACGCGGGTCGGCCAGGAGATGGTCGATGCCCTCGATCCGGCCAAAGAGTTCCTTCACGCTGGCAAAATAACTGTCCGGGGGCAGCTCGAAAGGGGCCACCCGGTTGGCGATGGGGCGCACCGCCTTGAGAACCCCGCGTTGGACGGGGAAGATATGCTGCATGTACCACTTCATCGTGGTGGGCATCGCAACAAACCGCAGGCTCTCGCCGGTGGGCGCGCAGTCGAGCACCACGACGTCGAATCGCCCCTGCTTGTACCATTCATTTACATACAGCAGGGCGCTTAATTCCTCCATTCCGGGAAAAATCGCCATCTCCTCCGCCTCCACCGCGTTGAGGCCGGAGGTGCGCAGGAGGGTGCTCAGATAAGACCAAATCCGCTGCCAGTGGCGCTTAATCTCCTTCTGGATATTGACTTCATGAATCCAGAGCCGGTCGGCGATCTGGCATGGGTCGGCGGTCTTGGAGCCGAACAAGCCCGTCTCCAAATCAAACGCGTCAGCCAGCGAATGAGCCGGATCGACGCTCATCACCAGCGTCCGATAGCCCAGCTCGGCCAGGCGTGTGCCCGTGGCCGCTGAAAGGCTCGTCTTGCCCACGCCACCCTTGCCGCTAAAAAGAAGGATGCGCATGACACACACTATAACCTTTCCGCACCAACATGCCAGAAGTTAAGCGAGGGGCCGTTGGGGTCGCATCTCAACATTTGACAAATCTGCGCTCCGGAAGCCTTGTCTGCCAGGCGATTGTCAAATATTGAGATATGACCCCGCTAAATCATTCCCTTAGGTAAACTATGGGATGCCCCTTAGCCATAATAAGGGACTATCCCAATTGCCGAGTCAACGCCATTTATCGTATTTTGTTCTCATGCAGACAACCTATGTAAGGCCGACTTCAAACGACAGAAGTGGACTTAATGACTTCCGCCACGCCGCTTTTGCGGAGTCTGAGTCGCGGTCCATCGCCGGCGTGATGTCGGCGGGCGACAAGTCTGCTCTCTACAAGGCCCGTAACGGCAACGGAAACGGAAGCGGCGACCGCAGCCTGATAGAGGCCTTGGGCGGGTCAAAGGTCTTTCAGGAATATGAGCGGGCCTTCGCGGAGGCGACAGGGATGCCGGTGGCGCTGCGACCGGTTGAGACCTGGCAACTCCCCCACCACGGCAAGCGCCGGGAAGGGCCTTTCTGCGCCCTGGTTTCAGAGAAGAGCCGCGCCTGCGCTTCGTGCTTGCAGGTGCAGGAGAGGCTCTCCGAGGCGGCCGTCCGCGAGCCGCGCACGCTCGGATGCCCTAACGGCTTATGTGACACGGCGGTGCCCGTGCGATTGGGGGACCGGCTCATCGGGTTTCTTCAAACCGGCCAGGTTTTCCGCCAGAAACCGACTCAAAAGCAGTTTGAACGGGCGGCAAAGCAGGTCTTTGAATGGGGGGTGGAAGTGGAATTGGAGAAGCTGCGGCAAGCCTACTTTTCCACACTGGTGGTGCCAAGAAAGCGGCACGATTCGGTGGTGAAGCTCCTGAGCATTTTTGCCCAGCACTTGGCAATGCTGAGCAACCAGGTGATTGTGCAGCATGAGAACGCCGAGCCACCCGTCATTACGCGGGCCAAGGAGTACATCCATGAGCATCAGACAGAGAATTTGCGGCTGAGCCACGTCGCCAAGGCGGTGAACACCAGCACCTTTTATTTTTGCAAAGTATTCAAGAAGGTCACCGGCATCAACTTCACCGATTATCTCTCGCGCGTGCGCATTGAGAAGTCGAAGAATCTCTTATTGAACCCGAACCTGAGGGTGAGCGAAATCGCGTTCGAAGTGGGTTTTCAATCGCTGACCCACTTTAACCGGGTTTTCAAGAGGGTTCTGGGCCAATCGCCGACTGAATACCGCGACCAATTGCTCGGGACGGGACGTTAGACCGTGCGGGGACAGCTATGGAATGGCGGGCGCTTGGGCAGGAGTTTAGGGTCGGTGCCGAGGCACAGGAGTTGCTGGGTGCAATTAAATGTGTCGGGCAGGGAAGGCGGCGGGGTCAGTTCTGCAGGTTTTTCCGCCACTTCCCTTCCTTTACCGCGGAAAAGTGAGGACTGACCCCGCGCCCGACCGACACTTTAATCGCACCCAGGGTGGCTAGACCGTTTGCGCACAAGTCGGTCCCATGCGAAAGTAGAACTTTGAACAGAATTGCAGACTACTGGTTTATTCTGATTGAGAAACTATGACTAAGAAAGCGAAGAAAATGAAAAATGCGGTGAGCGTGCCGGCGCCCGCGAAAAGGGAGATGCCGGCTCCACCTCCAGTTCCAGTTTCAACCCTGGCACCGGCGCCGACGGTGAAGGCACAGCCTTCTCCAGCGCCGACCCCCGCGGTGAAGGCACAATCGACCCAAGCCCAAGCCCCGGTGGCAATGACACAGCGGGCGGCGGCTGAGCCCGCGAAGAGGGACTTGCCACGGCCTAATCGCGTGAGCCTTGAGTTTGTAAAGCCCGAGGCCAAGCGTGTGTGCGTGGCTGGCTCATTCAATGAGTGGGAGCCGGAAAGCACCCCGCTGAGTCCCGCCGGCAACGGCCGCTGGGTGGGCGACCTTGCCGTGAAACCGGGCCGCTATGAATACCTGTTCGTAGTGGACGGCCAGTGGCTGCCGGACCCCAACGCCAAGGAAAGCGTCGCCAATCCGTTCGGCGGAAGAAACTCCGTGCTGGTTGCCTCCGAGTAAGGGGTAAAGGCCTGGGGGCGCCATCAAGAGCGCCGGTCAGCGGACTCAGCGGGAAGTGAAAGCGGCGGAGGACTGTCGTACTCCAAGACTTGGCGGACTGGGCGCCCTCCTGGATACCGCGATAGCGTCTTGGAGTGCGGCAGTCCTCTGCCGCTTTGGCTGTGGCTGGCGATTGAGCGGCGGATTTATCGCACGCCGCCACCGGATTCTGGCGTGACAGCGGCGCGCGCAGACCTTAGCCTGCGCCGATGGTGCAACATGTACTGACCTTGGGCCATTCGCCCGACCCGGATGACGCGTTTATGTTTTACGGGCTGGCCAAAGAACTCGTGCCCACAGACGGGCTGCGCTTCACGCACATCCTTCAAGACATCCAGACCCTTAACGAGCGCGCCACCCGAGGGGAACTGGACATTACTGCCATCAGTTTCCATGCGTATGCCTATGTGAGCGACAAATACGCCCTGTTGCCCAGCGGAGCCAGCATGGGCGACGGCTACGGGCCGCTCCTCGTGGCCAAGAAACGGTTACAGAAGAGTGAGTTGCCCGCCAGGCGCATCGCCATCCCCGGCACAATGACCAGCGCCTTCCTGGCCCTCCAGCTCTGGCTGCAGCGGCCGGCGCGGGCGCTGAACTACGTGGTTGTCCCCTTCGACCAGATCTTCCAGGCCGTTAAATCCGGACGCGCGGACGTTGGCCTGATCATTCACGAAGGCCAGTTGACCCATCAAAAGGAAGGGCTGGAGGTCTGTGCCGATCTGGGCGCGTGGTGGAGCGCGGAAAATGAGGGATTGCCCCTGCCCTTGGGAGGCAACGTGATTCGCAAACGGTTTGACCCGGCCCAGAGAAAAGTGATTGCCTCGGTCCTGACCGCCAGCATCCAATTTGGCCTCGATCATCGCCAGGAGGCCGTCCAGCACGCCCTCCAATACGCGCGCGACCTGGACCCGGCCTTGGCCGATAAGTTCGTGGGGATGTACGTCAATCACTGGACGCTCGATTATGGCGAAAAGGGCCGCGAGTCCATTCGCCGTTTTCTTGGCCGGGCCCATGAGCGCGGCCTCATTCCACACCGGCAGGAACTGGAGTTTGTTTAGACCAGGCCGCGGTTGTCGTTTTGGAATATGACCGTTCCCTGGGCCGGGGCGGTCGTGGGCGGGGCGGCGGCGGACAGGGCTGCGGCCGCGAGCAGGCAATTGCTGAGCATGAGCTTCTTCATAATTCGTTCCCTAACCCCAGCGGGGTGGCCTGTTTGTAGCAGAAAACCATCCAGTCCTCCAGAGCTTGTTCTTCAGGGGTTTGGTTTTTTTGCGCATGAGGCGCGAAAAAACCAAACCCCTGAAAAACAATGGAGTCGTGCAGCTTCGGCGGCTATAAACAGGCCACCCCGCTAGGGTTAGGGCAAGGCGCGCCCCCTGCCATTGCTTCTCGCTGACACCCACCTGGATGAAGCCGTAGCTTTCGGCCTCGGCCCAGGCCAGCGGATCAGCATGAGGCGGCAGGTGGCGTCCATCATGCGCGGTAGCGGCCCGGCCGCCTCCTCCGCCTGAGAAGGGCAAGCAGGCCGCCGCCGAGGAGGGCAAGGGCGAAGCTTGAGGGCTCCGGGACGGCTAAACTCCAGGGGATCGTCATCCCGGTAAAGCTGTCCGCCAGCGAGACGGCGGGCTGGCCATTGCCGCCGGTGAGCGTCGTGAACGGCCCCGCAACGTTGTACCACAGTCCGATGTCGTGAAAGTTCTGATCGAAGGTGGGCGAGTCCCCCCCCCAGGCGAAGATGATGTACTCGGCCTCGGAGCCGGCGGCGACGCCGTCCAGCGTGATCGTGCCGGCGTCGAACTTGCCCTCCCAGCCGGCCCCAAGCCTGTTGGTCCAGGAGGGTCCCATGGTCCAGCCCGGATTCCGGGCGAGCCAGTCGGTCGTGTTCTGATCGGGATTCCATGGGGCGTAAGTTGTACCCGCCGGCGCGTAGGCAATCTGGACGTTCGGGCTGGCGAGCATGGGCGTGGGGTCGTTGGTGCCGCTCCAGCTATAGACCAGGCCGCGGCTGTCGTTCTGGAACACGACCGTTCCCTGTGCGGGGGCGGTGGCTGAGGAGGACGCAACCGACAGGGCCGCGGCCGCGAGGAGGCAATTGCTAAGCATGAGCTTTTTCATAATTCCTTTCGTTGCTGAGTGGGTCATTTGAGGATTGGAGTCTAGTTCAGGGTGATGGTAAAGCCGTTGCCGGAGGGGTGGCCGCCGCTGAGGACGGTTTCGAAGCGGACCTGGGTGCCGCGAGGGCTCGCGTCGGGGTACCATGTGCAACTCGTTCCGTTTCCCGAGTAAATCAGGTGGCCGTCGCTGACCCTGGAGATTTTGGTCGCGGAGAAATCCGTCTGCTCAAAGTTCTTCCAGGTGAAGTCCACCTCGGTGTCGCTGACAATCTTGGCCGTGATCTGGAGGGGCAGGCCGGGATCGAGTTGCTGGATCTGCTGAATTTGCTGGACGAGCGGAGATTCCTGAAAACCATCGGCCATACCGGCGCGGTTGGCAATTTGGATGAAGCCGTAGCCGTTGTTTTCGTCCCAGCCGGGAGAGGAATACCGGGTGCAGGTCTCGCGGAGGAGTTGCCTGAGATCGAAGACGTTCCAGCCGGGATGGGCGTCGCGCATTTTGGCGTATTTCGCCGCCGGCGCACAGTGGCCCCAGGATTCCGTGCAATCCCAGCCGTTCGGACCCGACTGGAAGACGGCGTCCACAAACTCCAGCTCTGGGCCGTAGGAGCGCAGGGAGGAGGAGCTCGCGGAGGGCGGCGCGCAGGGGACTGCGCGCCCCACCCACAGATTGTCGCCGCTTTGTGCCTGCCATGACATTTGTGGCTTAGGGCCCGGGCCGCCTCTTCCGCCGGAACACAAGAAGGACGCCGCCGCCGAGGATTGCCAGGGCGAAGCTCGATGGCTCCGGGACGGCTAAACTCCAGGGGATGGTCATCCCGGTGAAAGTGTCCGCCAGCGAGACGGCGGGCTGGCCATTTCCGCCGGTGAGTGTCGTGAACGGCCCCGCAACGTTGTACCACAGTCCGATGTCGTGAAAGTTCTGATCGAAGGTGGGCGAGTTCCCCTCCCAGGCGAAAATGACGTACTCCGCCTGGGCGCCGGCGGCGACTCCGTCCAGGGTTATCGTGCCCCCGTCGAATTCGCCTGAGGGCGGAGGGATGGTGCCGAAGGCGTTGGTCACAGAAGGACCCAGGGTCCAGCCCGGATTTTGGGCGAGCCAGTCGGTCGTGTTCTGACTGGGATTCCACGGGTCGTAGGTCGTCCCCGCGGGCGCGTAGGCGATTTGGACGTTCACGCCGACGAGCACGGGTGTCGGGTCGTTGGTGCCCTGCCACGAATAGATGAGCCCCCGATTGTCGTTCTGGAATACGACGGTTCCCTGGGCGGGGGCGGTGGCCGAGGAGGACGCAACCGAGAGGGCCGCGGCCGCGAGCAGGCAATTGCTGAGCATGAGCTTCTTCATGATTCGTTTCGTAACCCCAGCGAGGTGGCCTGTCTGTAGCAGAAAACCATCCACTCCTCCAGGGTTTGTTTTTCAGGGGTTTGGCGAGGCGCGACGCCTGCCATTGCGCCTCGCCGACGCCTACTTGGATAAAGCGGTGGCCAGCGGTCTGGGGCTACCCGGGCCCAGAGCGGCGGGGCCAGGCCTGGTGGATGAGCCGTCTGGGATCGAAGGCGCTCCAGGGCCGGTGGTGCGCCCCGTTGAGCGGCTCGGCGGCGGTGAGGTCGGCGGAAACCTGTCAGGACGCCCCCGGCACCTGAGCCCCTCGCGGAGCCTCGCGGGAGCCGAGCAATCCGTGCTGCCCACGATCGTCACTCCGGTGAAGCTGTCAGCCAGGGAAACCGGCGGCTGCCCCCCGCCGCCGGTCAAGGTCCTGAACGGGCCGGCGACACTACACCAGATTCCGAAGCTCGCGCAGGAGTCGAAATTGGTGCCCGGCCCCCAGGCGAAGATGAAGTAATCGGCCGCGGACCCAGCGGGAATCCCGCTCAATGAGATCGTGCCCCCGTCGAAGAGGCCAAATGGCGGGCCCACGATGTTGGCGGTGGGTCCCAGGGTCCAGCGCGGGTTGACCGATAACCATCGAGCGGCCGTCCAAAACGGCTTCCAGGGAGTGTATGCTGCGCCGGTCGGCGCGTAGGCAATCTCAATGTGCGGTTTATTGTCCGACGCCATCAGAACCACTGTCGAGTTTGTGGGGCCGACCCACTTATAAACCAGACCCCGATTGTCGTTATGAAATGAGACCGTGCCTTAGGCGGGTGCCAATATGGCGCTAGCGGATAAAGCCGCCGTGCCGAGCACAGCACGCTTGAGGTTCAATTTGGGTGTTTTCATAGGTTGTCGTGTCGTGTTGAGGGGGCTGAGCCCAGGTGAGGACGGTAGGTCCGACCATATCTTCTTCGCCACGCCGCCAGCATGCCCACTCCGATGAGGACCAGGACCGGACTTGATGGCTCGGGTATGAGGAAGGGTGAACCTGCGATCGTAATCCCAGTGAAACTGTCGGCCAAGGACACCGGCGGCTGGCCGGCTCCGCCGGTGAGAGTCGTAAACGGCCCGGCGAAGCCGTACCAGAGGCCGAAGCTCGCATACTCATCGAAGTTGTCGCCAAGCCCCCAGGCAAAGATGGCGTATTCAGCCTCAGCACCCGGACCAACTCCCGGTAGCGAGATCGTGCCGCCATCGAAGAGGCCAAAGGGCGGGCCGACCATGTTGGCGGCGGGGCCGAGGGTCCAGCCGGGGTTGATGGCCAGCCAATCCTCCGTCGTCCATGCCACGTACGGGATCGGCGTGTAGGCCGTCCCCGCAGGTGCGTAGGCAATCTGGATGTGTGGGCGGTTGTCCGACGCCATCGGAACCAGTGTGGGGTTTGTCTCGCCCACCCACTTATACACCAGCCCGCGGTCATCGTTCTGGAATAGGACCGTCCCCTGGCCCAGAGCAGCGGCAGCGGAGAGGGCCGCGGCCGCGACTACGCAATTGCTAAGGACGAATCTTTTCATAATTTCTTTGATTTCTAAGTGGTTCATTTGAGAATTGGGTTTCAGGGGAGGGTGATGGATTCCTCAACTTTCCCCATAGAATACCGCGCTAAACAAATCAGCCCGGCCATGAGATTGTTCGAACGTGCCGGGCACGGCGCCAATTTGCGGCCAATGGGTGAGTCGGCCGCGGCGGCAAACATTTTCCAGTTCCGTAGGAACGGCATCTTTGTAGGACCCGCAGTCACAAACCCTTACCCAGCCCCTTCGGGGCGGCATCTCGGCGCGCCACAAATATGTCGGCCCTCACGAGGCTCACGTGCGCCGGGTGGTCGCCGATGTGCGATAACCGGGTGTTTGGGGCTCAACCTGAGCGGCATTCCGTGGAATCCCAACCCTCCGTACCCGGCTCATGGACAGCGTTCTCAGGGCCCAGGCCGCCTCCTCCGCCTGAGCCCGACAAGAAGGCCACCGCCGAGGAGGGCAAGGGCGAAGCTCGAGGGCTCGGGGACATTGTAGGTGCCCGGGATTGTCATCCCGGTGAAGCTGTCCGCAAGGGATACGGCCGGTTGGCCATTCCCGCCCGTGAGCGTTGTGAACGGCCCGGCAGCGCTGTAATACTCTCCCCAGACATGTACAGCCTCGTCGAAGGTATTGCCGATCCCCCAGGCGAAGATGAGGTACTCGGCCTGGGCACCGGCGGCGACTCCGCTGAGCGTGATCGTGCCGCCGTCGAACTTGCCTGCATTGTCTAGGCCGAGAAAGTTGGTTGCTGTCGGCCCCATCGTCCAGCCCGGGTTCTGGGCCAGCCAGTCGGTCGTTGGCATCCCTAGGTCCCAGGGCTGGTAGGCCGTGCCCGCTGGTGCGTAGGCTATTTGAACCCTGGTCCAGGCGTCGAGTACGGGGGTCGGGTCGTTGGTGAGATTCCACCTATAAACCAACCCCCGGTCGTCATTCTGGAATATGACCGTCCCCTGGGCCGGGGCGGTGGTGGGCGAGGCGGCAGCGGACAGGGCCGCGGCCGCGACTAAGCAGAAGCGACCGCGGGATTGGCGAGCCTCCATGGGAGCTGGAGTCGTGCGGTTAACGGCCTTTGGTCTGCGGGCGACCAATCTCACCCTCCGAACGCCCGGGAGCAACGGGCGCAGGGGCCACGGAGGGCTTGCCCGAGATCGAAGACGTGCCACGCAGGCCTGCACGCGCGCCGGAACTTGAGGAAGACGCAGTCGGCGGAGGCGCGTCAGGATGCCCAAGGCTGCCGCGCCCCTCGCGGAGCCTCGCGGGAGCCGAGCAATCCGTGCTGCCCACGATCGTCACTCCGGTGAAGCTGTCAGCCAGGGAAACCGGCGGCTGCCCCCCGCCTCCGCTAAGCGTCGTGAACGGTCCAGCAGAGCCGCACCAGATCCCCAGGCTCGCGCAGGAGTCAAAATTGGTGCCCGGACCCCAGGCGAAAATGAAGTAGTCTGCCCCGGACCCCGCGGCGATCCCATTCAATGAGATCGTGCCCCCGTCGAAGAGGCCCAGTGATGGGGGGCGCGCCATGTTGGCCGTGGGTCCGAGCGTCCAGCCGGGGTTGGCCGACAGCCATCGGTCGGTGGTCCAGCCCAGCTGCCATCGAGCGTAGCTCGTGCCAGCGGGCGCGTAGGCGATCTGGATGTGTGGTAGGCCGTCCCATGCCATCGGGACGAGTGTGGAGTTTGTGAGGCCGACCCACTGGTAGACCAGACCTCGGCCATCGTTCTGGAACAAGACGGTCCCCTGCGCGGACGCCGACGCGGCGAGGGCCGCAGCGGATAAAACCGCCGCTCCGAGCAGCGCATGCGTGAGGTTCAACTTGGGTGCTTTCATAATTTGTCCTGTAGTATTGAACGTGCTGATCCCTGGTGACGAGGCGAGGTCCGAGCCGCCCCTCTCCGCCAGGTAACGAGCATGCCGGCTCCGACGAGGGCCAGGGTCAAGATTGAGGGCTCCGGCACCAGATAGTTTGCGGCGATTATGACGCCCGTGAAGCTGCCGGCCAGGGACACCGGCGGCTGCCCGGCTCCGCCGGTCGGCGTCGTAAACGGCCCGGCGAAGCCGTACCAGAGGCCGAGGCTTGCATATTCGTCGAAGTTGTCGCCAAGCCCCCAGGCGAAGATGACGTATTCAGCCTCAGCGCCCGGGGCAACGCCCTGCAGCGAGATCGTGCCGCCATCGAAGATGCCGAGTGACGGGGGAGGGGCCATTCCGGCTGTGGGCCCGAGAACCCAGCCGGGGTTCTGGGCCAGCCATTGCTCCGTTGTCTGCAGTGACGGGGTAGGAACGGGCGTGTAGGCCGTCCCCGCAGGCGTGTAGGCGATTTGGATGTGTGGGCGGCCGTCCCACGTCATCGGGGCGAGTGTGGAGTTCGTCTCGCCCACCCACTTATACACCAGCCCGCGGTCATCGTTCTGGAATAGGACCGTCCCCTGGCCCAGGGCGGCGGCGGCGGAAATGGCGAGTGCGGCCGCGACCGGCCACGTTCTGCGATTGGATCTGATCTTTTTCATCTTATACGGAGGCCTTTAGTTTCTAGTTCAGGGTGATGGTGAACCCCTGGCCCTCGTGCCCTGGCCCGTGGCTCGGGTACAGCAGCGTGTCAAAGCGGACCTGAGTCCCCCTTACGTCCTTGAGTGGATACCAAGTCGTGCTCGTTCCCGATCCCGTGTAGAAGGGGGCCTGCTTCACTCCGTTCAGGAGCGGTGAGATGGTGGTTGCCTGGAAGCCGGTTTGCCTAAAATTCTTCCACGTGAAATCAACCTGTGTCTGTGTACCGTAGTAACTGACGGTGGCCGTGATCTCGAGTGGCGGCCCGGCGTCGAGGCCGGTGGTATCCTGGATGTCCTGAACGAGCGAAGATTCCGAAAAGTTATCGGCCATGCCGGCTGCGTTCGCGACCTGGATGAAGCCGTAGCCGTGTTCCTCGTCCCAGCCCCACTGGGCGTAGTCGGTGCAGGTCTCCCGGAGCAGTTGCCTGAGGTCGAAGACGTTCCAGCCAGGATGCGCGTCCCGCATCTTGGCATATTTCGCGGCGGCCGCGGCGTGCGCCCAGGACTCAGCGCAATCCCAATTGTGTTGGTCCGACCCCACCTGCGAGATTGCGTCCACGAACTCCAACTCGGGTCCGTACGAGTAAAGAGACCATGCTGGATCAGTGGTACCCATCCAAAAGCCGCCGCCGACTGTCATCAAGCCGTAGGGCGGGCTAAGGAGAGGGGGAGGACCCGCGACTACCTGGTGCGGAACGTGGGCATTGTCGTAGTGGGTGGTGAAGACGGCCATGCCGGCGTCTATTGCGGCTGCGGCATCCGGGATTTGGATGGCCCACCCGCCATTAGCAGCATAGTCCATGCAAATCGCGAAGCCGCTCTCCGCCGCCTGCGCGAGAGTCCATGTGTCGGCCTGGTTGCAGGTGTTGATCCCGTTCAGCGTGAAGATCCCGCCCGTGTCTTGGGTTTTGGCCTCGGTCGTCGCGCCGGGAACTTCGTAGTCGAAGTAATACTCGGGGTCGGTCCCGGCGGTGTTAACCGCTTGGACGGCGACACTGTCCAGGTCGAAGGTGGTACCGAGGCCCTGGACGCTGACGACCTCGCCGCTGCTGACGTTATTCGCCAGCCAGGTGGTGACCTTGGCAAGCGTTTGGCCGTCTTGCACATACCGCTGGTACTTGTATATGTAGCCGACCAGCGTGGCATTCCCTTGGGCATAGGACCCTCGGTACAAGTATCCATAGCCCTGGCTCTCACTCACGGGGTCTTGATTCGGATTCAGATACGTTACCCAGTGGTCTGAAGGGTGGTGTAGGACGTTTATCACCTGGGCCGAGGCCAAGTTATAAATCGACGCGAGGTTGGGGTCCGGCTGCGCAATCCCGGTGACGTTGATCTGATCGCCTACGGCCAGCATGTGATCCGCCGTATTCCAGTTACCGGGTGTGATCTGTGTCCAGATGCGCGCGAACCTGTATCCCAAGCCAGAGTCAAAGATCTCCCGGAAACCTGTCTGGGGGTTCCACTGACTTTGGGTGACCCAGCACTCCCAACCATTGGGTGCATCGGCACCGCCGGGGGCACGAGCCAGGAAATTCTCGTAATTCCCCGAGGGATGAGTAAAAACCATGCTGCGATTCCGGTTATACATGGCCCCCGTCGGCGAGAGGATAATGGCCTTTTTGGGGTCCTCGTAATTGAAGATCTCCAGTTCGTCGAAGAGGCCTTTGGCGGGGGAGTTGCCGGCGTAGTCGGCGCCGATGCTCAGGCCGTAGGTCCAGCGGTCCAGGACGCTGGGCCAATAGGGGACGCCGGCGCCGGTGGCGGTCTTGACGCCGTTGATATAGAGCGTGCTGGTGCTGGTGGTGTAGGCGAGACAGACCTGATACCACTGGTCCTGCGTCCAGGAGATGGGTGAGGTCAGGAGAGTGGCTTGCTGGGCGCCGTCGCTGGTGGCGAAGGTGAGCGTATCGCCGGCGGCATTGACGGAGATTTTCCATCCGTTGCCCACGTCGATGAGGTCGCCGCCGCTGCCGCCCGGCCCGGTGCCGTTGGGCGCGCTGGTCCAATGCGGGCAAAAACGGAAGCGGACCTTGCCCCGGCGGCAATTGACGTTCTCCGAGCCGTCCACCTCCGCGGTGTGATAGACCAGAGTGCCGGTGGAACGATCAACGGCGTTGCCAATCCAGCCGGTGACGATGGCTGCCCCGGTGTGGGCCATGGGCAT
>JAJYHY010000046.1 GCA_021784555.1 bacterium
CCGTGGGCTTCCTCCAGCGCACCCGTACCTCGCGCAGCGTTTGGAGTGCGGCGCGGACCGCCGCTTTCGTGTTCTCTACCTCCCAAACCTAAAATGAGAATCGCTGATGTGCTGCCTTCAACCGTTGACCTCCCAGGTGCAAGTCCTGCCTCGGCAGTGGATGGTTGGCGCGAGGGCAAAGACCGGACCGAGCAAGCCGAACAGGCCCAAGCGGGACGGAGTTCGTCAGACTGGCGCATCAGGCCGTAGTAGGAGCGCGCCTCCCTTGCACTCGACCAAGCGCATTCTGGCATGAGCGAAGCAATTAACACCGCATGTAGGATGCCTACACAACGTTGGGCATGAACGAGGGACTTGCGTCGAATATGCAGGGGATACACTGAGAACATGAGCGCGAACGAATCCGTCCTGCAGGCGATTCACCGACTCCCCGACGATGCCGATTACCGTGCCATTGCGGAGGAGATTGCGTTTTTGGCGGCCCTCGAGCAAGGGGACCAAGAAATTCAGGTGGGCCGGATAGCCTGCCGGATTGATCGGGAAGCCAGGGTTGTATATTTGGTTCGGGTTTGGCATGCAGCCCGAAATGAGATCGATATCCAATGATTGAATGAGGCCCAACAAAATCAGTGGAGCGAACGCGGGCGGGCCACGTCACCTGCCAATTCGGGAGTCGTGGGCCGCCCCATCGCTCACTTTGGGCGTTACCCATTAGCAAATTCGGCCCAATTTTTGTGGCGGGAAGGGGTGTGGATTACCCGGTCGGGAAATCCATAGGGGATCAAGTGACGGGCCCGCGTCCTCAATTTGGCGCGGCGCGAAGGGGATTGGCCGAAAATGAGGATGCCAGTGCTCTGGCGGGTTTCGCCATTAACCGTTTTCGTTGAGCGGGCAATGTTGCGGCGCCATACCCGACTCCATCCTGCGCTCTGCGCTCCGTTGCCTCAGGGTCAAACCGGGTTGAAAGGCGGCAGAACTGAGCCTTTGACATCTCGAGGCCGCTCTGCCAGCATGAAGCCATGCCTGGAAAGCCCGCAGATCAGTTCTCCCCTATCGCAGTCTTCAGCACATCCCGGCGCGCAACGGGCACTCTCCTGCTGCCAGGAATTCTGTGGTTTTGGGCCTGTATGTCAACGATCGGGTTTTCGCAGACCTTTAGCACGCATTTCATGGGAATCGAAAATCCGCGCTGCGAGGGTGGCACATGGGTGCATCACGGTCTGGATCGGGCCAGGATGAGGAAGGCCGGTGGCATCGCCTACGGCACGCGGAGCGGCACGGACTACGGCCTCAAGAACGGCGATATTCTCAAAGCCGACTACAACGTAGCACTGGTGACTCAAAACACGCCCGACCTCACGGACATTGACAGTTACCTGAGGTCGATCACCGCGCAGTATCCGACGCCCCAGGAACGGGCGATTGCCATCTGGCGCTGGTCGCAACGCCTGCGCAAGCAGACGACCAACCCGATGGAAGATGGCCATTACGTGCTGGACCCCATCCTGATGTTCGACAATTACGGCTCCTGCAACTGCGGGATTATTTCCGGCCTCAACGACGCCCTGTGGCTGCGCATGGGCTGGCGGGCGCACTATGTGCAACTGGGCGACCACACGGTCAGCGAGTGTTCCTGGGACGGCGGCCATACCTGGCACATGTTCGACAGCTCGATGAGCTTCTATTGCTTCAATGACCGCGGCCAGGTGGCCTCGGTGCGCGAGATTGAGAAGAACCCGCGCTTTTATCTGGAGAACTTCGCGCCCGAATGCGGCACGAACCCGGCGCGGGGAACGAATGACTCGCAGGCTTGGCGTTGCGCGGCGGATCGCCCGGTGGAATATCAGCGCACGCTGGCCAACGGGTACGATTCCTTTCGCCCGCCCAATGATATTCAGGAAGCGAACCTGCTGGCGCAGTGGGGACACCACTATGTCCTGAATTTGCGACCGGACGAATACTACACGCGTTACTTCCACCCGCTGGCCGGCGGCGGTGTGGGCACCTTCCGTCCGGTGCGGGGAGGGCAAGACCCTGATGCCAACGGCGCTTTCCGCGCCAACGGTGTCTGGCATTACAGTCCCGACCTGCGCAATCCCGCGACGCGGCAGTTTATCTATGCCGACTCCGGCGTGCGCTGGACACCACAGGGCGTCCGCCCCGTTGCCCAAACTGGCTTCGTGATTTTCAAAATCGATGCCGCCAACGTTGTCACCTCCGCCCGGTTGACCCTCAAGGCGTGCGGTGCCACCGTGTCGGTCTCGCGCGATGCCGGCATCCGGTGGGAAAAGTTGGGCGCCGGCGTGGGTGAAATGGATTGTATTGGACCGATTGCCGGGGTCACCTCGTACCTTGTAAAGGTGGCGCTGCATGGCCCCCGGGCCTGCCTTTCCTCATTGCACATCGAAACCATCACCCAGCTCAATCGTCCCGCCCTTCCTCGGCTAGTTCGGGGGCCGAACCGGGTGCAGGTCCGCCTGGGACCGCAGGTCGAGACGATCCAGTTTCAGCCGGCAATCGCCGGTGGCCGTTATCGGGAGACGGTCCACTCCGCCAGCGGCCTGGACGTTGACCCCAACCCGGACTTCTACAAACCGACGCTGCGCCCCGCCCGGAACGGCGTACCGGCCCAGGCTACCTGGAAAATCGAGACGCCCACGCCTATCACCGACCTGGTCTATGGCGGCACGGTATGCGTCAAGAATCGGCACGATTGGGTCAAGCTTTTGCATTCATGGGACGACCGGACCTACGTGTGCGACTACGAGAAGGCGGACGATTCCATGCCTTATGACCTGATGGTGAACAGGCCGGTGAGTGCCGTGCCGCCGGGGACGCACACGGCATACCTGCGTTACGAATTCCAGACGGAGCGGTTTGCCAAAAGCTACTTTGGCCCCGGCATCCAAATGGCCCTGATGACCGTCCACTATCAACCGCGCCACGCGACATTTGTCCCGATTGAAGTGACCTACTGCTGGGTCGAGCATCGCGAGACAGGAGATATCGAGCGGCGTCACACGGAGTTGGTAACCTCCCCAATGCATGATTATACAATCGACGTGGGTGGGTTCCGTGACCCTGTAATGAAGTGGGTGCGGGTCAATCTCCAGGGTTTCGGGCCAGATGGAGCGAATGTGCGGTACGGTTACTCGGACGGCCAGGACGTGGGCCCGGGGGCCGAGGCGCCCTGGGTGCGCTATCGCTGGGGCAAGAACCTGGCGCTCGGCAAGCCCTATACGCTGGTGGGCCGGCAGGACGAGCGCAATCCAGATGCCGGCGGCGATCTTACCGACGGCATCATCGCCCCGCCGGATACTTATGTCTCGGCCAAATACATGCCGACGTACGTGATGTTCGCCCGCGATGTTTCGCCGTGCGTGACCATTGACCTTGGCGCGGCCCGCACGGTGGCCGCCGTGCGGGTGATGGCCGGCCAGGAAGGCGGCTTCCATCTTTCCTACCCGAACCTGATTACGGTGGAAACCTCGCTCAATGGCGGCACCTTCACGCAGGCCGGAACGGCCGGATTCAACCAGGTATTCGACCCGCCGGCGGACTACGTTCCCTGGGAACTCGATGACGCTTCCAAGTTCGACGATCTCCCCGCTGGAGGCAGGCTGGCTTATGCCTACCGCATCATCTTCGCCAAACCGGTGTCGGCGCGTTACCTCCGCGTGCGATGTGAGGCTCGCCCGGGCTGGGGCATGCTCCTCTCTGAAATCCAGGCCTTTGACGCGGTCGGCGTGGAGACAAACGTCCCGCCGCTGGTCGTCCTGCCGAATAATTGAGCGATGGATATGGCCGGATGGGCGTGGAACGGTGCTCGACCAGAATGCCTGGGGCAGCTCTGGACTACGGGGAGTTCTTTCTCCCTCCCTGGGCTTCCAGTGGCGCCACGTGCCCATCCATTAAACGCTACTCCAAGGCGTGAGAGGCGGAGCGGAGAGGGACGCATGCTGCTCCGCTGCATGATTGCCAGACCGAGCCGATTATCTCATGCTCAAGGGCTTATGAAACCGACTGGACCGCTGCTGATTTCGGCATTTCTTATCGGCTGGATGTTTTCTGGCCTGGCGGCTTCGCCGCAGAAGCCTTTGTCGGGACAGGCCCCGCGAGTACCACGCTTGGCGGTCGCACGAGCCGGCTGGGACCAGGAGGCGGCCGCCCGATACCTGGACCAGCGAATGGATTTGTGGTTCACCGGGGCAAAGAAGCTGCGCACTGGCCAAACCGAAGTTGCCTGTGTTTCCTGCCATACCGTGCTTCCGTATTGCCTGGCGCGCCCGGCGCTGCGGAAAGCTGCCGGCCAGGAGACGCCAACGCCCCAGGAGAGCAAGGTCCTCGATGGAATTGTTCGCCGGGTGAAAGCGTATGGCAGGCGGGAACCGCTCTACAAGAGCGAGAACAGCCAATCGCGGGGCACTGAAGCCGTGTTGGACCTGCTCATCCTGGCGCGGGAGGATGCCCGGCATAAGCGCCTCGGTCCCGATGAGCCGGTCCGTGAGGCGCTGGATGAGCTTTGGAGGGAGCAGCGCCCTGACGGGGCTTGGGCCTGGCTGGACTTCGGGCTCGAGCCGTACGAGGCGGCGGACAGTGTTTATTATGGGGCGGTATTGGCCGCCTGGGCGATAGGGAACATTCCCGGCTACGCGGGAAGCTCAGACCAAGGCGCTTCGGACCACATGGCAAGGCTGCGCGCCTACCTCAACCGGCAGTACCCCACTCAAAACCTTTACAACAAGACGTGGATGCTTCTGGCATCCTGCCGGTTGAGCGGTCTGCTGACGCACCGCCAAGAGCAGGCGCTGATAGCGGAATTGCAGCGGCGACAAAATTCCGATGGCGGCTGGTCCCTTTATCGCCTCGGTCCATGGACATGGTCCAAATCAAGCGTTCCATCTGTGCCGCCTGGCCGACCCGACGTGTCGCTGCTGTCTGAGTCTGATGGTTACGCCACTGGTCTCGTGGTCTATGCGCTCCGGCAGGCTGGGGTGCCAACCCGCGATCCTGTGCTGAAGAGGGCCGTTGAATGGCTGAAGGCCAATCAGCGCGAATGGCAGATCGGTCAATACCACTGGAGGTGTTGGCGGGCATATTCGCTCAATCATGCTCAGCAACGGGCCCGATCCTGGGAGGGTATGTTCATGTCCGATGGCGCGACCGGCTTTGCGGCGCTGGCGCTCCTGTCTTCGGATTGAGCTGGCAACAGACTTCAAGACATGGCGCTGGAATGGTCGAAGGATGGGGGCGCGACCTGGACGCAGAATCCTTGGCCGTTCCAAAAAGGCGAGGGTCATATTAAGCAGGCGACGTTCCTGAACTTCGGCAGAGGGTATGCCGGGGTTTCCGAGCATTTGAAAGGGTTTGCCTATTTCTACGCCTTCAGGCCAGACCTCAAAATAGAGAGGGTGTTTTGAGGAAAAGACCGACGACTTTAATTCCCTCGGATTCGTCAATTTGGTGACGAGTGCTTCCCGATGGAGTTTTGGGTTTTCGGGGACTTTCCGGCCGGGTGGATGGTCGCTATTCTGTCCGGATGCCTGAAGAGCCAATCCTTGCCGCAGCCCCAGAGCCGATACCAGCCCCGATTCCGCCGTCCCCCGGTGGGCCGCAGGGGCACGCTGACCCGATAGCGCCGCCTCAGGCCGACCCGGCGCTCCAGACCCCGCCGAGCTGGTGCGGGTGTTGGAAGGTCGAAGCGCGTGCCACAAGCTGACTGCCGCGGTGGAAAACTTCGCGCGATTGCGCTGGCCGGACCTGGTCGCCCAACGAAGCTACGGTGCGGTCGGACGGTTGCTCTTGGCGCCCTCCGGGAACAATGCACACCCCTCTGCCTTTTTTCCCAAAGACCCCGCCGAGTTCCTTTACTGGTGCGATCATGCTGGGGTCTTGGTTATTGCCGCCGCCCTGGCCGGAATTTCACCGGTCTCGCCAACGCCTCAGAAGATCCTGGCTCAATGGACGGCGGCCCTGTTGCTGGGCGCTCAGAACATCGAGCAAACCAAATTGAGACGAGACCTCTTGGCGGAGGAACAAGCCTCCCAGGCCCACCAACTCCGGGCCGTCAAAGGGCCGGAACTGGCAGCCAAACTGGCCTTGGAGGGTTCGACCGACACGCCCGAATAACAAAGAAGTCCATCGGCGAGCAGCGGCGCTCAGGGCCGCCGATCTACGCTATGAGACCACGCGGCTCGAACGAACCGGAAGTGACTTCACAGCAGGAGCAGCCAAAGCTCTTAGGCGCGCCACTCTACACCGCGTTCTCCACCGCAGAGCGCCTGCTGCCACGCCTCGAATCCAGCCGAAAAGTCAAGCGGAGCCGCGCGTCCGCATGTGCTAACCCGGCTGTGTCGCCGTGGCAACACGTTGCAGGCGCGCGACCCTCTGCCAGGCGGAGACTACATCAAGTTCTTCATCGCCTCCTCGATTGTGTCCCAACCGCTCCGATAGACGACCAGGCTTTCGCTTGGACTCCAATAGGTCTTCGCCAGTGGCCGGCCTCGCAGTATCAAGGTATCTGGCAAGCCCTGGTAGTCTGCCTCAGATTCACAATGCACAAAAAGCTCCAAGGTCCCGTTGCCCAAAGTGCGCCAGCCGGGACCTGAGAGTTGAATTGGTTTGTCATTTTTGTCACTCATGCTTCCGGGATTTGTGGTCCACGATCGCGCCGGTTTGCAGGTCCAGATAGCCCACGAACACGAAACGCCAGTTGATGGCGTCAGGTATGTCCGGCAGCCGTTCAGGCGTGACCTTGTAGGTGTTCTGCGGACCGACCGCGAGAAACTTCAAATCCCCGCAATCCCGATGCCCCAGGTCCTCATTCCGGTAGGCTGCCCAGCGGGTGTCCGGGAAGTTATAGCCGCTACGCTTGAGGAACTCGACCTTCGCGGCCAAAGAGGCCGGTGAGGTCTTCGATTTTGAGGTTGCGCCGCTGGCGGAGTTTCCAGGGGGTAAGAAGGCCCGGCTCATCTTGTTGCCAGGCCGCAGATATGTTCTGTTGCACGTGTGTTTGCGTTTCAACACACCTAAACGGCAACGCATCAGCACCGGAGCATTCTACGGCAGAGTTAATGTGGATGGCAAGCCCTATCGTGAGAGTCCCCGATTGCTGGTCGCGCTTTCTTGCAAATGCCGGGCGCCCTGATTAGCATGTTGCCATGAGTCATCGGTTTGTGAGACTGGCGTTGCTCGCCTTGTGTTTGCTGGCGTTCCCGTTCAGGGCGCCGGCGCCGCTTATTTATCGTCCGGGAGAAGGCTGGTCTTATGAACCGGTGGGCGGCGGGGCCAAATGGACCCGGCTGCGGGCAAAGGATCAGTTGGACGTGGCGCAGGCGGCATTTGACAGGAAGGACTACAGCCTGGCCCTGAAGGCGGCGCGCCGGGTGGTGCGCGTCTGGCCATTATCGGATTACGCGCCTCAGGCACAATACCTGGTGGGGCGCTGCTACGAGGGCAAGGGCCAGGATGAAAAGGCCTTTAAGGCGTACCAGAAGGTCATCGACAATAATCCCAAGATGGGCAATTACGACGAAATCGTAAAACGCCAGTACGCCATCGCCAACAAATACCTGGCCGGGAAATGGTTCAAGCTCTGGGGTTACATCCCGATTTTCTCTTCAATGGAAAAGACCTCAAAGATGTACGAACAGATCGTCAAGAATGGCCCTTTTAGCGAAGTCGGCCCGCAAGCGCAGTTGCAGCTTGGCGCCGCTCGCGAAAAACAACACAATTACCCGGAGGCGGTAAAGGCTTACGAGTTGGCGGCGGACCGCTACCACGACCGTCCGAAGATCGCCTCTGACGCGCTGTTTAAGGAGGGTATGGCCTACGACAAGCAAGCCGAGCGCGCGGAATACGACCAGAGCACCGCCGGCCACGCCATTTCCACTTTCTCGGATTTCATGGACCTCTACCCGGGCGACCCGCGTGTGGCCCACGCTCAAAAGGTGATCGACCTCCTCAAACACGAACAGGCCCGCGGGTATTTCGAGACCGCCAAATTCTATGAGAAGTATCACCGTTGGGAAGGCGCCCGGATCTACTACAACGAAGTGGTGCTGCAGGACCCCAGTTCCTCGTACGCGGCCCTGGCCCAACGCCGAATCGAGGCCCTGAATGAGCTGCTTCGCCCTAAGGCAAAATGAACCCGCGCCTTTGCTGTCCGCCGTTGGCTGCTCTGGCCCTGCTCGCGTTGGCCGGGTGTGCCGGTTACCGCCTGGGGCCGGTCAATGGCTTGGCCGCTGGAGCCAAATCCATCCAGGTGCTCCCTTTCTCGAATCAAACCATGGAGCCGCGCCTGACCGACGCGGTAACCTCTGAACTGCGCAAGGAATTGCAGCGGGATGGGACGTTCCGGCTGGCTTCGAGGGACGGCGATATCATTGTGAATGGCGTTATCATCCGCTATGTGCGCGGGGAACTGGCCTTTGCGCCCAGCGACACCCTGACCGTCCAGGATTACCGGGTGAGTGTGACCGCTCAGGTTACCGCCCGTGACCGCGCGACCGGCAAGGTCATTCTCAATCAGCCCGTCAGCGGTTCCACGCTCATCCTGGTCGGCAACGATCTGGCCAGCAGTGAACGGCAGGCAATGCCATTACTGGCCGACGACCTGGCCCAGCACGTCACCTCGCTTCTCACCGAAGGGGGTTGGTAGGTGGCCGGCTATGGCAGACGCACCACGCGATAGAACCGCTCCTGATTGGTTGCAAAGGGCACACTCAACGTTAGAGAGGAGCCAAGAGCGGTAAAACTCTCGACACCCTGAAGGTTCTGGTAAGCGAAATACCCCGAGAGCCAGGGAAGCAGATCGCTGCCGCTGATTTGCTGCCACGTGGCCTGGGAAAGCGCCGTGGCCGACTGCACCTGGTATTTGAACCCCCAAATGGTGTTCCAGGAGAATTCTATCCCGGTGCCTTTGAGCTTTGTTCCACTGATGACAGCCGGCCCCGGCGGAGGCGGATTGGTGACGGTAAGCACCGCGGCGCCGCTGTTCACACCGCCGTAGAGATTGGTGACGGTTAGATTGTAGGTTCCTTCATCTGCCGCCTGCGCGTTGCCCAGGCTTAGCAACACGTTCGTGCCGCCAGAGGTTGACGCCCCGTTGAACAGCCATTGGCAGCGCAGAGGGCGGCTGCCTCCGACGCCTGCGCTCAGGGCTGCGGCTGTGTCTGCCGTCACTGTCTGGCTGGCGGGTTGTGTGAATATGAACGGCGGGCCGACGCTGCTATGTACGAAGTAGGCGGCTCGGTGAACGTCGGTCTCCGGATTCACTAACCCGAACGCCCGGATAGCGCTATTCGTCGGCAGTTGCACCCCCTGGAGCCGCCAGCCCCCGGCGATGCGGACCGCGTTACCGAGCGCCATCCAGTCCGTGCCATTAGTCGATCCCTCGAACCGCACCCAATCCACTTCGGGAGCGCTCCCACCCCTCATCCAGGTAACCGTGGAGCCGTCAAAAGCAAGATCGTTCGTCGCGGTCTCGGTGTTATCCAGCCGGCCAATGCGTTGGAGGGAATCTCCGGCCAGCGCACCGAAGTCTCCACCTACCAGGATCTTGCCGTCGTCCTGGAGCGCCATGCACTGAATGTCAGGAGCAGTGGACCCAGTGGCAACCGTTGAAAAACTTGAGTCCGGCGAGCCGCCGGAATTGAGGCGGGAGATGGCGGAAGGAAATTCGGTGACGACCACTATTTCGCCGTCCGCCTGCAATTCCGCCAAAGTGACCATGTCGTTGATCGCCGATTCGAAAGTGGTGTCCAATGAGCCGTCGCTGTTGAGCCGGATTAGCGGAGTGCCCTCTCCGACGGCGTTTGTAAGCCACCCGAATCCGCGCAACAGGATCTTCCCGTCCCCCTGGAGTGAGAGTGAGGCGCCGCCGAGGTCGCCGCTGACTCTCGGGCTGAAGCCGGTGTCGAGCGTGCCGTCGCTGTTGAGCCGAGCCAGGTTGGTGCAGGGCTGGCCGCCCAGGGAGGTGAAATCGCCCGCGGCCAGGATCTTCCCGTCGGGTTGCACGGCAAAGGACCAGACCATTCCGACCGAACCCGACCGGAAACTGGTGTCCAGGTTGCCGTGGCTGGTGATGCGGCCGAAGTTCGTGCAGGCTTCGCCGCCCAGGGTGGTAAACTTGCCGCCAACGAGGATCTTGCCGTCTGGTTGGAGCATGAGGGAATAGACCAGGCCGTCCATTTGGCAGTCGAAGTTCGTATCGGGGGTGCCGTCGGGGTTGAGGCGCCCCAGGTCGAAGTTGGGCTGGCCTCCGGCGAGGAGCTTGCCGTCTGGCTGTGACACGAGCGCTCCCAGCGGCATGTACGGCGCTTGGAAGCTCGCATCCAGCACGCCGTTGCTATACAGCCTCCCGAAACCATTGTATATCTGCCTGGGATCGAATCCCTGCCCTTCCACCAGCAAGCTGCCCCCCATCTGCGGTACGACGGCCCAGACTGCTGCCCCGATGACCGAGACGGCCAAAAGGGGGCTTGCGCTGAAGGAGGGATCGATGGTTTGCGCCGGCGAGACCAGCGCCGTGAGGCATACGCCGATTGCTACCGCCCAGAGATTGAACGCCGGCCGGTGGCGGGCACGGACGAGCATACGATGTGCAGTTGCGGAGATGGTCTTCAGGCTAGACATCGAACTCGGGGGCAAGCCTTACACGCCGGATCTGAGCATTTATCCCCGCAAGCAACTTGATTTTCGTCACGACGTCATCCGCGTCACCGAGCCGCCGCTGCTCATCGTGGAAATCCTCTCGCCCACCCAGGGCTACCAAGGCGCAATGGACAGAGTGGAGGCCTATCTGCAAAACGGCGTCAAGAGCTGCTGGGTCGTGTCTCCGCCATTCCATCTTATTACCATTTTCAGTCCTGACGGCACACAGCAGTCTGTTCATGAGGGCATCGCCAAGGACCCGGCCACCGGGCTGACGGCGGAGCTGGCGGTGGTATTTTCATGACCATCATTTGTCCGGGACGACATCCACCCGACTGACCGGGTACCAACCTTCCGGGCCTCTTCCGGCGATCGCCAGCCGCACCGCCGGTTTGTTACTCTCCGGGTCAACCAAGCCCAGTTCCAGCGCGTAGCGGCCCGCCGCAAACGAGCCGGGCAGCTTCACCACCGACTGGGTAGTCCGGGTTCCGGGCAGCCAGCCGCGAATCGAGTTCTCTGTTTCTGAAACCAGCGGCTTTGCCTCGGCGTTAGTCGTATTCATGAGACGGAGCGCAACCCGATAATCGCGGTAGGGCGGCGCCACGCCGATGTTCTCCCAGGTCGTTTTAACGATGAAGTCCTCGCCGGGATGCGCCACCCGCGCGTGCTCGACACTCCGAACCACCAAGCGGTAGCCCAGGTGGCGAAGAAATCGTTCGATTTCCGGGCGAGTCCCCCCGGGGATGGGCGCCGATTTGTTGTTCAGGTAGCTGGCGTGGCAGCGAAGGGCGTAGTCAAAGATGTAGCGGATGTTCCATCCCTCCGCCTTCCATTTCCTCATATCCCAGCAGCTCTCGAAGGCCACCGGCCCGGTCTTCCACACCTCCCGCGCCCCGGTTCTGGCCAGTTGCTGCATATAGAAGTTGTCCATGTGATTCCACGTCTTGGAGAAGCCGCCCATGTCCCCAAGGCAATCGGCCCGCCAGCCGCAGGCAAGCGCCGCCGCGTTGGCCATGCCTTCGGTGCTGCCGATTTGAACCACCTTGCTGGCTTGCGGGAAGGCCTCGCACCAGGCCCTGATGATCTTCATCCGCACTTCCAGCGGCGGCAGAGGCGCCGGCTTTCCCGTATCGATCTCCTCGGTGCCGCTCATGTGCCACTCGCCCCAGAGCCCCACGGACCCGATATCGACCAGGTCGAGGTTGGGATTGCCATCATAGCGCCGGCCTAGCCGCCGAATCAGGCGGAAGTGGGCCCGTTGGAAGAGCGGGTCGGTGAAATCGGGCACCCAATGCCGCCGGCCGCCATAGTTGAATTCTACGCCCTTGCAACCCTCTTCCTTAAGCCACTGCGGAACATCCATGTATCGGCTCGACCCGGTACACATAATGCGGAACGCCAGTTTCTGCCCGTCCCGGTGAGCATGAGCGAGCAGGCGGTCAAAGAGGGCGAAGTCAATCCGGCCGTCTTTGGGTTCGATCTCCCGCCAATAAAACCGGAAATAAGCGCAGGCGCTCGGCAGGCCGGCCAGGTTCTTGTCCTCGTCCGCGCAACGCTGAAAGGTCTCCCAGCCCATGCCGGGGTTCGCGAAGAGGTCGTTGATTTCCTTGGGTTCAACCCGGACGCGGTCATTTTGCGACCGGCCAGCCAGTGAGTTGGGCAAGGCGGCCAGGAGCAGCGCCACGCCCAGCCAAAGGCCAGTCCATTGAAGCTTCGCGGCCGTGCGACGCGTCGCGCGAGAATAGTAGTTCCTTTTCATAGGGCTAACAAAAAGTGTCGTTTTCAGATATGAACCGCATGGTATCAAATCGCCTGCACCGGCGCACGCGCTTATTGCTGGAGCGTGTGGTTGGCTCCGGCGGGCACGCAAGCGTCGCGGTTGCCTTTCGGGACTTGCGCCTTCGGCATTGCCTGGGGCAACAGGCTGGCGTGGCAACGAGGGGCGTAGTCAAACACATAAACCTACGGGTCACGGCCAGTGACAAAGTCCGCACCGCGTAGCGCAGACTTCCAAGTCTGCTGTGTCGCGGGCTTCCAAGCCCGCCGACCGCGACCATTTCAGCGGCCTGCCGGCTGGGAAACCGGCGATACAGCAGGTTCGGAGACCTGCGCTACGACTTTGTCACTGGCCGTGACCTACGGGTGTGCGCAGACCGGAGGCAGCTTGACAGCCGATTTCTTCGGTTTTAGGCTGCTTGCCGCTTCAGGGTTGCCAGAGTAGCTCAGGGGTAGAGCAGAGGACTCATAAGCCTTTGGTCGGGGGTTCAAATCCCTCCTCTGGCACCAGCTTGAAAATCAATAGTATCCTTTGTTTTCAAGGGTTTTATCGAGGTTCCAGCCTTTGGCCGAGAATGCAAGGAAGTGCAGCGATGGGCGAGAAAATGCGCGAAAGTGTGGCAAATCTGGCAAATATTTTGGCAAATCGGAAAAGCTGCCCTTGATGGAAACGGAGCTCACTAAAGCACACTGTTTCGCTGATCCATTACGGCGGGCCAACTCTGAACAATCGCGTGATGGCTATACGGCTATGCCTGGCTCCCAATGCGGGGACTCGGACACCAGGGGGCGTTTGACAGGTGTGCGGAACTCCTCGCGCTGGATGGGGGGAATTGGTTCGGGCCTTTAGGTCCGGAACGTTCGGCTGGGGTCCAAAGATTCCTTCCGCTCACTGTTCATGCGCTTTCTCTCCACTCATCGTGGGGCGAGTTTAGACAGACGACGCTAGGCCCTGGCGTATCTCATACACGATCCACAATGCCAATGGGCAATAACGGTCCTGGTACGATTGCATAGGTATTACACCCGTAACGCCGTCCATCGGGCGCGCCGAGCCGATTCGTTGCGCGTTTGGCATTGCGAGTTCGTTTGGTCGTTCTGCTCGGGTGAATCCCCTTCGGCCTGGCTTGGCGCCTGGTTTTTGGTGAGGTCGAGTTTCTCCTCGATTTCGTTCTGGCGGCGGGTCAGTTCCTGGTAGCGTTCTTCGTGTTCGAAGAGCGCGCCGACCTTCTCGCCCAATTCTTTGGCGCGTTTGTGGGCGTCGGCGATGTCGGCCTCCAGCCTGGCCGCCCGCTCCTCAAACCCCTGCACGGTCGCTTCGAGTGAGCGGATGGTGCCCAAGGCCGTGTCGGTCACGCGGGCGCTGTAATGGTTCTTGCCGCGCACGATGATTTCCACGCTGTTGTTCAGGGCTGGCCGCAGGAAGAGATCGAAGCCGGCGAACCGGCCAAGGGGAACGTCTTGGCCATGACCATGCTTGGGCTTGTCCGCTCGCCGGACAATCAACTCTCCGGCAATGCCGCGCTGGTCGAAGACCCGCCCATCCAGTTCGATGCGGAAGCGGTCCCCGGAGGTATCCTGGCGGGCGGCGAGGTCCTGGCGCAGGTTGACGCGTCGGGGATGGGCGCACCCCCCCCCCGGTTGAGCCGTTAACTCGTTAGGGCCGTTGATGGTCAAGGACTTACGCCCGGCCGAAGCCGTTAATCAAGGCGTTAGCGGCGGTTCACGGAGTTGGGAAGAATGGGAAGAGTGAGAGGGATGGGGAGGAGATGGCGGCGTCCGTCGTGGGAGGCTATCTGCTCCAGTGGCGGGCGACGGGCTGTCAGTCGCACAAGAGCTTTTTGTCCTCATGCGCTCAGGTTGGTGGTTTCCATCCCCCGCGCCGGCGCAATTCTTCCCGGAATAATTGGTGGTGCCGCCGCAGACGGAGCCGATACTTCTCGTCGAGCACCTGGCGCTGAAATATGCGCAACAACTCCTCGGAAGCTTCAGACTGCTGGTTCAACGGGTCGAGCGCCCCTCGAACAATGTCCCGCGCCGCATCCGGGGGCCAAGGCAGCCGCTTCCGGTAGAATGATTGCTTCTCCCACCCATAATTGATGCTGGCAAGAACCTTGTCCTGCTGGTGCCGGGCAATGACTTCCAGAAACACCCGCCGGCAATCGCAATCGAGGTCGTCACAATAAAACTCAACATAGGCGTATTCGCCTGCAGACAGGCCG
Organism: bacterium; assembly: GCA_021784555.1. Lineage (GTDB taxonomy): Bacteria > Verrucomicrobiota > Verrucomicrobiia > Limisphaerales > UBA8199 > JAJYHY01. Next base: position 14,652 of record JAJYHY010000046.1, read on the forward strand.
CCGTGTGACACCGCACCGGACGCGACAAGGACGTGAATACAGCGCACTTCCCGCTGCGCAATTTCCGGGCACAGGGTATGGAATGGGATCATAGCCATTATCGCCGCATCCAGGTTATTCAGGCTGTGGGCGGAATCCAAGCGGAGATTTCGGAGGTCTGGCGGCGGCAAGCTGCCGCCCGTGGTCGGGAATGGCGGCCTCAAATTCAGGTTTGGCAGCGGGCAGGGGTGGCGTGTTCATTGATGCTTGGCGCAGGCTCAGGCACGCAACAAACTTTCGGGCAGGGCAACCAACGCGGACTCGCTTCCGTCCGGTTGCCAGGCCACACGGCCGTCGGACAGCACGCTCAGGATGACGCCCCGAGCTGACCCGCGGAGCGTTTTGACGCGACCTCCCGGCTTGAAATCGGCGGATTCAGACAGGCTCTCGACGATTTCAACCATCGCGTCGCGGTCGAGCACCCCGGCAATGTAATGGGCAATAGCGGAGGTCGCTTCCCGACGGCGAGCGGTGGGCAGCTCAGCAAAGAGGGCCGCGGCGATTTGGCGGCCGATGTCCGCGAAGGTGTTGCCGTTAAAGAAGAGAAATGGGGCGCGGCGATGGCACTGCCGCAGGAAATCTATGGCTTGTTCGAGGGAGAGGATTTGCGGTTGCTTCGCCGTCCACTGGCTTGCGCACGCTTCTTGAGTCTCTCGGTTAACGCCGTGCTGCGCGCCTCCTCTTGCGCACGCTCCTCGATTGAGGCTGACGACAAGCTGCCAGTCCCAGTTTTTGAGAAAAGCGGCTCGGGCTTGTAACGGTGATTGTTCGCCAGCACCTCTTCGAGGATGTCTTCCGCCGTCAGGTGCTCGAGCAAGTCCAATCTCAGTTTCATCATTCATAAATTACCATCCCCAGCGTGGCGACTCAAGCCCGCATCTTGCCGAGCGCGGGGTCACGTCCATTGACAAAGTCGTAGCGCAGGTTTCCCAACCTGCCGCATCGCAAGTTTCCTAACTTGCGTGCCTGGAAGTGGTTCGAGCGCCTGCCGATTTGGAAATCGGCGATACAGCAGGTTGGGAAACCTGCGCTACCGTACTGCTGATTTCCTTTAGTCACCCGGTTTGCCGAGTTTGAGCCGGAAAGAGGACTCGCCAAAACTGTCGTACTCCTCGACCCCAATGGCGCAATCCCGTCCGCGAAGGTTCCAGTTCATCGTGCCTGAGGCCTGGTTCTCCAGCCCGGCCCGCCGCACGATCAGTTGGACGATTTCGCTTTCCAACTCGCGATCCTTGAGAACCGTTCCCGAGCCGCTACCGGCACGGACAAAGCAAATCTCCAGCCCTTCCGGAGCCCGTTCCAGTTCAATTGTGTCCACCCCCGCTTCGGCCGCCTGGTCCAGGATGTCGTTGAGGTAAGCGGCCGCGCGTTCATCGTCTTGTTGCTCGTTCATTGCCATGTCTCTTCTCAATCGTAATCACAAAACAGTTTCTCGAACAACTCCCGCGCCCGCTCTTGACCCTCTTTGGTCAGTGCGACGGACTTGGCTTTGCCGACCGGATCGCCGATCAGCCCTTTCTGGTGGAACCGGCTTAGCGCGTCCCAATCGTGCCCCTTCCAGGCCCTGATACAAGCAAAGTCACCCTTGCCCTCGGTGAAGCTGGCCAGGTGCAACAAGGCCAGCACAGCGTCATCTATCTTGTCGAAGTGAGGCTTCATAAAGCGAGCGGGGAGGCCGGGCCGGCCGGACCGGGGCGGCAAGGGCAAGCTCGGTTTGGACGGCCAGCGAATCGGCCAACAACCGTTGCAGTGCCGCGGCCACCTGCGGCCAGTACGGCGCGTGATGGCCGTGGGGATAATCCCGGTTCAGAACCAGCTTGGCCGAGCTGGGCTACCACTCGGCGATAAAGCCGGGCTGTTGGAACAGCCAGTGATGTTCGTCGTTGAGCACCCGTAGCGAGCACCCGCGCCGCTCGGCCCAGGCGCGGACTTCGTCCTCCCGCCGGGCGGTGCGGTCCATCCGGCGCTCGCGTCGCCGCCGCTTATATTCGTCGGGAGTAGGCGCCGGGTGCTGCCGCCGACGTCGGTGGGGTCGGGATTTCATTGGTGAATGTTAATTTTGGCGAGGATTCGCGTTGTCGCCCGGGCTTTCCGGCTTTGGTTCGCCAAGGAGTGAAAGCATATTGTCCACGGCCTCGTCGGCCTGCTCGGCAACGGATTTCGCGGAGATGCCGTGCTTCGTAAGCCACTTCACCCGCGCCGCACCCGTGACCTGGGCGCACGCCGAAGAGGAGAGCGCGCCGATGTCGTATAGCGCGCGCCAGAGCACCTCGCGCAGAAAGCGGTCCACGTCCTCGCCGTAGCCGTGTCCTCGGGCCGCCGCGCGAAGCTGGTGGCCAACGAAGCCGCCGTCGTTGAGTTCGAGGTTGATCATGATGTCCTGGGATGGGGTGTGAAGCCGCAGCGTCTGAAGGGAGAGGTCGCGGTTGAAGTGCGCGCCATGGCCCAGCCGGACTGCTCCGGCCGCTATGCGCGATGGGCGATGGCAAAGTCGCTGGATTTCGGCCCTTGGCCGTTCGATGTGTTCGCAAATGGCGCTGTTCATGGTCCAACCCTTTGAGCGTGATAGCAGGAGTTCATACCGCCTCCGCCGGACTAAAGTTGATCTTGTGCAGGGGTGGATTGCCGACCTGAATTCGCCGCGCGCAAAAAATCGCGGCCACCCCGCGCGCGCGGAGTTCGTGGCGATATGCGGACGGACTCCCTGCACCAAACGCAGGATGTGATAGCAGGGAGCGAAGAGTGTGAACGCTTAAGGGATTATTCCAGAGCGGCCAGGTGAAGCGCTCTGTTTCGCCCTCATTGGCCCACCCCGTGGCCATCATGCGGCCTCCGTTTGGCGCACACGGGAAGAACGCTAGTGCGTGGTAAGCCAGCAGGTTGGCCATCCAGATAGTATATGCTCCGACTGGGCCGGGGTTGTCGAGCCGGAGCGCGTAGCGGATATCCTCCGCCGGATCCCACCTCATCGAAAGACCATCGTTCGAATACGTCCAGCGATTGAACAGACAGTCCTTCAGATTTGATTCCGTTACGCACGGTGGCGGCGAAGGTTCTTGTTTCGTGGGATCCTTGCGGGTCATCAGCTGTCGGGCCGTTGCAAGAAACCATTGTTTTCCGCTGCCATTGACAAAACATAGCGGAGTCGGCTGGATACGCTCTTCCTCCTCCGCGCTCAGTTCGGAGCCAAATGAGGTGAGAAGGTCCACGGCCTTTCGATCTTCGGGTTTTGATTGGGAGAGGATCGCGAGCGCATGTTCCCGGAATTCCACAATCGTGCAGTCAGGTTTGTCTCCAAGGGCAAGCTCAGGGGACGGAACCGCGGCCTTCAGCGCGGTTAGTCTTTGGGCGCGGGCTGCAGCGAATGCATTTATATAGGGTTCTACTTCCTTTACCCATTCAGCGTCACGTTCTTTCCCACGCAAACCACGCGCCTTGAACCGTAATTTGACATTCTTGAGCTCCGTTTTTGCCGCAGCGAATCGTCTCAGTGTTGCTTCTCGCAACCTCTCTTTCTCAGTCCCCACAGGGGCGCCACGCAACTTTTGGCCAATGCACCGAAGGACTTTCGATTCCTCGAGCTGATTGGGCGAGAAGAGAAAGGGCATCCAACGCGCTCTCGGCCGCCAGCCGATTTTGACGCTGGAGTCAGTTTCGGAGAGCAGGGCAACTGTGCCGATGGCAGCGAGAAACCCTAATGGATTGGCCCCGTCGAGCGCTGATAGTTCAAGTGGTTCGCTCATGGATATCTCCCTTCTCAGATGAGGAATTGGAATGCGCGCTCGCGTACCAGTCGGCGAGTCGGAGGATAGCCTCACGGTAGGCGAGTCCCCACCAGCCGAAACGGCGTGTAAGTAACCAAAAACGGTCGGTGACGCCGGAGTCGAGACGATGCGGCGCGGTGAGCGCTTCGCGTTCGTCGGCGGAAAGAACCAGACTTCCGGAGTTGAGCCGGCCTTCGACAGCCGGCGGTTCTTTGTCATCGCAAACAGGCGCGAAGGGGCGTGCATGGCCATGATGGCTGGCGACGAGGTGCAACAGGAGTTCGCGATCTTCCGGCGAGAGCTCCACTTTGCAGAATCGTTCCGCCAGTTGCATGGACAGCATCTCGTGACGGAATTCGGGCGGGAGGCCGGCGGCGTCCCGGATTTCGCGTGTTCGGTCGCGCGAACGCGGCTTGCGTGGCGATTTTGCGAGTGGCTGAGCGGTAGCATCCGCAGCCGCACCGTTGCGCAGCACCTCCTGGAAGCGCGGGTCGAGTTTGCCGGCGTCGTGCCATTCTCCGGCGATTCTGGCGATGGCCGCGTCAGCAGCGCCGAGACAGGCGTGGGCAAGTTTTGCGGCCGCAGTGGCGACCTGGGCGCAGTGTGGTGCTAGCGGGACTTCGTCCGGCGCTTCGCTGGGGGTGTCGTCCTCGTCGGAGAAGTAATCGGTTTCGTCGCAGGCGAGATCCGGCTTTCTCACGCGAAGGATGATGCCGCCGCGGGGAAGAGAGGCGATGTCCTTGACACCAAGGTGGGCCGTATCGCTGAAAAGTTTTAGCAGCCAGCTTGGCAACTCCGGTCTGGATTCGTCTTCTGGCGTCCATTCACGGACGGCAGTGAGCGCGTCGCGCAGTTCGTCCGCCAGCCATCCACCGTTCTCGACCAAGTCCAAGAGGGCGCGAAGGGGTGGACAATTATCAAGCCACGGGGCGAGGCACTCGCGATGGATGCGCAGCACGGGCTCCTTGCCGGCGCTCTGCATGGCAAGTTCCCAGACATCCGCTCCCTGCGAGCCCAAGCCTTTCTCGCACGGTAGCTGGCCGAGTTTTCGCACTTCGTCCAAGCCGCTCTCATCGCGAGGCGCTGGGAGGATGATGATGCTGTCTGGAAAAACGTCGGCCACCTCGCTGGAGACTTTTGATTCCTGACGTCCGCGCCAGAGAAGGAACTTGATTTTGGAGGCTCGCCTGGATTGGGGCTCCTCCTCCTCGTCGCGCTCACCTTCCACGTCGCCGCTGCAGTCTGTGGTTTCGTGGTTTTGAAGCCAGTGGCGGAAGTGGTGGAGCGGCACGGAAAGCATCTCACCGGCGACTGGCGGGCAGAGACTTACGATCTCCTTCCAGTCGTCGCCTGAAAGGTCGGGATCAAGGTCGCACCGAAAAGCCACGCGGACCTCGGCAGACTTGTGGCCCTTGCCGTGCAGGAAAATGCTTATGTCCGGGTCGGGATGCGGTCGTGGCGCGGTCTGGCAGAGCAAGTCGAGGTGGGCGGGGAGGAGAATCGGGGCGTCGGAAGACGGGGCAAGCATGGCGTGGAGTTTGTCAGAGTCCGGCGGCGGCAGGAGCGCGCGAAGAGACTCAAAGCCAAAATCCACAGTGCGTTCTTCCACCGCCTTTTTGCCTTCGGTGCGGCTTCCAACTTCAGCGATACGCCAAAGGAATCCCCAAGTTTCTTTCAGGGCCTTGCCGTAGATCGGATCGCCTTTGGGGTCGCTTTCTTTCAAAGCAGATTCAGAGGCGAGAATGACGGCGTGAGAGGTTTCTGGCTTGCCGAGGCGCGCCAGGCGGCCAAACCGCTGACGCAACGCGTCGAGGCTGGCGCATTCGGTCACGAGTGCGTCAAAACTGAAATCGGCGCCTACTTCAAGGCATTGTGTGCTGACGAGGATGAGCGAGCGGGCGAGCGTTGGCGTGGACGAAGAATGAAGCTGCGGGTGAAGCCTGCCAACAACCTCATCGCGCTCGATCGGACGGATGCGGCCGGTGAGAAGTTCGACATCGAAGGCGGGTGGCTCGCCTTCAGAGACCTTCTCGCGAGCTTTCGCACGGAGCAGTTTTTCGATGTCCACGGCACGAGCGACGCGATTGACGATGACGCCGACGCGCCTCGTGGAGTCTCGCGCAAATTGTGCTGCCGCGTCAGCGATTTCTGTCGCCAGTCTCTCTTCCAAGTTCACAGGCTTGAGCACAGCGCGTTTAGACGCCGTGAGACGAGATTGCAGCACCGGATGATTCAGCGCCTTTACGCGCTCGCCCTCGTTAGCCGGGAAAACAGTCGGCTCTTTGTCTTCCTCCTCCCCATTGGGCAGAGTGGCGGAGAGCACTGTTATGTGCAAGGGTGTGTTGTTCGGCTCCTCCGACCATTTTTCACTGCGGAACATTTCCACGGCGCGGAGCGTTTGCAGGAAGGGCACGGCGCAATGCGCTTCATCGAGCAGAATCAGGCTATCGTTTCCCGCGAGTCCGGCATAGACGGGCGCGGCAAGGGTGCTATGGCCGTAGCCACGAAAGAGCAAACGCGAGCCAAGCTGGTCCACCGTGCTCGTGATGATGGCAGCCTGCGATGGGATACGCGCCCAGCCATCGTCACGCAGCACGCCGTCGCGCAGGCGGCCTACGGCGAGGGGGCACTTCTTTGAATCAAGCCCGCGCAAGCCAAGCAGCCGGTCAGCCACGGCACGGACGGCGGGCGAGTCGGCGCTTTCGAGAGCCGCAGCAACTCTCTGCGCCCGTTCGTAGGCTTCATCCACCACGATGCGGCGGTCCACGACAAACCAGATGCGCCGCGCAGCCGTGCGTCGCCCCGGCGGCTTTTCGGACTGTGCGGCGAGGGCATAAACGGCGATATCCAGGCAGGCGGTCTTGCCGCTGGCAGTCGGCAGATCAATTGCGTCGGGCCAAGCGCCTTTGAGCACCCGCTCGGCGAGCATGGTCTGCCAGGGGAAGGGATCCCGGGACCAAAGTGCGTGAAAAAAGGTGGAGAAATCGGGAAACATAGGCGGCTGGCTCGCTAGCGTTCGCCGACGCCGGACTGGCTAACCTGGTAGCCGAACAGTGCCAGCTTCGAGCGTAAGACGGCATCAAGGCGCGGCTTATCGGGAGGGTAGAGGGAGATTAGACGTTTGCCCTCCTGCTGATAGAGTTGCTGTTTTTTGAGCATGCCGATTTTGTAATCGGCCGTATCCATGCCCCAGTATTCGATATAAACGTCAAACTCCGGCAAATAGAAGTCGGGACGAACGGCGTGCCCGCTGAGAATTCGAAAGCGCTCGTCATAACGGAAGGCGATGTTATGAGCCGCGAGCCAGTCAGCAATCAGACGCTCCCCATCGGACTGCACCAAGGCTCCCGCCTTGGCAACGATGGTTTTGTTCAACTCGACCTTCGTGTCGAAGTTGCGGCGATCCAGGAAGACTTCGTCGAAGCACGCATCGCAAAAGGTTCGCTGGAAGGCCTGCTGACTGCGGGTGTGCTCATCCATCGTCACTTCGCGTCCACAGCGGATGCATCTATGCCGAGCCTGGTGCTCCTCGAGACGGACGGCTTCACGAATAGCTTGGGCGGCCGAGTGGGCGGCGCGGCGGATATAGTCTTTCACGCGTTCGTTAGCGGCCAGGTCATCGAGGTCGTGGAGGTGGTCGTGGGCCGCGCTGCCGTAGGCCTTGAGCGCCTTGAGGGCATATTGCTGGGCCTGCGGATGCGGGTCGTGCAAGGCGGCTGGAACCAGCGCCCGGACTGCTATGCTCGCATCGGCGCCGAAGGCGGCCAGCTTTCCAATGGCCGACGCGGCCAGACGACGAATTTCCGCGGAGGGCATCGCCAGCAGTTGGGTCAACTCCGTCAGGCTCGTAGGATCGGCGCCACGGCCAAGGGCGAGGGCGCGTTGCACCGCCTGGTGGTGTAGTTGCTTATCCAGGTTGTTATTCATTGTGGTTACCGCGTTGGCGAGCGCCAGCGAGTTAGCAGTGGAGGCCGCCCTCCATTGGCCGGCAGAATCCGTACCCGCGATAGCGTCCTGCACCGATCATCACCGGGCCGACAACCGGTTCGTCAAAGACCAGAATTGCGTGCGTGTGGCGGCGCTCGCTGCCGTCCTTACGCTGGAGACGCGGGAAAGCGTGCGACGGCGGCACGCCCAGATGGGCGGAGACGGGCGTGACGACAACCTCGCGCGGACGTGGCAGACCGATGCGCTCGCAGCCCTCGCGAAGCATTTCTGCCACCTCGTCCAGGTATTCGGCTTTTGCTTTGGCCTTTGGATGCTGATCGAAAACGATAGGCGTGACGGTACTCCAGTGCGTCGCACCATCCGGATGTGCCGTCCAGGTCGCAGGCCGAAGGGTTTCGAGCGGGCGGGCCATGAGAAGGGGCTGCACCCCCCATGCGCCTAGCCGTCCAAGCACCAGCCCGTTCTTGGGGGCGCAAATTTGCGCGGAGATGCGCAGGACTTCGGCTCGGATTTCGGGCTTCACACTTGCTGGCAAGGCGAGCGCGATTCCGGGCAGCCTGCCGTCCGCGTGCGGATGTCCGACAAAGGCGAGAGGTAGGAACGCAACATGCGCGGTCTGGAGCGGCGATTTGTCCGGCGCGTGGCCGCTAAGCAGACTCACGGCTTCAGGGGTGAGCGCGAGCTCAGCAGCATGTTTGGCAAGGGCTTCGCGCCAGCGGTCTATGAGCGCGAGGGTGCAGGCAAGGTCGAGGCACCGATACGGCCCGTCTCTTCGCTCCAGCGCGAAGACGACAAGATGCGGGCTAAAGGCACTGCCCTTTCCTTGCGGCGCGGCGGTTTCCTGGCCGACCCGCGCGTAACCAGCATACGTCGAAATGCGCGGACGATGCCGCAGCGGCTCGCCCTGCGGGAACATTTCGGCCAGCTTCTTTTTTGCGGCGGTTCTTGCTTTGGGCGTCGGCGCTTCCTCGACGGCGAGCAACATCTCCACGTATTGCGCCACCGCCTTGCCGTTGAAGCTGCGTTCGAGTTCGGCGAGCGTTCCTTCACGCGGGACGCGCAGCATCTGGCTCGCGCGCTCGCCGTCGGGACGCCAGAGCTGCAGTCCATCGGGCAGAGCGTCACCCAGCCACATTTGGACGAGCGAGGTTGAATGTCCGATGCGTGTAACTCTTCCACAGAGGGCTTCGAGCCCCGCGCGCACCGCTGGTGCCGGTTCCGCTTTCGGCCAGTGAAGCACAACCGTTTCGCTCGCGAGCGAGGCTCGAGCGAAGGTGCGCGGTTGCCGGTCGCGCGTGAGCGGCAGCGAGTGCATGAACGCCTTTGAGGGGCCGGCCTTGTCATTCACTGGGACGTACTGGGTGACGATTCGGCATAGCTCGGCTTCCGGCGCGAATATCTCCGGAGGTTCGGGCAGCTTTTCCAGCCAGAGCAGGGCTGCGCGTTCCTCCGGCTTTGCGCCGGTCTGATAGTGCGCCGCAACCATTGCCATGAACACGCGCGCCGGGTGAGGCGGCCACTCGACACGGCCATGTTCGCCGTGCGAGCCGACGGCAACGCCTTGGAGATAGCGGATGGCCAGAGCGAGCATGATCAGGGCGTTTGTTCCGTTTCTTCTTTGGTGGCTTCGAGCTGGCTCAGGCGGACGAGGTCCACCAGTTTTTTCTGTGGAACCAGTTCGATTGGAGTCTCCTCCCAGGGGAGCCCGGCCTCCTTTGCCGCCTCGACGGATTCGTTTAGCAACCGAACTGCGTCGTCGCCGGTCAGAGAAAACGTCTGGGCTGGTTCGCCCGGCTTGGCGAGCAGTTCCCAAGTCATCGGTTGATCCGGCCAAAGCAGACAGCGCGACCGCAGGCCCATGCCTGCTTCGAACGCGAGAGTCGCCGCGCAAAGGCCAAGCGCCGCGAGGACCGTGCGGCCCGCGTCCTCGGCCCGCTTTGCCCTGTGCTTGAATTCTTCATCTGATTCGGCATCGCGCCTGCGAACCGGCAGCCGTAACCGGCGAAGGACAATCAATGAAAGCGTTGTGAGCTGTTCTGCGTATTCGACCGTAACACCGCCGGCGGCGATCTGGCCTTCGCGGGCCTGCTGCTGTTCACCCGCGCTTCCACGATTTCGAATCTCAAGCTGCTCCTTACCGATGGCGATGCGGTAATCGACAGAGAGGGGCTGAGTTTTCAAAGGATCGAGCCCCTCTGCGCCCTTTGTGTAGCGTGCGAATGCAGGCGTGACGTTGCCGAGGTTGGCTTGGGAGACCTTTCCCTTCTTACCTAGGAGCACGGGCTTGCCCTTTTCGTCCTTTCGTGCCTCATTTTCATTCAACGTCCACCCCCCGTGGCCGTCTTCGTACAGGACGATGTCTCGCGTCTTCGTAATCAACGGATCAATGCGACTTGCTGTTCTCACTCCGAAGCTTGCCCCGACACCGATGACCTCCGAAACGACCGCTCGCTCGAACTTCGCGCCCAGTCCGCCCTTTGGCCCTGTCGAGTCCCACATGCCGAAGACCAGCGCCGTCGGGCAAAGTTGATAAAGCGCGGTCGCGTTCTGCTGGCTGACGGTGTTCAGTGTTTTTCCCTTGTCCGATTTGCGAAACTCGGTCCCTTCCTTGGTCTGGCTATCGCGCAGGATGGCGTCGGCCAGCCGATGCGGAACCTGCAAGCTTGTGATGGCGCCCACGGCGTCGATCAGCCTCCCTGATTGTTTGTCGGCGTCCACATCCCCGGTGGGCGACCACTCGGAGAAGTTCACTTTCACTACAGGGATCTTGATGCGATCCGCGTCAAGCGCCTCCTGGAGGGCCAGCTCCATTCGGTTCGCCTGGGATTGCACCGTGTCGAGGACGACACAGGTCACCGGATCGGGCCGGCCGGGAATCCGCCGTTGTTCGACTGCATAAACGGCTCCGGCGAAGGTCGGTGGGAAGACCTTGCCGCCTTCACCTGCGGCGGGCTGGAGCTTTCTGCGACAACGGAAGGCAGCAGCGGAGCCTATCAACGCGTCCCCTAGTTGTTTGATGGTTAGTGCATTCACATTTCTGGCTATGTTTCTGTTGAGATATTTTCTTTTTGCATATTCCGTCTGAGCTAATTTGCAATCGAAAAATGAACAAAACCCCTGGACAGGGAATCTGGAAAATCCCAAGAGCCATCGGGGATTCCGGCACCATTGAAGCTGGTTATGTTTGTTTTGATGGCCAGCGGAGGCCGTATGTATTCCGTGCCCGCGGGCGCGGCCCCTTTATGGAACGGAAGCCCGAAAGCCGGGGTAATCGCTACACCTGGGCAAGCGCCAGCGCCACGCGATCGGAACTCTTTGAAATGCCCTCCGGAGCTGTATTCGCGCGAAAAAGCTGTTTGCCAACGGCTCGAAGCCAAGCGGATCAATTCCGTCCTTTTGTCACTTTGCATATCGCATCCTCTATTACTGCTGGTCGGGGATAGGAAAGGCACTCCTGGTTCACCCACGGCTATCGTACTGCCGATTCTGAAGAGACGGGTTTCCGCTGCCTGTGGCTGCAGCGCCGTTATTCAGCCTCGTCCTGGCGGCGCGCTGGTTCTTCCGCTTCCATTTCAGGCGAATGACTTCGCAGGCTCTGGTCATCCATTTGGCGTCGTTCTTCTTTTGTGAGCGTCTTGCCCTGGGCGGCATGGGAAGTGACCGCGTAGCCGTGGGTGAAGGTGCGGTAAGCCGGCGGGAGGGTTCGGCCGTCCCTCAGAACGATGGCCTCGCCGGCCAGGGCCTTCACCTCCACCAGTTCGCCGTTGATGAACCTCTTTCGCCAGTTGGATTGGAGCAGGAACTCGTCGCCGGCCGCCACTCTGAGCTGCCGCTTCTCCCCCCACGCCATACGAGGCCGCGTTCCCACCCAGCCCCAGCAGGCCCTCAGAGCTGTCAGCCCTTCGCACCTTGAGTGAATCGGCTTCCGCGGCGAGCCCCTCAACCGATTCATCCTTGTTAAAGCCGCCCGTTCGCCGATGGAACCGAACCACCATACCCGGGCCACAGGACGATCCGGCAGGCATTCCCAAGCTCGAACAACCGCTTCATGTCCTCCAGGCCCACCGCCCCGCAACCCTCGTTGACCGCCTGAATCAAGTCCAACTCCATGGCCAAAATCTGCCGCGTGGACACACCGCCTTCGGCCTTCACCAGGTCCGCCGAATATCTCAGCGATACGAAATACATCTCGGCGTCGGCCAGATTCTTTTGCGCAACGGCGATGAACACACAGGCCAAGCTATCGAACTTCGGAAAGCAGCGTGGGTGCCTGGCTCCTGGCTTTGCTCTCCAGGCCGCTGAGGGTTTTCTGCCCTGCCGGTTGGCACGGCCGAGTGCGCCCCTTGCTCCATGCCGTGGCAGCATTCTGGCGCCCGCCAAAGCCGCGGAGTCTTCTGTGCCGCTGCGTCTGGCGCAGTGCCATCTGATCCTGTTGCATCCCGGCCACTCTGCCCGAAGAGAGGCACGGCTCTGGGTAATAGTTACCCAATCTGCCCGTCGGCTCCGAGGCGGTCATTCCAACGCTGAACTGCTCGATTTCATTCATCTCACCAGCTTGCCATTGCGCGGCCTGGCAAAGGTGTAGCTGGCACACAAAATCTTCTGCCTGAATCCCCCTCCGAGTGGCCCTTCTGCGGAAGGCTTGGCAACCAGCCAAAGCCACGATATGTTAACACCGATGAATAGGCCGGTGGACATTGAATTGATTAAGGGCCGCCGACGTGCGGAGGACCTCCGGCGACTGGCGGCCGGCGAAGTTACGCCGGAAGAGTTGCAGCGGGAGAACTCGTTTATCTGGTCTGCCGGAGACATCCTTCACGTGGACTTGACACCCAAAGGCACCGAGGAATCATGGGCGCGGATCCTCCAAAGGCTCCAAGAGAACTCCGAGAATATTTAGCCCTGCTGCGCCAGAGGGATTGGCTTCCTCGCGCCTGCCCGCGAAGTCTTACCCACGGCCTTGGTGGGCACGGCGATTGAGCATGAGCACGGTAATTGATGGCGGGCAGCGCAATGACCACGACGCCCGCCAAGACCAGAGGTAATTTCATTGGTTTGGGCGTTTCCGATTTGGCCATTCGCGGCAAGTGTGGAACCATCTTCACCGCAAGCGTTCCGCGAACGATTCGTATCGTCTCGGTTAGGGTCCAAGTTTTATCCGATAAAAGAGCGGTGACTGAATTGGTTCCGCGACCACAGAATTCGTACGCACGTCGCCCGAGCCGGGCAGATAGATGCTCGAACTCGAATTGGTGTACGGGCCAGTCACACTGCCGGCGGCCTGAATGACGTAAGACCTTCCACCGCCGGATTGCCAATCGATTACGAGATTTGTTCCTGCCGGATTGAGTGAATTGATCTGAAAGACAGACGCTGGATTCGTGGGATTCAAGCCCGCGAGAAACTTGCCCAGGTTGGACATGCCGGTGCCATCGGCATCGTCGCCAGCCAGCGAATTGTCGCTCGCCAATCCGGTGGGATGTCCAAAGTATTCCAGCATCCAGGAGTCCGGAATGCCGTCGCCATCGGAATCGACCCACAAAACGACAGAGATTGTGCGCACATTGTTGTTGGTATTCACGTCGGGCACGACGTGGTCGTCGTCGGCGAACAATCGATATTGCGCTTCGCCCACTGGCTGGGTCCCGGCCGGCATATCCAGTGGCACTTGCGCCAGTTGTCCTGGAGCCAGGGCCGGGACCGGCGCGCTGGCCAACGGCGCGCCCGTCTGGCCGAGGCGCCGGATCGCCAGGGTCGAATTGGTTGCAGTCGGCGTGCCCAGATTCTGCACCTGGGCGATGACTCGCACCGACCCGTTCGTCAGCGCGTCGTAGGAAACCAGCGATACGGCCAGGTCGGTCCCGCCCACGCGCAGCGATTGCGTGTTGTTGGCCGGGTTGAACTCGGCAGAGGCATTTGCCTCGTCAACGACGGCATAAAGCACATAATTGGTCGCCGAAGGCGGCAGCACCCATTGCACGGTCGCGGCCCCATTCGTGGCGCCAGCCGGCAGCCAGCCCGTCAAGGCCACGTTCGTGATCAGGACACCTCCCGCGTTCGGATCGCCGTCGTAGAAGCTGACCGCCACGTTGCTCATGGCCAGATCGCCCAGGTTCCGCACATTTACCGCCAGGGTCACCAAGTCGCCCGGCAGGTAACTCGTGCCGCTCACGGTGAAATCCCCCGGCAGCAAGGCCAGATCTTTGACCAGAGCCCGCTTCGTGGCCACAATATCGACGTCGCCTGGCTGCGGCACGTTGGTGATGGTGAGGACCTCTCCGTTCGTCAGCGTCACCGTCAGGTTGGTATTTGAGATGTTCACCACGTCGTAGGCGACGGTGAGATTGCCGGCGTTATCCCAGACTGGCGCAAACGATCGCTCGAGCGGCGGATCATCGCGCAGAAGCTCGTTCTGGCTCCACGTCGCCGAAACCGGATCATAGACGCTGTAATGCGCGTGGCAGCCGTTTGTCGTCATGTCTTGCCACAAAAGCAGGAGATGATTGGCCGGACCCAGGGTCATGGCAAAATCAGAGAACCCCGCAGTTTGCGAATCCGCCCGGACCAGGGTTTGTGTCGAGGAAAAGTTCGTGCTTATCACCAGATTGCTGCCCTGCTGCCACATCCAATACACGTCCCCCGATGGCGAAACTGCCACGCGCGCGTTCCGGTTGCCCGAGGCATTGGCGGTGAATGCTGCCGGCGCGCTCCACATCCCGTTGCTCCATGTACAATAGAACACCTGATCATCCGCCGTGTTGGTCAAAGTCCCCACCATGTCCTGTGACCAGGTGTAAACGGCCAGCTTGCCCGCACCCGACAAAGATTGGGACAAACGGTAGGTCAGATTGGTGACCAGGATTTGCGGAGTTGACCAAGTCTGGCTCACCGGATCCCACCGTGACCAGAGCACTTGGCTGCCCGCTCCGTTGGTGTCGATGAGCAGGTTGGACGTGTTGGCGGTCCACGTCAGCAGCAGGCTTCCGTCAGACAGGGAGCCACAGAGGAGCGGTGCGTGGTCGAGGTAGTTGTTCGCGGTCAGCGCCACCGGCGTGGACCAGGCGCCGCTGGCCCGGTTCCATTCCGACCAGACGATCTCCATGTCCGCTGACATGGCGGTGAGATTGGTCTGGTCGAAGTTCGGATCATTCACCCGGTCCCATACCGCGATGGCGTTTCCGTTGCCATCATACTTGACCTGCGGCTCGAACTCCGCCTGGGTGTTGGTCTGGATCGTCAGCGGCGTGCTCCAATTTGTCCCGTCAAACCGCGTCCACTTAATGTCCGTAAAGTCCAGATTGTTGCTGCTGCCGTTATCGGCGACATAGAGCAGCATCAGTTCCTGTCCGAGGCTGGCCAGCGACGGGTCATTGTTTGGAAACGTGTTGGTAACGAGCGTCAGGTCTGCCTGCGCCAGCGATCCCCCGCCTGGCCCAAGGCCGAGAGGCTGAACGCCACTCCCTGACTTGCCGAACGGGGTGCGCTTTGCCAAGCGTTTGCCCATCGCCCGAAACCCCTGCAAACCCGATTCCACGCCCAGTCGCGTTTCCTTGATATCGGACGGGTTCTCGTTGGCCACAAACGCCTCCCTTCCTCCCACCAAATTCGGCCGGGCAACAATCCGCGGGAGGCCAGGGTCGGGGTTCCTAACAGCCATCCAATAGCCGGCGGCGCGCGGGAGCATTTCCAGGCCCTGGGCGCCAGACGGGTAGGAAAGCCTCAGAAAAACATACTTGCCGTTGAACCTGAATATCCAGACATCCACCTCAAGCCCTGCATAGGCCTCAAATTCGGCGCTCCTCAGGAATCCGCCCGGTGGTTCGCTGGGAATCTGCAGCGTCAAGGAGGGCTTGCCCCCAACGTATGCCTTCAGCTTGGCAACACCCCCAAGATCGGGTTCATATTCCGCATCGACCGCAATGCTGCCCTCCAAGGTGGCATCCTTGAACTGAAAGTCTGGGAAGTCCAGCTTCAGGTCCCCGCCAATCTCCGGTTCCACATAGACCTCAATCGAGATCTCCTTGACCAAGTCGTCCACCACCGGCTCCCGCGACAGCAAGCCGGATATGCCGGGCCCGAGTAGATCCAGCATCCCAAATTCGCCAATTTTGAATGGACCACCCCCCAACAAGAACCCGACGGCAAGCTCGCTGTCGGTAAAGCCCCCGACGGGGGACACATAGCCAGTTCCAGTCAGGGTCACTTTTCCGTCAATCTTGGCCGCGCCAAGCTCAAGCTTCAGAACCTGGGCGCGTACTTCTAAGCCCCACTCGCGGTCACCGACGTCGTATTCGAAGTGAGGATTTACTTGGAAATCCAGGCCAAATGTACCGAACGGGCGAAGATCCAAAGGTGTAGTGTTGAACGGCGGATCTGGCCACGTGGCATCGGCAGAAATCGCCAGCGAACCAAGGTGGAAGGATCCCGCCGGAAAAACCAGGGCCAACATCGACGGATATGGAACATCGTAAACGAGCATCGAAGCAGGCGCAGAGGCGATTCCCTGGCTGTTCTTCGCCACAACCGAGAGCATGTTTTCTCCGACGATGAGCGAGGGATTAAAAGGGGTTGAATCCAGTGCTACTGTGTATGTCGGCCCCGTGCTGGCCAGAATCTTGACGGGCTGGCCGTTGGCATCGAACTCCACCGTTCCCGGTTCCCCACCATTCCAATCGATGGAGGCGGTAAAAACGTCCGTAATGGGCAAACCTGAGATAAAGACTGGTTCGAAAGTCGCGTTAAAGGACGTCACCACCGGCTGATTAGTCGCTGAGTTTGGCTGCAATAGCAGATCAGGCACAGTAAAGACGCTCGCGCCGGCCGGAGGGGTGACCGCCAGGGAGGCAGTTGCGTAGCCCGGGAGACTGCCAACCAACAAGCTGCCGTCTGCCAGCGAGACATCCGCGAATCGGAAAGTGCCGTCTCCCAGCGTCGTCGTATTCTGTCCCGCCAGACTGACTTTGACTCCGCCTAGGACCTGCCCTGATTTGGCGTCGAGGACCCGCCCATTTATGGCCAGCGCCCGGCTCAGTTCAAAGGTCTGCTCGACGGCGGAGAAAGGCGGCAGGATCTTGGTGGCCTGGTAAAGGCCGTACCCGGGATCCGTAATCTGGATCGAGAGCGGACCCGGAGTCGTGAGCGGGACAAGGAAGGAGCCATCGATATCGGACGTAAAGACCCGGGAGCCGACCACGGCCGTTGCGCCGGGCAGGGGCTGCCCACTCAGTGCGTCCTCTATGAAGCCCTTGAGCGTGCTTCCTTGTCCGGTCACCGTTGCGGAGCAGGGGATCTGCCAGGCCTCATCATTGCTCGGATACGGTGAGTAAATGAAGGGGCTGGGAAGCCGAATCCAGACTGTAAGAACGCCGTTCGTTCCGTCATAGAACAGCCTGTAAGGTTCCAGTTGCCGGGGCGAAATCGTGTTCGGATCCAGCAGCGACAGCGTGAGGCTGGCAACGGTTCCGTCCGCCTTGAAGAATTCTGTTTGGGTGCTGAAGGCGACATAGTTTGTGAATGTCGCGTCATTGCGAAAGTCCTGCGTGTCGGACGAGCCGCCCTCGATGGCGGTGGCAGTCGAGTGAATGCTGACAATGCCGTTGAAATCTGCCAACGTCGAGAGGTAGAGGTTGCTTTCCGGTTGCGGAGAATACGGATGGAGCCGCAGTGTAACGCTGATCTGGTTCGTTACCAAGTCCACCCTGCCGTTGCTGTAAGTAAAGGTGGCTGACTGCGCGCCGGAACCGAAGAGGACGGCCTCGACCTGAGAGCCCGGTTCTCCGCCAGACTGCGCCTGAACGACACCTAAACCGAGGAGACTGAAGGCGAGTATCGAGGCGGACTTGCTGGGTTTCATAATCATGCCTTTCACTGGGACGTCCAGGCCCGGTAGAACGTTCCGGGCGCGTTGGTCCCCGGCAGAGGCGCGAAATCCTCCGCCCAGGCCGGCCCCAACACGTTCGTGAAACCTTTCCATTGCACGAGATCCTCCGAAGACTCGATGCCATACACCTGGCCCGCCTCGCCCATCAGCGACAACTCCAATCCCGCGGGACTCAGCAACCGCAGACTCAAGCGGGCTGGCACCGCGTTTGTCCCGGCCAGCACCGTGGTCACCAGAGGATTGTCCAGAGGCCAGAGTTTCTCCTCTGTCGGGCTCAGGGCCAGCCGGATCACCGCCTGGTTGGTGAATGTCCCCGCTTGCATCGGCGCCACCGTCACCCCCAAATCCACCGCCCCGTCCTGCGGCATCAACCCAATGAAAAACACCACCTGGTGCTGCTGGGCATCATAAACCCATGAACCCGCCTCGTTCGTCGCCCCCAGGAACAGGAAGCTGGCAGGCAGCGAATTGGTTAACCGCACCCCCAAGGGCGGGCATTCCCCGTTGCAGGATGCGACCAGGGTGTAACTCATCGGCTGTCCCGCCCTTGCCACATCGTTGGTTTGGCTGGCCCGCACGTCCAACCCCGCGTCCTGGCAATACAAACAGCCGGTCAGCCAGCACACCGCGTTCTTGAACAACCCCATCAGTTCATTGGTGGAACCCGGCGCATCCGGCGGCAACACCCGAAAGTCCTGAACCACCACCGGAGTCGGCCCCGGCGAGTTCATGGGCGGATACATTAGCAAGGCGCTGGCGTCGGCGCTGGCCCCCAGCAGCTCTGATGACCAATCATTGGTGGCCATCTCGATCCGCGGCGGATAAGCAAGGTCGCCAATCGTGCCGAACTGGCCCCACAGGATGGGATTGCTGGGTCCCTCCGGGTCGATGATCGCGACCAGGCCGTTACCCGGACTGCCGGCGGAGGTCTCCAGGTGGGTCAGGCTCATCCACTCAGCTTGCTGGGCCGGGGGCAGGCCCGCCCCGGCCGAAACCAAATGCTCCCCGATAAAGTAGAGCGGCACCCCTTGGGCATACACGCCGCCCAGCACGTCCGCCGTGTTGGTCATCAAACCGTTGGCCGGAGTACCCACGTCGTCCCAAATAACCAGCTTAAAGCCGTCCAGCACGTTTACTGAAAGGCCGGGCTGGTCGAAGACCTGGGAACCCAAACCCATGCCCAGGAGGTAGCTCCGCAGGGCGTCAATCTCCGGGTCTGGCGCCGCCCGCACGATGGCCACCGGTTCGCACTGCGGCGCAACGGTGATGTTCACGGGCGCCGAGACAGCGCTCTGCCCTTTGGCGTCGGTCACTCGGGCAGAGAGCGTGTAGTCGCCCACTTGCGGCGAGAGCCAGTCATAGGCGTAGGGCGCCGAGAGCGCACGACTCAGCAAGGTGCCCCCGGCGTAAAACTCGACCGCTGCAATCGGCGCGCTGCTGGTCACCGACGCGCTCAGATGCACATCGTTGCCATAGCAGAAAGCCGCGTCGTTCGGAGGGGCCGTCAAGGTCGCGCCAAGCGTGAGGACGGGAGCAGGATTGGTGATGACGACCCGCACCACGGACGAAGTGGCTGAAACGCCCAGGGCATCAGTCGCGATGGCACTCAGGAAGTTGGTTCCAATGGGAGCGTTGGTCCAGACGAAGGAACAGGAGGCCGAAGCCGCTGAGGCCAGGAGACTGAGGGCGCTGCCTTCCACTTGGTCGATCACCGAAAGGCTCCGCACCGAGCCGTTCAGCTCGGAGGCGGAGGCCGCAACGGGAATCTTCGAGCCTGCGGCGAAGCTTGCGCCGTCAGCGGGCGATTGTATGGAAACCGAGAGGGGACCAGGGCGAGGGATGACGGTAAGGGTGGCTGCGCGGCTATTGGT
>JAJYHY010000391.1 GCA_021784555.1 bacterium
AGGGGCCGGTTACGCGGATGCGTTTGTTGTCCTCGTAAGGCTGGTCGTAGAGCAGTTCGGTATCGGCGTGGCGGGCGATGGCGGCGTCAATCTCCTCACGACTCATGCCGGGTTTGATTTCGGGATTGTTGGCAATGCTTTTGAGGGTAACGTGCGGGACGCGCTTATAGACGAATCCCTTCTTGATGTCGTTCTCAGGCTTCGCGCCGCCTGCCGGGAGCTGGCCAGTTGTCTCCGCTTCTTTTTGAATCCCTTCCGGCGAATCTGCCAGGAGATAATAAGGAAATTTAGCCACCATCAGCCGAGTCCGGGCAAGTGCTAGGGACACGCGGCTGGTATCAATCGTAATCCATCGCCGTCCCCATTGTTCGGAGACGTAAGCAGTTGTCCCGCTGCCGCAAGTCGGATCGACAACTAAATCTCCGGGATCTGTGGTCATTAATAGGCATCGTTCGACTACCTTCGTATTTGTTTGGACAACGTAGATCCGTTGGGTGAATGTGGTCGTGTCGGTCCACGATGATGTTATGGGAATTACGGGGAAATCCGAGAAATACCTGATGTACCGCAGAGTGTTTCCTGACACGACAATTCGCTCTGCCCACCCCAGCCTATCCATGCCTTTCGGTGAGGTCTTCCAGTTATTCCTAGGGCCTGGATCCCAGAGGCGTCCTTTGAACTGGAAGGGTTCGAGATTTCCCCCACGTGCTGCCGTCATCAACGAATCCGGAGCAGAAGGGTCTTCGTCATTCCCACCAGTCCCCAAATCCGGCACATCATTTTCGATTTGTGGAGAGGCCTTCTCTGTGAAGAGTGGTCGATATTTGGTTTGTTCGTAGTTCTTGGAGTACCAAAGGATAAAATCGTTGACTTGCCCCAGATAGTCAGCCGTTGCGCTGGTTCGTTTTTTGAAACTTATTAAAGAAATGTAGTTCTCAGCGCCGAACACTTCGTCCAACAAGGCCCGCACAAGGTGGACATTCTCATCTCCGATCTGCACGAAGACACTACCACTTTCGGCCAGAAGCTCCCGCGAGACGGCAAGACGATCACGGAGATGGGACAAATAAGAGTGGACGCCGAGCTTCCAGGTGTCTCGGAAGGCGCGAATCTGCTCGGGCTGGCGCGTCATGTCCTCGCCCTTGCCATCTTTTACATCCCGTTTGCGGGTTGACACCTGCCAGTTCGAGCCGAATTTGATGCCGTAGGGCGGGTCGATATAAATCATTTGGACCTTGCCCTTGAGCCCTTCCTTTTCGGCGAGCGAAGTCATCACCAGCAACGAGTCACCCAGCATCATGCGGTTTGACCAGTTCTGCTCGTGGTGATAGAAATCAATCAAATCTTCAAACTTGATGCCGTTAAAATCGGAAAACAAGTCGGCCTGGCCGGGCTGGCCTTCCTTAGCGGTGCGCCGAATGTCATCGACGATAGCCTGGGGGTGAATCTTTTCCTGAATGTAAACGGGCACAACAGGCACTTCGAGGTCTGCCGAATCCTGCTCGTCCTTACCCTTCCAAACCAGTTGCGGGTCAAGCGACGGATCGCGCGGATAGAGCATCGTCTTGGGCTTCTTTTCGTCCTCCGCCACAAAATCGCGCAGTTCCTCGGTGGGAATGTTCGTGCGCTTGTCCTTGTGTTTGAGAGTTTCGACCTTCGTATCGCGTGTTTTTATTCGTGCCATGATGTTAGTCCACTCTCGGTTTTGCAGAACGTGCGACGGCGACGATTTTGTCCAGTTTCTCTTCGACTTCACGATCCAGTTCGTTCCTGGGCGTGAGGCTCGCGAGAATGTGGTATTCAGATTTCCGCAATCGCAAAGGTAATTTGAGCTTCTCAAAAAACTTCTTAAACAGCGGGTCGAGAAACTCGTCGCTCGCCTTGACATCAATAGACCAGGGGTCGGGCTTGTTAAGAATTTTGAGGGCGCCAGTCACTTCAGCAATGGCTTCGCGCATCGCTTGTTCGCGCTGTTGGCTCTCCGCCTGCCCGAACAGGTCATCGGGGAGATCGTGCCGGGCGTAGGCAAGCAGAACATCCTCCATGCAGAAGTAGTTTTCGATTTCCCGACGCTGCCACATGGTTTCCACGAGCGCCCCGCCCGGTTGAAGCTCTTTCTCTAGGCGGTCAAAAATGGCGATTCCCACAAGGTCGTTTTTGGCTTCCCGCAAGCCAAAGAAATGATCGCGGGCGCGTTCGGGCAAATTCGTCTCGACATAATGGACGAAGGGCCGTTCTAGGAATGTTTGGGCCGGGTGATTGAGCACCTTGGCAAACGCCTGCAGGATGGAAAGATCGGTGGAGCTTTCCAGATACAACACCCACCCGGTCTGTTCGGCCTGGTAGTACTGATCAAATCCGATGCTCCGCAACGCCTTTAAGACCTGAGAGCCGCGGTCGTCGATGCGATGGGGCATCCCGACAAAGGCGATGACCACATCGCGCTCCGCGGCCTCATCGAGGACCACTTCTGAATGGCTGGTGGCGATAATCTGCGAACCCTGTTCTTCGGCCACTTGGGTCAGGAGGTTGTAAGTCTCGCGCTGGCGCAAGATTTCGAGATGGGCGTCGGGCTCGTCCAAAAGCAAAACGGTTTGCGGGTTGGCGTAGAGGTGTGCGAGAAGTAGCAGCGTTTGCTGTAGGCCGCGCCCGGAAGAAGACAAATCGAACTCGACGCCCCGGTGCTCTTCGTAGGCCATGGTGATTTCACCACGTTCTTTGATGTAGCGCGGGGGCAAGAGCTTGACGCCAAAGAGTTTCTGGATGTGCCCGACCAATTTGCCCCACTCGGTTTTTGGCTCCGGCCTATCATTGATTTGGTGGCAGAGGTTACGCAGAACCTGTGCAGTTTGTCCCTCGCCAAGTAGGACGTTGATTCGGCCCGGTTCCCACTTCGGTTCCGTAGCGGCCAGGCCAGACATCGGCGGCAGGAAGGCGACCCGAACTTTGTCACATTCCGAAGGCACTGAGGTGAACTTTGCGTTTTTTACCGGCCCTGATTCGTAGCCAGGCAGGCGAATCGGGCGACAGACGAAGGATTCCTCATTGCTGTAATCGAACTCAAATCCAGAAGACCATTCCTTGCCGTCGGTAATCCCTTTCACGATCACATCAACGCGGGTATTCTGAGTTTGCGGCTTGTCCCCCACGCGCTCCACATGACGAACTTTCAAATCTCGCCAGAGCAAATTCGCATCGGGAGTGGGGATGGAGATCAAGTCTCGGCGGTTAATCGTGACCCCTGGACGCTTTTCGGGCGATGCCTTGCCCCCCCGTTTCGAGTTCCACTGTCGAAGGCCGATCTCCCAGAGCGCCAACGCCTGTAAGACCGTCGTCTTACCAGAATTATTAGGCCCGATGAGGACAACCGCTTTGCCAAGTTCGATATCCACATCAGCGAAGCGTTTGAAGTTGCGAATTCTGATGCTTGTCAACATGCGGGCTTTGCCTTTCTGATGGTGTTCGCCGCATCCCACGGGTCAGAAATTTCGATAAACTCCCAGCGCCCGAACCCGCCATGATTGTTGACGGCTTCAACCCAGAGGTCGCGCGCCGTCGAGACCTTGGCTCCTTTGTCCTTGCGGGCCTCGCCGCTGACTTCCACGATGAGATTCAGGAGATTGTCGCGACCGTGGCCATCGTCCAGTCGAGCAATGAAGTCGGGTACGTAATTGTGCTCTTCGCCATTGAACGTGTAAGGAATTGTGAAACCGAGATTCTGGTTCTTTACGTAGCAGATCACCTCGTCCATATCTTCAAGGGTCTGCGCCATCTTCTGCTCCCAGGACTCGGTATCACAAACCACGTAATTGATGTGGCACCGGTCTTCGCGCGTGGCGAATACATTGCGCGTGGTATCAAAATCCACATAGCGAGTGGAACCGAGATGGTCATAGGGCCGCAAGATGGGCTTCAGAATCTTGTCCTGGTGCGTTGAAGCAACGATGGCCTTGTAGATTTTGTCGGCGGCGTCGTGCGCCAATTCAATCAAGAGCAGCATCTGCGGGAAGGTATTGTCCTTACAGGTAACGCACTCAGCTAGCCAGCGGCGGGCAATCCCCAAAATCTGAGGAAACATCCACTGCTTCGTATTCCCGTCATCATCCCGGAAGTATTTCTCAAGGACCATTTTGGCCAGCAGGAAAGCGACTTCCTGCTTACGCTTGTTCTTGAGGTCATCCAGCGTATGGATACTGGACTCTCCAACAATCGGCGCGTTCTCCGTCCTGGTAGGAATATCGGCGGTTGAAATTGCCAGTTTGGAGGCGTCTGAAAAGACCGCCGCCAGCCGCTGGGCGGTCCAATCAAACCGATACCCCATCAGGCGAGGGAAAGTGATTTCGCACTGGATGCGGTCTTCCAGCGCTCGAATTCTTTTTGGAGGGGGGCCGGGTTTGGGTTCGCGCGCTGAACCCGCAGCGGGAATAAAAGAGAACGGCACTCCATAGACCTCGGCGTATTCGGTGGGGTATGCCTCGAATTCGACCGGTTTCCCATTCACCTCAATGACCGATTCTTCCGGTGTGTAACTGCGACGGCGCAGGCCTCGGCCCACAACCTGCTCGCAGAGAAGCTGTGTTCCGAAAGCGCGCACTCCCAGGATATGAGTCACGGTGTTGGCATCCCAGCCTTCCGTCAGCATAGAGACGCTGACCACGCATTTGACCTGCTCGCCCAACTTGCCTGGCTTGCCCACGGTGTTCATGACTTCGCGCAGAAGGTCTTCATCCGTTAGTTTTTCGACATCGCGGCCTGGGAATCGTGTTCGATATTCGTCTTTGAATTCTTCGATTTGAACTTTGGCGATTTTTTTGAATTCGTTGCTCATCGCCTCGCCGCTTTCGAGCTGCTCGCTGTCAATCAGGATGGTGTTGGGACGATTCGACCACCTGTCGCCCTCAACATTACTGAAAATCTCAAGAGCGCCCGGAACGAGGACCGTTTTCCCTTTTGGGAGTTCTTTTTCCCAACCCGCAACGTAATCGAAAACCAGTTTGGAAACGTTCGTATTGTTGCAGACCACGATAAAGACAGGCGGTGTTTGGCCGAATTTTTGCGCCTCGTCATTGTTCGCCCACGCCCGGTAATACTTTTCGTAGTTTCCATAGAGGCTATGGAGCGCGCCCTGCAATTCCTTGGGCAGCTTTGGCTCGGCGCTCACGGCATCTGTTCCCCTGCCCTTCTTGGGAAGGTGTTCGCGGATGCGCAGCCAGAGATCGCGATAGGTCGGCTGCTCGCCGGTCATGCTGTCGTCTGCAACCGGAACACGCGGAACTTTTACGATTCCGCTTTCGATGGCGTCAATCAGGGAGAAATCGGACACGACCCAGGGAAAAAGATTCCCTTCGGAATAGCCCGAGCCGCGAAGAAAGAAGGGCGTCGCCGAAAGATCGTAAACAACCTTGACGCCCAGTTTTGCCTTGACCGCTTCGAGGCCTGATATCCATATCCGGGCCGCCTCTTCGCGCTTCTGCGCTTCCTTGCGGTCTTCTCCTTTTAGCTTCTCCTCTTCTTCTTGTGTACCCACGTGATGCCGGTAACAGTGGTGCGCTTCATCGTTAATCACAATGATGTTCTTCTTGGTACCAAATTCACGGCAGACCCGGCGAACCATTTCATCCGGGGTTTCGGTAAAGCCGTTCTCGCCGGAACCCTTCTTGAGAATTTCCTTTGTGAGCTTTCCCGCCTGGACACGCTCGCGTGGTTTAAAGGCGTGGAAGTTGGTAATGATGATCTTGGCCTTTTGTAACTCCTCCATCATGTCATGGGGAAGAATGTCCCGTTCGCGATAGTAATTCTGAGGATCATTAGGCAACAGAACGCGCAGGCGGTCGCGGATGGTGATACCGGGCGTGACGATCAGAAATGTGTCAGAGAATCGGGCATCCTGGGGATTCGCCAGTTTGTTGAGTGCGTGCCACGCAATGAGCATTGCCATGACCACCGTCTTCCCACTGCCGGTAGCCATCTTGAAAGCGATGCGCGAGAGTAACGGATTGGCGTGTTCGTTGCCCTCCCGCAATTCGGTCGCAATCCACATATCGCCGTACTTGGCTGCGACTTCGGTGAAGTAAATTGCCGTCTCCAGCGCCTCGATTTGGCAGAAGAAAAGCGGTCTTTCGCGCTCGGGATTGGTCCAATAATTCAGAAGCTGGTCGGTCACTTTGGTAACAGTCGAGCTTGGCCGCCCTCCGAGTCGCCACCGCGCAACCCGCGTTCGAATCTGATTGACGAGCTTGTTTTCTTCGATACGGTCCTTCGTCCATTCGGTGTCAAGAACGAGCTGCTTGCCTCGTTTCTTGGGCTTCGGGATTGGGACAAAATAGGAACTGGACCGGCGCGATGGGACGATCTCGTTCGTAATCCCCTCGTCGGTGAACTTGAAGTGCCGCTTCGGTTCCTCGAACGGAGAATTGATTACGGGGTTTTCGATGACGACTTGTTTCATCCGATGGCTCGTACCCCCTGTAGCACACAGAGGCAGGTGAAAAGCGAGAGTTTATCACCATTTATGCAGTTTGCGGCTGAGATTTGGTTGTGTGGGAAGTGGTTGGATGCTGGCCCGACGGAACGGTTATTCTAGCTCGTCGTCGATAATTTCGTGGGTTAGGCTTGCAACTTCCTTTGTCGTCTCTTCACCGGATAGCTCGGACTCTAATTCTTCTCTGACAGCGTCCTCAAGTTCTGCCCTGAAGTCGGAATCCAAATATTCTTCAGGTGAGATTTCTCCGTCCTGTTTCAGTCGCCATAAGTAATGGGACACTTCGGCAGCGCCTTCCCGGATCAGGTTTGCCTTTTGCGCCTCGCGTAGCTTCCGCGCTTGACGCTGCTCGATCTCCTGGCACGCTTCGCTGACTATTGGCTCCAGAGCTTCCTTGGCCTCTTCTTCCGAAGCATCTGCGGCAAGTTCCTCCAGTATCTCGGCGCACTCTCTGCGAAGCCGGGCTTCATCCCGCTCGTTGCTGCTCCAGGGGAGTTCACGCACTGCCCATTCCATTAGCCGTTCGTCAAGTAGCCGTTTCTTGATGGGTGTGCGACATAGAAGTAACAATTCTCGCGTTCGTGTTTATTGTGGCCCCGGTC
>JAJYHY010000392.1 GCA_021784555.1 bacterium
GCTGCTTGCGGCCAATCACTGGGTCAAAGTTGACTTGGCCCGGCGGTTGCGTCGGGAAACGACCCTGGATCTCAAGTGGATCTCGGAGCATCTGGGTGTAGGCAGTTGGAAATATCTGTCCAACCTGCTGAACAAGGAGTCGCAAGCCTCGAACGAGCAGGAATTGGACTTGTGAACGGACGATGAAACCAAAGGAAATGTGGCGGAGTGGAGAACCGACCCCTTTATGGAAATTTGAAGCCAACTCAGGTTTTTTCCTGATGACCCCCCAACGCTCCGTGATAGAGGTGGGGTCTGGCCGTCTCCCTCCGTGGTTGATATTCCCCCAATGGGAAAACGGGTCTGGCCACGTCTGGCGCAACAATCGGCACCCTTTTGGATTGGCCTTTGACCTCAGCTCTCGCTCGGTTCAATATACGAACCGCTGGTCGGGTAATCAAAGTTGCGCGTTTTCAACCTAAATCCGGTTTATGAATATTAAGCACCTCGTTCGGTTTTCCCGATTCTACTTGCCGATTCGGAGCGAGATTGAGAAAGCTGGAGCAGCTTTTCCGAAGCAGTCCATTAGACATAATCTTGGTCACCCGAAAGGTTACCGCGGCGACATTGATGTGCTTATCACCGCCGGGCTAAAAGAGTTCGAGGCCGATTGGCACTATAAAGACCAAACTCGTTTTCCGCAACGGATTCGAGCCGCCGCCACCGCCTTGCGTGACACCAAACATTACGGCAGGTTTCGCGTTAGCCATCGTGACGGAGTTCTGACCATTTTCAAAACGACGGCTTCTTGATGCAGTAATGCGGGAATGACCCCAGAACAACGGGACTGGCAGCAAAATCGCGGAAGAGAAGGCTTGCTGACCGCTAATGTGATAATCGCAGGTTAGGCAGATTGAGGATGAATACTTACAAAGCCATTCGAGGGGATGTGAAACTACGGCATGGACGCTCAGTGAAACCATGCTGGATTGCACACGCCAAAGAACTGAACGGACTCACTCCAAAGCAAGCTCCCAATCGGATGTCTCCAGGTAGTCGCAAACACCCATGTCCCGATTGGGCAAGACCATTGATTGAGGACTCTATGCGGCGATTGGGGCTTTTGCCAGCGGTCATATCAAGAAACCCGCCCCAAACCATTCAGCCGCTTCCTTGAGGCTCAAGCGGAGAAGCATCGTGTTGTTGATACCACCGCCTTCAGCGGAAAACGCCTCTGCCGGTCAACCACCCGCTCAAGGAGGGGTGTTTGAGATTGAACACGCCTTCGCGTGGTGATAACAGACAATCATCTATGGCAAACCCAGAACACTTGGAGATTTTGAGGAAGGGTGGCAAAGCGTTCAATCAGTGGAGGAAAGACAATGAAGACATCCGTCCCGACCTCCGCGTGGCCAACCTCAACGGGGCCAACCTCAACGGGGCCAACCTCAACGGGGCCGACCTCAACGGGGCCTACCTCAACAGGGCCAACCTCCGCGAGGCCGACCTCAGCGGAGCCTACCTCGGCGGGGCCAAACTCATCGGGGCCAAACTCAGCGAGGTCGGCCTCCTCGGAGCCAAACTCATCGGGGCCGACCTCAGCGGGGCCAAACTCATCGGGGCCAAACTCAGCGGGGCCAAACTCAAAGGCGCCGGCCTCTTCGGAGCCAACCTCAGTGGAGCCGACCTCAGCGGAGCCGACCTCAGCGGAGCCGACCTCAGCGGAGCCGACCTCAGCAGGGCTGACCTCAGGCAAGCCCACCTAAGCGGAGCCGACTTCGGCGAGGCTCTTTGTTGGCTCACGTCTTTTGCAGCCGTCAACCTCAGCAAAGTCAAAGGACTGGAGTCGGTTGTCCATCGCGGCCCATCCTCCATCGGCATTGACACCTTCTTTCTTTCTGGCGGCAAAATTCCCGAAGTCTTCCTTCGCGGCGCTGGCGTTCCCGATATTTTCATTGAATACGCGGCATCATTGGCTGGAAAGACCATCGAATTCTATTCGGCGTTTATCAGTTATTCCTCAAAGGATGAAGACCTCGCCCGGCGGCTGCATGCCGACCTCCAAGATAAAGGCGTTCGCTGCTGGATCGCACCTGAGGACCTGAAAATCGGCGACAAGTTCCGAACCGAGATTGACCGAGCCATCCGCCTTCACGACAAATTGCTCCTTCTGCTTTCGGCCAACTCCGTATCGAGCGACTGGGTTGAAAAGGAAGTTGAAACGGCGTTTGAACGTGAACGCCGAGATAAACGTCTGGTATTGTTTCCAATCCGGCTTGACGATGCCGTTATGGACGCGATGGATGGATGGGCAGCAGACATCAAGCGAAGCCGAAATATTGGCGACTTCACAAAATGGGAAGACCACGCTTCTTACCAGAAGGCGTTTGAGCGGCTCTTGCGGGATTTGAAATCGGATGCGAAGCCCGAAGCGGAAGGGACAAGGACTTGATACTGCTCGCGTGCTGTGGCGCGCGAATACCTTGCCAATGGGAGACGCGTCTGGTGGTCAAATCCGAAAGAATCGGGACGGCTTTGGATTGGTCCTCCACATCAGCGACACCGTTACCCGCCACCGCTCTTAACATACCGTTTAATCAGGCGAAGTATGTAGGATACACAACCGGTCAAGTCCAGATAGCCAGTCGTGATGAAAGAACCAGTCTTGTCAAATCGGTCGAGAACCGTTTCGATGTTCGCCTGGCTTTGGCGTCGATGCTTGTTGTTGGAAAGCAGAGTGTACTCCACGCCGCCGGGAGCCAGATGAACGAGGAACTTGCCTTGGCCGCCGATGGTGGGAAGCTCTTGGCCCTCCACCGAACGGCAAAAGCTCAGAAAACTCTCCATAGGAATTCGCGCCATGCAAGTGTCAGTCCTCACTATTGACACAACCGATTCCGGCTGCTACACCCTGACTATGCCGCGCGAGCTGCGCATTGAATATCCGGGAGCGATTTACCACGTCCTGAACCGGGGCGATCAACGCGACGATATTTTCCTGGATGACGAGGATCGCCGCGAATTCCTCGCTACGCTGGAAGAGTGCCGCGGCAAGACTGGGTGGGAGGCACATGCCTATTGCCTGATGCGCAACCACTTTCATTTGGTAATCGAGACGCCCCGGGCCAATCTGGTTGCCGGGATGCACTGGCTCTCGGGTGTTTATACTAAGCGCGGAGACAGCGAGGCGGGTCGGGAGATGTTCGCGCTGCTTATGGAGCGGCGCCGCGCCGAGGAGGCAACCGCCGATTATGGACGGATCCGGCGGGGCTGGTTTGTGGGTTCGGAGCGGTTCAAGCAAGAGCTTCTGGCCGCGGCTTCGGAGCGCGTGGGCCTGAGCAATTACGGTGCTGAGCGACAGGAGAGCGACATGCAGCGGGCCGAGCGCATCGTCAGGGAGGAAATGGGGCGCCTGGGATGGGTCGAGCAGGACCTGCGCTCCCACCGCAAAGGGGACGAGCGAAAGGTCGGGATTGCCGGACGCTTGAGACAGGAGACAACCGTGAGCCTGAAGTGGATTGCGCAGCGGCTGCAAATGGGCAGTTGGACATACGTATCGAACTTGCTGCACGGCACGCCGGCAGTTAAACCTCCTGCCCAACAACAACTGCCGTTGTGTCAATAGTGAGGACTGACACCTGCCCGGAGAGCGGCTTGCGGAGCTGGAGCTTCCCTTTCTGGTGCTTGAGCTGCATCTCCCAAATAGACGCATGGCTTAGGTGCAGCCGGTTGGCCGGATCGGCCAAGGCCGAGCGGGCCGCCGGGGCGAGTCCGCCACCGCTATCCCACCAGATGAAGGCGCACGTGTCGAGCAACAGGTCCACGGGGGTGGTCAGACGTACGCGGCGAATTCCTCCATCGGGGCGTTAAAATCGGGCGCTGCCTGTATCGCGCCAGGATGCAACGGGGAAATGCGCTGTGGCGTGCTAGGCTGTCGGCTGAAAGCCGCCGCCTCGCAAACCTTGTGGCGCAGCCATTCGGCCACGGATTGGTCCGCCGCCCGGGCCGCCTCCTGCACAAGCCGGGCCGTATCATCGTCCAAGTCAATTGTCAACGTGCTCATCCAAAGCAATTATACCGTCGGGCCGCGATTTTCCAAACCCTATATCACCTGGATCAAGAAAGGCGGAACCGTAAAGGGGTCGGTTAATGAGATTGTCATATTTCAAGCACGCACTGGTCCGCGGGTGTGCCCAATCGGCTCTTCCCGCGTTGCTGGAGCAACCATGCCAGATGTCCTCGGGTGCCCATTTGCAAGCGCCCTGCAATCCACCCCAGCGGCATCGTTGTCTGCGAGCGCAATTCCCAGGCTAATTCCACCTTCCGCGGCTCACCCTTGCGACGGGTCTTCAAGTCAGCTTCGCCCCACCCCAGGCGCGCGAGCCCCTCGAGCACCAACCGCTCCGCCCGCGCCAACTCCGCTTCCTGCACCGCCTCCCCAAATGAGCGCCCTATACCGCCCGCTGAACACGTGCCCGAATTGCTTGTGCCGCCGATTGAAGCGGCCGGTGTAGGCGCCCAGCAGGCACTTCATCCCCGCCACCAGGTTGGGTTGGGGCGTTTCAAGGACCAGGTGAAAGTGGTTGCGCATCAGGCAAAACGCATGGACCTGCCCGCCCGTCTTCTCACCAGCCTCGGTCAGGGTCTCCAGCAGCCGCTGCCGGTCCTGGTCGTCCTCGAAGATCGCCTCCCGCTGGTCCCCTCGATTCATCACGTGATACATCGCCCCAGGATATTGAATGCGCACCTTCCGAGCCATACGCCCAGGTTTCTCCAGCTACACCCACGCTGTCAATAAAACATTACAATCTCATTAACTGACGCTTTAAGCCCGATTCCTGCGCCGCCACACTCTTCGCGCTCCAGCCCCGCCCTCGCAGGCCACCCTGCTGGGCAAAAACTGCCGCTGGCAAAGCTGTTGACGCCCAGGCGGGCGGCTGATAAGGTGGGCACATGCTTGGTGAGCCCAAAAACCAATTGTCCCTCACCCGCGCAGCGCTCAGTACCGGCGAACGCGCGAAAAGCAATTTCCTATCAATAATGGCCCGCGTAGCGCTCAGTCCATCGGGGCGCGCAGAAAGCAATTTCATCAATTCGGCGGAGGTGTCACCGTGAACCATGAGCAATGCGACTTTTTCGGGAAGGCGATCCTGTCTCAGTTCAAGCCCAAGCAGGTGATCGGCTATAGCCTGGGCGAGTTCAACAACGATTGGGAGAACCTGAAGACCCTGGTCGAGGAATGGTGGAAGGCCTACAAGGTGTGGGAAGCGCAGGACACGCTGGCCGACGCTTACAAGGAGCAGCGGCTGACCGTCAAGGGGACCTCGGAAATGAACCTGCCGATCCAGGCCCATACCCGGTCCGCAAATCCGAGCGAGCGGTATGGCGACACGCCCTGGGGCGACTCGACCGGGTTCCGCACGCCGATCGTGAAGACGAATGCATCGATTATGGGTCGGATGAATCCCAAGGTTTTCGTGCCGCAGAAGAACGCCCCCAGCCAGAAGACGGAGAAGGGTTACCACGACCTCAGCGCGCTCCTGCTGAACCCCAACGCGGACATCAGCTCGCAACAGTACAAGGGCCGAGGGGAGATCGCACCGGAGCAGGTGTATGTCTTCATGCCCTTGTCGTACGCGCTGGACCAGGCGGTCTTTCAAAACATCAACACGCTGGCGAAAGCCTACCGTGACATGCACAAGGACTTCTATGACAAGGTCAGGGAGTTCCGAAGCGAGATGACCCGGATCAAACTCGCCGCCGAGCACGACATGGCCGTCAATTTCGTCATGGTCGGGAACTCGCCCAAGACCGGGGCGCCGAAGTTCAAATACACCCTCATTAGCGAGACCGACATCAGCTTTCGCGACGAGCAGGCGGGGTTAGTGCCCCGAGGCACCTTCAAGAACAAGTTGACGGCGGGGCGGGTGGAGGACGCGCTCAGCAAGGCCGACCCGCCGCTGCCGCTTCAGGGCGGGGACCGGATCCGGCTGGCCAACGCGCTGAAGGAGGAGTTGAAGTCCCTGTTCAACAAGGAGTTCACCCCCCTGGAGTTGCAGGACAAAGTCAACACCCTGTTGAGCGATCGCAAGGCCCTGGAGAGATTGGGCAAGCTGAAACCGCCGCCGTTGACGGAGGTCCTGGCGCGGTGCAAGGAACTCATCGTGGCCAATGCCGGTGGAAAGACCAAGCAGAACTACCGGACGACGCCGGGCATCCTCGAGGCTCGCCAGTGTGCGGCCATCAATTTCCAGTCGTTGGTGCTGGGCCAGATGATGCGCTATGCCGAAGTAACGATCGCCTATCGCCAGCACTCGGGCGAGGACGAGCATTCCTTTCCCAAGTTCGCGCGGTTTGACAAGCAGCACAGCCGCTGGATCGTCGGCACCGTCGACGAGCAGAACATCTGGACCGCCAAGCGTCCGGAAGAGACCTTTCCCGACCGGCCGGTCTGACCTCGCCGAAGGGCGCCGACTTTCGTGCTATCACCTTCATCGTCGCGCCGGCCGTAAAGTAAAGATCAGTTAATGAGATTGTCATATTTCAAGCACGCACTGGTCTGCGGGCGTGCCCAATCGGCTCTTCCCGCGTTGCTGGAGCAACCATGCCAGATGTCCTCGGGCGCCCATTTGCAAGCGCCCTGCAATCCACCCCAGCGGCATCGTTGTCCGCGAGCGCAATTCCCAGGCCAATTCCACCTTCAGCGGCTCCCCCTTGCGACGGGTCTTCAAGTCAGCTTCGCCCCACCCCGGGCGCGCGAGCCCTTCGAGCACCAACCGCCCCGCCCGCGCCAACTCCGCTTCCCGCACCGCCTCCCCAAATTAGCGCCTTATACCGCCCACTGAACAAGTGCCTGAATTCCTTGTGCCGCCGATTGAAGCAGCCGGTGTAGGTGCCCAGCAGCCACTTCATCCCCGCCACCAGGTTGGGCTGGGGCGTTTCAAGGACCAGGTGAAAGTGGTTGCGCATCAGGCAAAACGCATGGACCTGCCAGCCCGTCTTCTCACAAGCCTCGGTCAGGGTCTCCAGCAGCCGCTGCCGGTCCTGGTCGTCCTGGAAGATCGCCTCCCGCCGGTCCCCTCGATTCATCACGTGATA
>JAJYHY010000393.1 GCA_021784555.1 bacterium
CACCGTGATAATAATTCCCGGAGTGGAACTCAAAGGCGATCTCAACCGCTTGGCCCGCGTAGGCCGACAAGTCCACTGACGGCTCCGACCATCCCCCGCTGGTGCCACCAACACTGGTCAGTGTCTGCCAACTGGTCCCGTTGTCGGTGCTGACCTGCAAATCCCCGCCGTCGCTGCCGGACGAACTCGAACCAAATTGAAACCACTGCCGCCATCGCAACCGCGGATTCTGATCGGCCGCCAGCACCACAAATGCCGGGCTGATCAGCCGCGAACTCTGATTGGCCGGGGCATTGCCCGTCAACCCTGTCCCCGCACAGTTGGTCCCCTCATACGCCTCGCCCGGCCCCGCTGTCGGTGCCCCGACCGCCCATACCCCATTGGAAACGGTCCATCCATCGAGCCCGTTCTCAAAACCTTCGACTCCGTTTGCGAATGTTAACCATGGAACGGTTCGAACGCCAGTGAGCAGCGACCATTCAGGCCAGCCGAGCGTCCCCGGCAAATAGTAAACCGTAACCTCGTTGGTATTGTCGCCGCTGATTACAGTGGGGTTACCGTTTGGCACATTGCCATAGAAATACGCGCTAGTGAGATTCGTGCAGTCGGCGAAAGCATAGTCCCCAATATTAGTAAGGCCGTTTCCACACGTCGCGCTACTCAAGGTGGCGCAATTCCAGAATGCATGGTCGCCGATGCTGGTGACGCTGTCGGGAATCGTGACGCTGGTCAGGCTGGCGTAAGCGAACGCATTACTCCCGATGGTGGTCACCGTCAGGCCATCAATAGCGCCGGGGATTGACAGGGGACCGCCTGGCCCATTGTAGCCGACGATGGTGATCGTGTCATTGTTGGTGATGTAGTTGAATTGGGCTTCCGCCGCGCAGCAGGCCAACAGCAGCCCTATGCTTACGAGCCAATTACAATGGGTCTTATTCATTTCGCCTCGATTTCTTTCCTTTGTGCAAACTCTGTTTTGAGAATGGTCGGGTTCACGGCGATAGGGAGGGTGGGTTGTGGTTCATCGAACCGGTTTCAGCCGGTAAAACCGGTGCCCGCTCCAGAGCAGATTGGTTATTGTATTGATGCCATTGGCACTTGCCGGCTTCGTCAGAACGCTCGTCCAGTCCGGCTCCGAGAGATTGGTGGCGGATTGAAGCGAGAACCTGGCCGCATCGCCCGGCCACGCGACAATCACATTCTCTTGGGAAACCCTGACAGACAGCTTCGGCGCGGGCGGGATATTGCTCCAAAGCAGAGCCGACGCCGCGCTCGTTGGCAACGCCGGGGGCACATTGGCCTTCAAGTGTGCGGAGGGCAAAATGTCCACGGACAGGTTCGAGGCGATATCCGTGCCCGCAGCCACCCCGACGCCCTCGCCCGAAAGACCCACGACCACGAGCGTCAACGACGGGTTGGGGCCCCAATTAGACAGAGAAACGCTTCCGATCGGAGTTCCGTTAAAATCACCCGTCAATGTATCGGTGGTTGCGCTGAAACTGAGAGTGAGCGTCCCGGAAACCGCCTCAAACGCTTCAGTGGCGGGCGAAGAGGCCGCTCCGATGGACAATTCCAGCAGACTTGTTCCGTTATTCTGCAGCGCGCTGCCGCCTAATGGTGTCGTCTGAAGGTTCTGGCCGTCAAGCACGGCGGCAAGCACCGCTCCGTTTCCATATAGCCTGTTGCCAGGCTTGCCGGTGTTATTGATTTGTTGCAATGAGACGCCAACGGTGTTGTTGGCGTTGCCGTTGAATGATATGAACAGCCCCATTCCGGCAAAGGGCGCTTCAGTAGCGGTGGCAGTCATCGTTCTGGCGGACAAGGTGACAGCAAGCGAAGCACTCCAATCGTTCGAGGTGCCCACCACAGCGGCGGCGCTGCCGATTAGAGGAAGTCCAGCGAAGTCATCGGATGGCTTCCCGCTGTCAGTATATTGAAAAGTCTCCGTTGTGGGACTATAGGTGATTCTGGCGGATGAGCCGGAGCGGACCTGGGGGCCGAAGGTGTAGGGGGTGGCCTTGAAGTTAGCGGTGAACGTGAGGTTTGACGCCATTACGAAGGTCAGCTTCGGAGAAGTGTTGGCGGCGCTGCCGGTCCAGTTCACGAACGAGAATCCCTTAGCCGGTTTTGCTGTAATCGAGTAGGTCTTGCCGATTTGAAGCAAGTGGCCGCTATAATTCGGAGTGACGGTTCCACCGCCTGATGGCAAAACTGTAACCGATAGAGGCGCAGTCACAAGGTAGGTGAAGCTGACGGTGTTAGTGCGCGAGGCGTTCCCGGCAGCATCGAGGGCGTAGGCCCGAATCACGTTGGCTCCGGGAGTCAGATCGAGGTTGAGAGCCGACCAGGCGGTCGTCCCGTTAGCCAAGGTCCAATCGCCATCGTTTAGCTGATAGTACACCGAACTGACAGCCAGGTTGTCACTCGCCTTCCCGATGGCTGTAAGCACCGAGGTGGCGACGGTCTGCCTGGCCTTGGGATAAAGCAATGTCAACACAGGCCGCTGCGTGTCCTTAAAATTGGCCGTGAACGTGAGATTTGACGCCATTACAAATGTCAGCCTTGGAGAAGTGCTGGGGGCGCTGCCGGTCCAGCTCACGAAGGAAAAGCCCTTGGCCGCTTTTGCACTTATCGAGTAAGTTTTGCCGATTTGAAGCAAGCGTCCGCCGTAATTTGGAGTGAGGATTCCGCCGCCTGCCGGAGAAATAGTCAGGGACAACGGGGTGTTCCCCGGTGCGGGCCCGGCGCGGAAATTATCTGCCCAAATTTGGCCCTCGGAAACGGGGCCGTAATACGTATCCGACAAGATCGCCAATGTGAACGTATCCGATGTCGTCATGTTCGGCGAAAGGGCGGACAAGCTAATTGTGTCGAGCCTTGTCCAACCCGAACCGGTTGCGGTGGGATCATACCAGGCTTCAATCTGTCTGCTCACAGAATGATAAACCAAGCGCAGTCCGAAATCCCTAACCGTCGAACTAACCGAGGCTCTGCCGGTAGTCCTGCTCCCATGCCAGAGGGCTGTTCCGAATATACTTCCATGACTGGGTGAACTGTCTTTCCCCACTTCATAGCCTTCCAGAACCGAATCAAGGCTGGCCGTGGCCGCTACCGCCAACTGCAAAGACGAACCGCCCTGGCCGGAGTAGGCTGCGGAATTGTGGCCGAGAATTTCAACCATCCAATCCTCAGCCGCAGTCGGTGTTCCATGCCAAATAATGTAAGCATTCTGCTCACTGGTTGTTGAGATCGGGACGAGGAAACTCGCATGGCCGTTGGTGCCGATAACTGTCATCTGGCCTTGACTCATCTGCGAAACCGTCCAATTAGTTGTGGAGATACCGGATGAGAAATCGTCCGTCCCTGCCCAGCCCGCGCCGACACATTGGTTAGCGGCAAGCAGCAGAAATAGTGTGGTAATACGAACTGCTTTCTTCGAGATGTAGATTCTGAGGCTCGGACACTTCATACGTTTTCCCATCTTGCATACGTTGTTTTCAATCACATCCGGTGTTCGGATTCCTGGAGCCGGTGGCGCTCGATGCCTGGATTGCTAAGGCATTACGCGTTGTGCTGGCTGTTGCCCACCGCCGCTGCTGAGCGGCTTGACCTCGGGAATCTCCAATAAGGCCTTTTGGGTCTTGGCGCCGAGGTCGTTGAAGAGCCTCTGGAGGACCTTAAGGTGGTTCTTCTTGTAGGTGAACAGGTTTCCCATCTTGCCTTCACCGCGCGCCTCGATTGAGTCCAACCAAAGGAACCTCTGGTCGTCCCGGTTCATCATGGTCCATTTTATGATCATGACCATTTGGTGGTCGGACCCGGCCCAAACGCCGTAGGACTCGTCAAACTTGAGCACCTTCGGGGTAAGGATGGCGTCGGCTTTGCCGGCGGCCTCGGCGGCCGAGGGATAGACAGAGACTTCGCCGAAGACGTTTTGGGTCACGTTCTTCGCGTAATCCTCGAGGGCCGGGCCGAGGCGCGAGACATAGGTATCACCCATCATATGCCTGGTGTCCGTGAAACTGGTAAAGCTCTTGTTCAGGACCAGCGCAATACGGGCAGGCGACTTCGTGGACGCGGCCAGCGTCGCGGGCTTGACGTTCACGTTCATCATGTGGGCGCAGCCGGAAACAAAGGCGGCCAATGCTGGCAACCAGGGCAGCTTGGAGGCGGCCTGTGCCAGGCGGGATCTCGAAGTGTGCGAAGCGTGGCTATTGAGGTTCATAGTCGATTGGGATTTGGAGTGTATTGTTTTGTTGGTTTGCGATGTTCACGAGGGAAACGTCGAGCGTCCCGTGGAAAGGGCTACCTTTTTGGGGCATCTGGTAGTAGAGAAAGCCTTCGGTTGCATCTCCAGGCGGGAGGGTTCTGTCGAGGAGTTCCTTCTCAGTGAAATTTCGTTGGACCGTTGTGGCGTGCTTGATCTGATGTCCGCCCAGTCCGATCAAAACCGGCATGGTGACCGCACCCATGAGAACGGCCCCGGTCATCGCCATCGCTTGGCCCGAGCTAGTGCTCTGGGACGTGTTGGCCTGGGCCAGGGAGGAGTTCTGGCCCGAGACTCGCAGCCTGCATTGTGCCTTGCTCAGTAACCAGGTGATGTCGGGGCTGTGGTTTTCGACGCGGACATGGAAGATGGCGATGCCCGCCGCGGGAGCGTTGATGGCAAAATAGGTCTCGCAACGCGCCTTGTCCGCGAAGGGTTCGACCGACACAACAACGCCGTTGCTTTCGGCCGACTTGATTGTGCTGTCCGCCGGGCCGCCGGTCCTGGCCGCGCTGGAGTATTCGGGCAGGCGCTCCGGCGTACTACAGCCGATGAGGCTGGCGAGTGCGACCGAAGCTAGCGTAAGGGATGGAGTCTTCACATTCATAGTTCTCGTTTACAGCAGATATTGGGTTAGCAATGGTTTTTTTCCAGCGCTACTCAGCGGAAGGCCGCCTGCAACGCGCTGTCGGCGGGCGCTCTGATAAAGTCTGTCGGTTTTCATGATGCTCGATCTCAAGGTCGCTTCACTGGATTTATCGAAGAAACCAAACCCCAGGTTACGGATGATTTGCTTGTTATTGAGAGGCAGGGGCGGGGCGCGTCTCCGCTGACGGGTGATCGTGCGACACGTTCGGCGGGGTCGAACATGGCACGCCGGAGGACCGCGCCTCCCGCGTAGCGGAAGCCCTTCAATTTGAAGAAACTAAACGCGGAGCGCGCCCCTGAGCATTCCCAGTGGCAAGCGGGGGTGGCCGTGGGGACAGTTCTTGCGCAGGGAAGCGGAATGCAACGGCCCTTTTCGCTCCGATTTCCCAACGGCTCCGCCTGAGGCTTAGGTTTCACGCTGGTATGGTTAACCCAGGGTTTTGTCGGTGACTGGAAGGAGATTAGATAAAGCTCCGCGGGGATTGCAAGAACTAATCCCTGCTGGTAACGCGCAATGTTTTGGGCGCCGAGGTGCCGCAAGCAGTGGCGCGGGCTGGAGCGCCCGCTATCGGCGGATGGCGGAGCGTCTTGCGGGTTCCCGTACGGCCGGACGCTTCGATCCTTGTTTGTGAGGGTGGTGGTGCTCATTGAGAGTATCGAGACAATTGTGAAGGAATCGCTTGGTGATGGATCATCGCGGAAAGGCGGGTCATGTCCGGGCTGGCAGCATCAAGGCGGGGCTGTCGCCGAAGGCGATCATCTGCGCCGGGACGATGGCGCGGATTGCTTGTGGACAAAAGAACACCTGGTTATTGGCGTAAGGGCGGAACGCGCGGTGCCAACTGCCCAACCCGCCGCCCGAGGTCGCCAGCGGATAGAAGGGGTCGTCCTGGAGGTACAACTCCAAGGCAATTCCGAGCTGATGCAGGTTGCCGATGCATTGGGCCGAATATGCCCGGTGCCTGGCGCGACTGAGCGCGGGCAGGAGCAGTGCCGCCATGATGCCAATCACCGCGATGACGACGAGCAACTCGATCAGGGTGAAGGAGCGGCAGGGAGGGTTTTCCATTTTTGATCTGCGAGTTTTGATTTGCGACCAGAATGGCGCGTGGCACCGGTTCTCGAAGCGGCACGGACTCCGCGCTGCAATTGAAGGTGGATGAGTGGTTGCCCAAGCGGCACGTTCCAGAGTCGTTGTTTCCATGAACCTCGGGAGCCGCCCATTGATAATCAAGTTTATGGTACCAATGCGCGTTGAAGGAACGTCGAGCCTGGCCATGAACCTCAGACTGAGCACACCTTGCAAAGCGCGCTCAAATGGGTTGCAACGACTGGCGCGTCTTGAGGTTCACGGGCGCAGCGCGCGCAAGGTGTTTTTCGGGGAAGTCTCATTTTGCCCCCTCCACCGGAGTCGCTCGAAAGCACGAAAATTTGGCTGCGGCACTCCAACAGCTGGCGCCAGGTTCGGACGGGTGCTCCGAGCCTCCGCTCGGTCGTGGAGTGCGGTGGCAAGGCGTAGCCGCGACACCGGTTGGGCCCTGCGGAGTTCCGCCGCTTCCGCTCATCGGCAGGGCGGGGGCAAAGCGGCGTGGCGTTCCGCTTCCCGCCGCACGAGCTTCGGAGGTATTCAATGTCTGTTATATTGTTTTTCATACTGGCAGGTTAGCGCCGGTTGCGCTTGCCTGCCATTCCGATGTAATCTCCAAACGCTCCGCGAGATCCCCAAACGTTGCGCGACATTTGGACGCCCTGGAATCGGCAAGGCCGCAAACTGGGACGGCCCGCTCGAACCTGGCGCTAGCCTTTGGGGAGTGCGGCGGGAATCCCGATCCGGATCGGGACACGCCGCTTTGGCATTCGGGCGCGACCGCAGTGGTTACGCCACATCCGCTCTATCAATAGCAGTAGCACTGCTTAACTGACACATGTTGCCCCCCTGGGTTGTGTGTTTGGGACCATGCCGCCGGCGTAAATTGGCGAGCGATGCATGCCCCTTCTACTCGTTGAGTTTCGTCTTTATACCAACCCGGCGTCAATGCGGCCATGGGTCAAAGCCCTGCACCGATTTGGCTATCCCCAGGACAACAAATGGGCTTTCTGGTGGGGGCTGGCCCTGCGTTGAAACGTTGAGAGTATTGTCAAGAGTCCCTCCGGGACAAAGA
>JAJYHY010000394.1 GCA_021784555.1 bacterium
AAAGCTTAAAAAGTGGAAATCACTCAGAGGACGCAACCGGCGGTGCTCTGGGCGCAGTTCATGAGCAACCAGACGACTCAAAAATGAAAATTACTCAAAGTGTCGCCGTAGTGTTAACCCGCCATTAGAAGCTTCTTGAATTTTCGACTGATGGCCACAAGATTTAACCATGGATCCGCGCGTTGTCGTTGACGAGAAGGTATGGTCACAGCTCGCCGTCTGCTTGCCACTGGGGCTGGGGATCGGGATCTTCCTCATCGCTAGACTGACCGCGGCGAGTTTTTCAGCGGCCAGCGCTCGGCACATCCAAAAGCACCCCGGACTGCACGCGGCTTTGACATCGCTGGCCCTCCTGCTCATCCTCACCGGCTTTTTCGCGCCATTCATGCCACCGGCATGGGTGGAGCGCCGCGCACAGCGGAAGTTCGTTTTCAGCAATGTCGAGAGCCAAGGAGGGTGGCCTGAGTTCAAGAGGGAGTGCGACTTCCTGATCGGCTATTCCCACCATGCTGGAAAGTCGCAGTGGTTTTCGCCCATGGGAGATACCCTGCCGACGCCGTGCCGCATGCTCACCGCACTCAAGCCCCGCCAGGTCGAGGTCGATGTTTGGGCCGACAGGCCCACGTGCGTAATAATTCAGGTATTCGGCCTGCACAGCACGGGTGGGCGCGACACCCCCTATTACGGGTTGGTCTATCAGCAGACCACGAACATGCATCGGTGCGTGGCAGAAGGGCTGTTTAATCGAGTCAGGCCGCGGAAGCTGGTGGATTCCATCTTTGAGGTTTACTGAAACGCCCTGCGTCACCAGCCGCAAGCACGCCTGCGCCATCAGGCGCCTGGCACAAAATAGAAGGGCCACCCGGCTCCGCACCGGATGGCCCCCCATGCGCCGAGACCTCCTACGCCGCGACGCAAGAGGCCGGTGGCCCATCTTTGGCCACGCCGGGTTTCCCCGGCTCCTGCTCGTGGCCTCCGATGTAGTCCCTGAGCGAGGAGACCAGGATCAGGCGCACGCCCGTCCTGGCCCCCGGCCTGCGGAGCACGAAGCTCCTCACCGGAGGCTGAAAGTCATTCAGCGGCGTGGGGAGCACCAGCGAGTTCAAAAACGTCCGAGACAGCCCGAATATCGGATCCCGCTCCCGAGGTC
The DNA here is from genome assembly GCA_021784555.1 of bacterium. GTDB lineage: Bacteria > Verrucomicrobiota > Verrucomicrobiia > Limisphaerales > UBA8199 > JAJYHY01. The sequence continues at coordinate 1,151 of JAJYHY010000394.1, forward strand.
CCGGCAGGCGAATGTATTCGGCCTTGCGCTCCGACGTCTGCGTAACCACCACCATCTCCTTGTTCTGCATCCGCATAAGCGTCCTTTCGTTCGTGTGTTCGCATTACATAGCTACGGGACACCCGAGAATGTCCCCACAAAAAAAGCCGGCGGCCAGCCGAGGCGGACCGCCGGGTGCTTGGGCAACAGCCAGCTAGCGGGACTTTACGAGTTATGAAGGAGAAAATGCGACGACACTCCAGATCGGGGGTCTGCCCCTCCAGAAAGCGGCGGTCGGCCTCCCGCACCAGCTTCTTCTTTAACCCGTAGGCGTCCAAATCCGACTCGATGCGCTCCAGAATGGCCGGCTCGGACCGCACGATTTTGTGGGCTTGGACCAGGAACTGGTGCAATTCCGTATTGAGGGGCATCAGGAACAGACGCGGCAGGGGATGCACCGGAAGGGCGGGAACGTGGGTCATGGGGCTTTTCTCTTTCTTTAGTGGTTGGATTTCAGGCATTGACGGGCCTATCCTAATACTATAGACATTAGGACACAAGAACAAAATTCAAAAAAATGAAGAAAATCGTCCTCACCGGCCAAGGCCCCCTGCTGCCGGGCAGCATCTCCACCGCCCGCAGCACCTGCGGCAAGCCCAACTGCGCCTGCAAAGCCCACCCCCCGAAGCTCCACGGCCCCTATTATCGGTGGACCGGCATCGCCGAGGGCAAAAGAACCACCATCACCTTGAGCCAGGAACAAGCCCAGGAATGCCGCCAACGATTCAAAAACTATCGCCACATCAAAAAGCAGGTGGATAAACTGTTGGGGCAGGGCCTGGACAACACCCCCTGGAAAAACCGCCCTCGGAAGTCAGAACTTAGTGCAAGTGGCTAATGTATAGCATGTTACGACTCGCGCACCAAAACCTTCCGGCCCTCCTCTGGACAGCTTTCTGTCATATAAAAGCCCCTTTGACCTTTTCGGAGAACCTCTGACTAGCGAGCCACCGCAGAGGAGGCAAAGAAATAGCTTGGTTTTTTCAAAATCTTTGCGCTCTTTATCTTCTTTCGCGGCTAATTCCGATGGCGGCTCGTAGTAATCGAGAGTCGTTTTTGCGGCATATAAAGTATTTTATCGGCAGAATCCGAGAGAGAGTGAATTGACAGTTCAATGCCTTGATGCGACCGGGCTAACCGGGCATCTCGATCAAACGGCTCCCACGTTGAAGACGCCTAACAATCCAAGTGCAGCACCAATCCGGGAGCTGAAGGCGATAATAACCGCCCTCATTCGCTGGTATGTCTCAAACGCCAGAGATTTGCCGTGGAGGCATGAACCCTTGTGCCATGATCCCTATTGCGTATATGTGTCCGAGGCCATGCTCCAGCAGACCCAAGTCAAGACCGTTGTGCCCTATTGGGAGCGCTGGATGCGCGCTCTGCCGGATATTGCTTCGTTGGCCAAAGCCAGACAGGCCACGCTCCACAAGCTCTGGGAAGGGCTGGGCTATTATGCGCGGGTGCGCAACATGCAACGTGCGGCCCGAATCATCATGCGGGAGCATGGAGGCGAATTCCCCCGGACGTTTGAGCAGGTGCTAGCCCTGCCCGGAATCGGGCGCTACACCGCCGGAGCAATCTGCAGCATCGCCTTCAACCAGCCAACGCCGGCCCTTGATGGGAACGTCACGCGAGTGCTGGCACGGTTGTTCGAGATCAGGGGTGACCCGCGCCAGCGCGAGGTTTCAGCCAAGCTCTGGCAAGCGGCGGAGGACCTGGTCAACCGCGCCCGGACAGGACGTGGCCGCAGCGGTTGCTCCACACTAAACCAGGCGCTTATGGAGCTAGGCGCCCTGGTCTGCACGCCCACACGCCCTCGATGCGGTCTATGCCCCGTAAACGAACGTTGCGCCGCCCACCGGCTTGGCCACGAAGGAGAGCTGCCCGGGCGAACACGCCGGATTCCGGCGACGCCTCGCCGGTTCATCGCTATTGTGGCCCAACGGGACGGCAAGGTGCTTGTTCGCCAGCGCCCGGCGGGCGTAGTCAACGCGCATCTTTGGGAACTGCCGAACCTGGAAGTCAAGAACGGCCACCCTGATGCGGCGCAGGCCGCCCGGGCATTACTCGGAGCCGCGCCAGGGAAACTGGAACCGCTCTGCACGGTTAAACACTCGATTACGCGATACCGGATCACGCTCGAGGCCTTTCGCGCGACTGGCGCCGCCGTCGCAGGAACGACAAAAGACCGTTGGCTCGATTCGGTTCAAATCGAGCGGCTGGCCTTCTCGAGCGCGCATAGGCGAATTCTCAGGGAAATGCTCAATGAGATGGGAAAAGCGATCTGAGGCGCGCCTCGCTAACGTGTTGATTCCACCCACCAGTCCAGGTAACGCTGTCCTGCGCGCGCGACACTCACCACGACGAATTCGGGTGTCTCGTAAGGGTGCAGCTCAATGACCAGCCTTTCGAGCGCGGAAAGCTGGGCCGCGGTGCTCTTGAAGAGCAGGAGCACTTCGACGTTTTTTTCGAGCTTTTCCCGCCACCAATAGTGTGATTCGAGCCTTGGAATCAAGTTGACGCAGGCGGCCAGGCGCTTGTCGAGGGCTGCCTTCGCCAACCGGCGCGCGACCTTGAGATCGGGCGCGGTTACCAGGACAATGAAAAAATTTCGAGCGGGTTTCATGGATGCTTCAGATGTCTGGCCGCGCAGGATAGACCAAAAGCCCGCAAGGCGCAAAAGAATGTGTGGTGACATCGTAACTGAAATCTTGTTGTCGTGCGGGCCATCTTGGCCCGGATTCGGATTTCATTCCACCGAATACGTTCATAGAAAGAATCTATCCGCCGCGCCGCCAGACGTAACCGATGCCGCATTCGCCTCGTCTAGCGTACCATGCATCTAACCCAATCGGAATCCAATCCGGAGAGCCGCGCGGCAAGATTGGTTGCCGCGCTGGCTCTGCCTCTTCAACTCTTCAGCACGGAGGTTGCGGGCGACGCGCTTGCGGGCGTGTTCGTTCTCGGCAGCCTCCTTGGCGTTCATGCAGCCTCGTCCCCGTCGAACGATCCGGACTTTTATGGCCTGCACCATTTTGTGTACATCATTCAGGAGAACATTACCTTCGACCATTACTTCGGCACTTATCCCGGTGCAAACGGAATTCCGGCAGGGGTCAAGCTGCCCTATCGCCCCGGCGGCCCGCCGGAAGTGGCCCCCTACCACCTGCGCGTGACGCACATTCCCCACGACCTGAACCATAACTGGCAGGCCGCCCATACAGCTTATGATCACGGCAAGATGGACGGCTTCTTGTGGGCGGAATGGCCGCGCGCCTTGCAGTATTATTGGCGGGCGAGCGGCGGCGTTGTGCCGAAGCCAAATCCTAACGACGTCCATCCGAAGCCGGTGCCACCCCGCGCCCTGAGCAGAGCCCGAAGGCCGGCGAGGAACCAGGCCGCCCGGTTTCGACACCTGGCCGAGGAGGGTGGCCGGTTTCGGCGCCCTCAGCGGCGGCTTACCAAGCCGCCCCAAGGTCCGCCGCCGGACTGGGTCATGTACACCATGTCCTATTACGACTGGCACGAAATCCCCAATTATTGGGCGTATGCGCGGCGCTTTACCCTTTGTGACAACTTCTTCTCCTCCCTGATGGGGCCCAGCGAGCCGAACCACCTCTATACCGTGGCGGCTCAATCAGGCGGCTTGGTCAACAACCCGCCCCCCGGCGTGGCTCGCCAGCCCGGTGTGTACACCTTCCCGACCATGGCCCAATTGCTGCAAAATGCCAGAATCTCCTGGCTCTATTATGACGAGAAACCCAATCCGCACCAGCATAGCCTTTGGAACCCGTTGCCCGGTTTCCGCGCCTTTCAGCAGGACCCGAAACTGATGTCGCACTTGGTCCACTTATCGCAGTTTTATGCCGATTTGAACTCGTACCATTTCCCGGCCGTGGCGTGGGTCGTGCCGACGTTCATTGACAGCGAACATCCGCCCGCGGACTCGGCGCGCGGCATGTGGCACGTCACTGAACTCATCAACGCCATCATGCGCAGCCGCTATTGGCAGGACACGGTTATTATCTTGACCTGGGACGATTTCGGCGGGTTCTACGATCATGTCCCGCCCCCCGAAGTGGACCGTTACGGATTCGGCCCGCGGGTTCCGGCGCTAGTCATCTCGCCCTACGCCAAGCCGGGGTTCATCTGCCATACCCACTTCGATTTCACTTCGCCTTTAAAGCTGATCGAGCGGCGCTATGGCCTGGAACCGCTCACGACCCGCGATGCTGGAGCCAACGACATGCTTGACTGCTTTGACTTCCAGCAAGCGCCGGCCGGGCCGCTGGTCATTACCAAGAAAACCAAGCTCGACTTCAGCGGCCTGAAGACGACCCGGCCGTGAAAGGCCCGCCCTTCTTCTGCAGCCGCCATGCCGCCCATTTGGCGCATTAGAACCTCGCAAGCCAACCATAGCACTGGATGTGCCAGCGCTAAATGAACGCCCGGACAGCTTCTCGGCTACGAACCGCGCTCGGTCGCGCGAAAGCTCGCTTACGTTACACTGAACACCCCAACAGCTTGCCCGCCTCGTGCTGCTGTCCCGGTCAACACAGGGGCGCGGTTTGGCGGGTCTGTTTTGTGGCGGGGCAACCCGCCCGTCCAGATTTTGCCAGCGGGCGTGGCTGCCCCTTTGCCGGGTGCGCGTAAAACCGAGTTTTGCGGCGGCACGCATCAACTCCTTCGCCTTAGCGGGGATGGGCGAAAGCGAGTTAGACGTCATTGGGAAGCGGCTTGCCGCCTTAATTTCCTACCGCCGCCTAACTGCCGTTGTCGTCCCGCCGGCAGACGACCTGATAATCGAACAGTGTCTTCACTTGCAGAATATTACCCCGAGGCACTTCTCGATCCAAGGCCGATCCCTCTGTCCCCGCCAGCATAAGCTACGCCTGCACACCGACGGTTCGGGCACGGTCGTCTCCTGCCGCGTGCCGACAATTCTATGAGCAGGCGCGATGAAGAACGCCGGGGGGCGTCGGGGTCAGTCCTCACTTTTTCCGTGTGGATCGAAGCGGAGGTGGCGGAAAAAGGTGCAGGACTGACCCCGACGCCGGTTGGTTCCTGCCGTGTGCCAAGCCTCTTATGACGGCGCCTGTTGAACGCGGCAAGACCGTTCGCATACTCCTGGTGGATGACCACCCGGTGGTGCGTGATGGCCTGACCGAAGCAATCAACCGGGAAGCGGGCCTCGCGGTTTGCGCGGTAGCCGAAGACCGGCACGAGGCGCTGGAGGCCGCGGAAAAGGCCAAACCTGACCTGGCGGTGATTGACCTGCTCCTGAAAAGCTCCAGCGGCCTGGAACTGATCAAGGACCTCCATGCCCGCTGGCCCCGGCTTCTTATCCTCGTGGTCTCGATGCAGGATGAAGTGCTCTATGCGGAACGGGTCCTGCGCGCCGGGGCTCGAGGTTACATTACCAAGCAGCAGGCGACCCGGAATATCCTGGCAGCCATCCGGAGGGTCCTGGACGGAGGTGTCTATCTCACCGACAAGATGGCTTCCTCGGTACTCTCACGCCTGGCCAGAAATCCGGAGGCGATCCCTGATTCTATCGCAGACCTCCTCAGCGACCGCGAGTTGCAGGTCTTCGAGTTGACGGGCATCGGCCTGAGCACTCGCGCCATAGCCGAACGGCTCCACGTCGATTTGCGAACCGTCGAGACCTACCGCGGCCGAATCCGGGAAAAGCTCAAGCTCGAAGATAGCAGCGCACTGCTCCAGTTGGCCATTCGCTGGAACAAAGAGCGGTGATTCAGCTTGCCTGCAGTTTTGCTTGCGCAGGCCGCCAACTCGGCCATGCTCAACGGAAAGCAATGTTTCCTACGCCAAATT
>JAJYHY010000395.1 GCA_021784555.1 bacterium
CACTGTCTCTACTCGAAGTATTATGCTGATTTCGCCGCCATGAAGAGCGCCATCCTCCAACGCATGAGTGAAGGGCACAGGCAGAGCAAGCAGGAGTTGATCAAGTTGTTGCGTTGGAAGTTCCAGACGTTTAACAAAGTAACAATCTTACCCGTGTGAAGTATACTTAAAACATAATGGCGGGCTGACGTGGTATTACCCGATTAGTTGAGCATCGAATCGGGTGTGAATGCGATCCTAAAAAAGCCGTATCGCTCACATGGTCCGTTGCGGTATTGACTTTCACACGGTGATCCGCACAGCCTCCGCCCAGCAGATGGAACGTGCTCCCCAGACCACGCAACAAGCCTGCGCACTTGCGCAGCGGGGGGAGCGAGGATTAGGCTGGGAGGTGGAGCGCCTGAGTAACCGACGCTCAATGCATCCTTAACGATGTGAACACGACGCTTGATCGCCGACCCAGAAGCGCAGCGGCAGATGTGGCTGCGCCCCAGGGTGGGCTGTGGCCTCAACCAAAAGATCGCGACGCAAATTCGTTGATCGACTATCACCTCTACTCAGAGGCCCTCCAAATCGCACTCGATGAGAGCTTTGTCACCGCCGAAAAGCTGAGTTCGCCGGAAGAAGGGCTGCGCAACCGATTCCGGAAGTTTCTGCTCCTACAGCGACTCACCCAAACAAACGTCCAAGGCTTACTCTCCATTTTGGCGCGGTTTCGCTGGCTGCGCCAAGACGAGAACGACCGCTTTAGATTCTTCATTACAGACGAGGGGAAGAGTGCAGCGGTACTCGGGCAAACCGAGGAGGTCAGGTTCCGACGACTGGTGGCACAAAGGCTGAATGAACGGTACGTCATCCCGGCCTGGCTCACTGCGAGGCTCTACACGCTAAATCCCTCCGGCCGGGGTGAGATTGTGCTCCCGGCCCCAAGGCGAGGTTTCGTGGGCGAGAGGCGGGATTGGGCAAAATCAGACTGGACCAGCGATCTCGACGAGGAGGTCCGGGACGCGAGGCGCGCCGCAAATCGCTTGATGCCGGGCAGTCTGCCTCTGGGGGAGAGGGTTTGGGTCGAGACCGTCCGCAAGATCTGGACTTCTTTGGCGTCCGGGAAGCCACCTCGAAACAGCCGCGCAGGAACAGGCGATCAGTCTGGGAGGCTGACCACTTTCGGCGTCCGCGGAAGGCTGCTGCACGCCATGCGGGAGGCGGCGGTGAAGCTGCTGTTCGGGACGGTGCCCCCCGGCTGCAGCGAGCCGGATTTCCTCGATCTGTTGGAGCCCATCCACCCGCGCTCATTCAAGGTTTGGTGCCCGAGGCTCAACGAACTCGAGTTCATTTTTTACACTGACTACCACCCAGCGGTCTCAGGGCGCATCATTGTCCCATGTGGGGCTTTCCGCAACGACGCCCCGCGAGCAACGTTCGAGAAAGTAGAAGGCGTATCGGACCCGAGCGGGAAGCCCTTTTTCTTGTTTCGGCCACCGTGGAGCTCGATCCGCGAGAGCTTCCTTGACGTGTTGCTAGAAAGCTATCAAGCGGAGTCAAAGCGTTTAGGAGCATTCTATGTTTCCTTGTTAGCCGTGCGGGACGAAGTCTGCCGCCGTCTGAGGCTAAGCGCCGACCTATTTGACGACCTGATAGCGGTGGCTTACGAAGAGGCGCTACGGGATACGTCAGCGAACGGCCAGATAATCTCAATTTCGTTGGAAAGCGACATGCGCCCAGAGCAGCGTAGCGCAGTTGGTATGAATCAGCGGCCTGTCTATGTACAAAGGGTACCGCAGTCACTAATCGCTATCCGGATATGCAGACCATGAGCACATCACCCTTCCGCCGTCCCACAATACATCTCCAGCCCAGTGTGGACCGATACGCCACATTGGGCCTGAGAGACAATCCCTTCCCCCATCAGCCTTCGCTGAATCCAGAAAGCGACGACCCGCGGGTAAACGGGGCAATTTATTGTGAGGATTTGCATCTCGACAAACAAGCGGATTTTTACGACCTGCTGATCCCCACAAACGAGCACCCGCGTACGCATGCCATCGCCTTCCTCATGGACCACGCATCCAGAAAAGGGCGTGGTATTGGCAAGTCTGCCTTTCTAAAGCATCAACAACGGGAACTGATGAAGGACCTCGGCGAAGCCGCCTCAAATGGTTCTGCCGTTCTCGCCGCGATCTACGTCGTACCCGCACCGACCCCACCAGCGAGAAAGTTTTGGGAATTCTGCAAACTGGTGGTGAGAACGATGCTTGATCAAAATGCGATAAGCACCGCAATTTGCCGCCTTCGCGCATTGTCTGGTCTGGTCCCCGAGGCAGTCCTTTCGGAGGCAGGCTCGGTGCGGGATCTGCAGGCCACCATCGGCAGCACCGAATGGCTCCGTGACAAAGGCCTATCCGCCGGAGATGTCTCAGAGTGGACTCGCCAAAAGCTCATTTCCGTCGGCATTCCTGACGACTTGGCGATGCTGCTGGCTTACGAGGGCGCTGAATCCTCCCGCCTGCGAAAGCAGTGGTTTGCAGGAGTTCGCGACGCCATGTGGAAATCCGAAGGGGGGAGTATTGTGTTCGACGCCCTCGTGAAGTTGTTCCAGGCGGCGGAGTTCACCAAGGGACTCCTTCTCATCGATGAGGTGGAAAAAATAGTAACACCCCAAAACCTGCTTGAACGCCGCGCATTTGCTGATGCGCTACGTTACTACCTAGTCGACGGGAATTGCCAAAACGCAAGATCCCAATTCTATGGGTTGCTGCTCACAATTCACCCTTTGATCCAGGAGCTTCTCCTGCCCTATTGGCAGGCTGCGGGCTTAGACCGCCTGGCCCCTTTAAACGAACCGGACGCAAAACAATGCACACTGTATTTCCCGCACCTGACCGAGCAGAAGGCTGTTCCCCTGGTTCAGGTCTATCTTGATTACTACCGGAGCGAAGGCAGCGAGGAAGCCGGGATTTGTCCGTTTACCGAGGAGGCTGTCGTCGCCGCTCTGGTAAAGTCGAACGGAATTCCTGGCAAAACTCTGAACCTGTTGAACCGCGTCGTGGAACGAGCGGCTAATCGGTCACTGGACCGCATAGACAGGCAACTCGTCGAAGAGGTCGCGTCAGCCGCGGAAGCCGCGCCGGAACAAGAGGTCGAGGAGCAGCCACCGCTGCCTCCTGCAAAGGTGGATCTGAGCGAGTGAGCGGCGGCGGATTGCTTTGACCATGAAATGCCTTACCGTGGGTGCCTTGGGTGACCTTTTACGCCACCATCGTTCTGGGTTCGAAGAATCCCGCTTCGATTCCTTGGCCGTGTGCCATGTTGCGGATTTGTTTCTTGCGGCCGAGAGAATTCGAAAGGGCGACGACCACGGAGGGACTGGACGCATCAGGGAGGCTCAAACTGCGTTCCACGAAGGCATCGACAGGGGCAGGCTCTTAGTCGCTCAGCTCGACGGATTCGCGATTCAAAAATGCCTTTTCGAACCCGGCGTGGACGGGCAGAGCTTGCTCAACGCGGCCGTTGCCCAGAGTCCGACGCCTGAAGGTTCCGCGAATGCACTCAGTATCACGTTGCTTCGCGAGCAATGGGGGTGGGAGTTGGACGAGGACTCGTGACCCATATACATCGCCACACGTATGGCCGACGTAATCCTTGATTCCAGCGTCCTTGGCGACTTTTTCGCCCAATTCTTTTCCGCATCGATCGCAAACCGGGGCCGGGGCAGGTTCGTTAAGGACCGGTTTCTGTCGTTGGGTGCTGCGCGCGAGCTAAACCGCATCCTATTGTCTCACAAGTCCGACGAACAGGCCTCAGCCGACTTAGTCATCATTTCGCCGTTCGCCTTTGTCGAGATGGCCCGCCGCTGGGACGACATAGCCTTGAACCGCTTTTCCATTGAGCAGGTCGAGGCGTTTTCCCAACAACCACCGGACTGGGTCAGCGTTGCAACATGGGATGAGACGCTGTTGCCAGCTTTCCTCGATGTGCCCACGCACGTTTGGCTTCGGGGAGAGTCTCGCGCCATTGAGTGGACCGACGCGATTCATGCGGCGACCGCCCTCGCACGAGGCGACTCCAACTTCCTGGCGACAAGCGATTCCAGGCTGCTGGCTTTGGAAAAAGCGGGTGTCAAGGTTCGCTGTGTATGATCCACCCTCAAGACACAACACATAGCATATGATGACGAAATCCTCATTCTTCCATCTCGTCCCATGCGTGAGATTCGCGTGAAATGCCACCTTTATGGAGCAAGAGTGGTTCCAGCGTGGAGCCGCAGCCATCGAAAATCTCGCTCCGCTAGGCCCACGGAGGACGGGCCATGTCTCCTTGCCATTCTAGCATGAAGTCAAGCAGCACACCCACCACCGCCCAATGCCTCGGCGCCCTCCTCAAATCCGTGCTTGACGTCATGCGCAAGGACAAGGGCTAGGGCAGGAAGGCTAAGGGCTGAAGGCTAAAGGCTAAAGTGAAATGGCGCGCAGGATCACCCATCTCAACTGCTACATCATCGCCGGGTCGAACGGTGCGGGGAAGACCACGTTCGCGACTGAATTCCTGCCGCATTACGCGAATTGCGGCAACTTCATCAACCCGGACCTGCTGGCTCGCGCGTATTCGCCCTTCGATCCCGATGCGGGCATGCTGCGCGCCGGGCGGGTGGTGCTGCAACGTATTGCGGAGTTTGCGCGGGCGAGGCGGGATTTCGCTTTTGAAACCACATTGTCTGGCCGCACCTACCTGCCGCTGCTGAGCCGTGCCGCGCTCTACGAAGAGCTGCGGCGCAAGTATGCAGTATGAAGAAACCAACTAAGTCCCCGCTCACACAAAAGGCGGTGCAGGCTCTTAGCGACGCCGTCGCGAAGGTCGTGGAAGATCACCGGCGCCGAGGGAAGCCGCTGGCCGTGTGGCGCGGAGGCAGGGCCGTTTGGGTGTCCACCAGCAAGGGCGGCGCGCTCCAGGAAACCTCAACTCCCTACCGAACGACGGCGCGTGGGGGAAAGGCTGGAGGGAAGGCTAAAGGCTAGGATAAAAGAACAAAGGCAATGCAGGGCTTGCGCCCCACAAAGCCTCCGACCCAAGTAAAGCACTAACAGAGTGGAAACGCAACACCAGTTTCCAATAAATGCGCAAGAATAGCACCTCCAGCACTACCGCCAGATCCCTTGGCGCATTGCTCAAACCCGCGCGCGACATTATGGCAAGGACAAGGGGCCATGAAAGAAAGGCTAAAGGCTGAAGGCTAAATGCTAAAGGGAGAACCGTGACCGCTTCCCGAAATCAAGCCACGGCTCAGTGTCTGGGCGCCCTGCTCAAGCCGGCCAGGGAAATCGTGAGGAAACACAAGGGGCTCAGCCGGGATTTGGACCGATTGCCGTTGCTCACCTGGATCATGTTCCGGAAGTTCCTGGATGGCCTGGAATTTCAGCGCGAGGACGAGGCCAAACTCGCCCAGAAAAGGTACAAGCCCGCCATCGAGCCACCCTATCGCCTGCCCTGCCGCGTTCCCAAGTGGCGCTTCGGAAACCGAGACAGGTTGTCCGGCCTTCCCGGCGCCCGGAATCGGGCATCCCGTGTTTACTTCAAGTTCCAAACGTGATAGAAACCCAGACACATGCCGACCGCAACGCAGACAACCGACGAAGCACCCTTGACGCTGTTTCACGAAACAGCGCATGGCCGCATTTTCTTGGGCGATTCGCTCCGCATGTTTCGCGACGAAATCCAGCCGGGCACCGCTGGTCCGAAGGGCCTTCTACCAGACCTCCGCGACGACCGCACGGGGCTGGTAATTAGCGGACAGCACTTCGGGAAGAAATGGAAACACATCGTGAGAAACGCCCAGGTGTTTCTCCGTCGAAAGGGCGCAATTCAACTGATCGGAAAGGAATGGCATGTCAATTTATCGTGAGACAATCAAACGCGCCACCGGCTGCACTGACACCGAGGCCGCAAGAATTGAGGACGTGATGCGCAACGTAATTTTCCATTCGACTCTTGATTGGCAAACGCGCGAGGAATTGGAGGATGCCGCGCGCATGGCGGAGGAGATCATTCGCCGGGAAGCGTTGTTGCCGCCTGGCATCCTCTGACGTCTGCACAGAGCAAAGGATAACCCGCGCCCGCTATCCCCGAACCCCAAACGAACTGCGAATCCAAATCACGGGCGTTGACAGATCTCGAGTGGAGGCAGAAACAAAGCCGCTCTTGCTTGGATGGGAGCAAGAGGAACGAATGAATCGCTGTGCTGTTAGCGGATTGCAACTCGATCTTGTTGATGCGGCGCACATAATTCCGGTTGACCACGCGCGCGGGACAGATGAACTCAGGAACGGGATTTGTCTGAGTGCCCTGCATCACCGTGCGTTCGATAATGGCCTCATCGCAATTAGACGTGATTATTCCATCGTCGTGAACGAGCGGCGAATTGCAGAACTTCACTCGGTTGGCTGGGATGGCGGAGCGGCAGAGTTCAGGGCGAGCCTGCGTGACCAGATACTCATGCCCGCTCACCGTGCCTATTATCCAGACCCGGATTATCTGGTTTTCGGACAACAGTTGCGTGGCTGGTCGGCAAAGCAGCTTGCCGGTTGAACCATGTTCACGAGCGTTCTCGAGGACTTGGAAGTTCAGCGCGAGAAGGAAGCCAAACTCGCCGGGAAAAGCTTCAAGGCCGCCATCCAGCCGCCCTATCGCTGGCGCGAAGTCTGGTATTATGAACAATCGCTGCCCGAACGCCGGAAGAACTACACCAAAACCGCCCCCTTCCAGTTCTGAGCACGCGCTTGAAAAGCGAGGGGTTGGAGATGGTTTTGGATCTTGGTGAAAGAGGGAAACGGGGGGGCCTCCCTCACAAACCTAGCCTAACACTACAGCGACAATTGGCACTTGCGCTTCTGGAGGAGGTGGCTTAGAGTGGCTGGCATAGTTGAATGGCGCTGGGCCGGAGATAATCGAAGCGCGGATCATTCGCGGGCGAAGGATCGACGCGGCGGACGTGCAAGCGGTGCGGCGGTTGATGGCCGAGCGGC
>JAJYHY010000396.1 GCA_021784555.1 bacterium
CACACGAAAAGGGGAGAAAGCATACCCAAGCAGGGGAGGTCGTTCGCGTGCGGGAGCCTCGCGAGGCCCGCGACAATAAAATACGCGGCCGCGTATTTTATTGTCGCGTCAAGGAGGACGGACGGCAGGCGTTCGCCGGTTCACGGCGAGCATGACCGCTGGGATATCGAACCTTGACGCAGGAGCAAGAGCAAGAGCAAGGGCAAGAACAGCAGCGGGGAGCAGGATCTGGAAAGCCCACGTCGGTTACCGCCAAAATGTGAGTTGCTATTATGGACAAGCGACTTCGGGCGGGTAGTAGTTGGGCTTTTCGTATTGGCCGATGACGTCGTTCACCATTTGCGCCTGGGCGGCTTGGGCGTTGGCGTAGGAGGGGTCGCTCTTGTTGAAACTGGCCTGGGCCCAATCGATGTAGTCCTGCATATAGGCCATCATGTCGTTGACGATGAGCACTTGCTGGGCGTTGGGGCCGGGGGGTTGGGCGGCGGAGTTCGGATTGTAGGGCGAGGCGAGGTAGGCGGCGACGATGCCGGCGATGTCCAGGCCGCTCAAGAAGCCGCCGCCCTGGATGCTCCCCTTCCACACGTCGCCTTCATAGACGAAAGAGCCGTCGCGGGTCAGGATCTGCTGGGAATCGACGCCCGAACCCGAATAGAGCGTCAGGACGGAGTTCTGGAGGAAGTAGCCATCGAGGTTATTGGTGACGCCGTAGGCCGGGCCGCTGTTGATGGAGTAACTGCCGACCTGACTGGACGCGTAAGGGCCCAAGGCCAGATCAACGAACAGGGGAGAAAAGTTGACGCGCTGGATCTTGAGATCGGCCCCGCTGCCGCCCCAAGTGGAAAAGGCGGAGACGCTGGTGGGCACGGCGCCGTAATCGGCATTCCAGATGGCGCTGAAATCGGCGGCGCTGATGCCGCCCAGGCCCGATGGGAGGGGATGCGAGGGGTCGAGGCTGGAGAGGAGCAGGGCGCGGGCGTTGACGGGCGGGATAACGATGCCGATGCCGTTGGTGACGACGGAGCCGAGGGCGAAGTTGGTTTGGGCGTAGGGCAGTCCGCTGGTATTGTCGCCGATCTCAATCGCCGGATCGATGAGGAACACCCGCCTCACGTGGCGGCTGTTCGCCAGCACGTCATCGGCGCTGATGCCGGTCTCGTCGGCGATGGAGACATACCAATCGTTGGGGCCGGCGATGTAGCCGGTGCGCAACGCGCTGTGCTGGAGCGCGTCGCTCATGGACTGGAGGGTGGCGTCCTCCTTCTGGGAGACGGCGTGGTCGATTTCGCGGATGAGGGCGGGCAGGCTGATGGCAGCGAGGATGGCGACGACCGTGAGGATGCCGATGGCCTCGATGAGGGTGAAGGCCCCGCTCGTCCGACCGGTCTGGCCGGTCTGACGGGTCAGGCAAGCCCCATCACTTGGCGTTCTCCATGCTTCATTTTGCATTTTGCATTCTCCATTCTTCATTTCAGGAGGCCGCCGGTGCCGGTGATGGTGTCGAGGAGGGCGTTTTTAGCGCCGATGGTATCCAGGCACTGGTATTCGGGCACGTTCTGGGCGCTGGAGGCGCCATGTTCCCAAAATTCGGGGCATTCGTTGGCCCACATGGTGTAAGCGCCCATGAAGGTGAACATGGCGGTGACGGCGGCGAACTGGTTGCCGCCCATGTGGGAGCCGGTGTACCAGGCATTGCTCATGAACAAGTGGGCCAGTTTGTCGAAGTCGCTGGCCAGGGTGTCGTTGCCGCCATTGCCGCCGATGTAGCCGCGCCAGGCGCCGTCCTCGAAGACGTAACTCATGTCCTGGCGCAGAACGTAGCGGGTCACGGGCACGGCGTTGGTGTCGTCCAGTCCGACCACCGTGCCGTCCAGGTACCAACTATTCCAACCCATGCCGTTGGTAGTCAGCCCGGGGTTGGTGGTGGTGCTGGCGTCGATGGAGACGTCGGGGCCTGGGGGGTACTGGTCGTAATCGCGATTGACCAGGATGAGGTGATGGAACAGGGGCTGGAAATCCATTCGCTCGATGACCAGGTCGTAGCCGTCCCCTTTCCAACTGGACCAGGAGCTGGGTTTGGCGTTGGGGAGCGTGTTCCAGATGTCGTTGAAGGCGGTGCTGCCGGGGCGTCCGCTGGCGAGGGGCAGGGGGCCGTTGGCGATGGTGGAGATGAGCATGACGCGGGCGCTGGCTGGCCCGGTGGCGCCGGTGCCGTTGATGTCCTGGGTGTAGGGCGAGCCGGCGGGGTAGTTGCCCAGAAAGCCGCTGTCATCGACCAGGAAGATGCGGTTGAAGTGGCGCGGCGTAACGCCGATCTGTATCGAGGGGCGTGAGAGCCAATCGGCGGCCACATTGGACCAAGTGGTTTCGTCCGGCAAGGTCTTGGTCCGGAGCGTCGCGAGCACCAAGGCGTTGCTGATGGCGCCCATGTCGGTGGTTTCTTTGCTCAACGCCGCGCGGTCGATTTGGCGGATGACCACCGGGGCGAGGGCGGCCGCCAGGATGGCCATGATCGCCAGGACGCCCACGGTCTCGATAAGGGAAAAAGCGGGGGAGATTTTCGATTTTAGATTTGCGATTTGCGATTTGGGAAACCGGAAGCCGCGGAAGAAGGCGAAACCACGGAATACACGGAATGAAGACCCCAGGAGGGGGATTTTCGATTTGCGATTTGCGATTTGCGATTTGGGCGAGGAGCAACCACGGAACACACGGAATACACGGAAGAAGAACCCCGGGGCGGAACGGCTGCCGTGTTGTTGTTTCAATGCCGTGCAAGCAGGCAAAAGCGGCCGCCCTTCCTCGCGCTCCCCTTTCCGTGTATTCCGTGTGTTCCGTGGTTTGTCCCCTCCTACATCCCGTGCCTTGCGGTTGCCCAAATCGCAAATCGCAAAACGCAAATCGCAAATCTGCTCGTTTCCTGTGTTCCGTGGTTTCATTTCCTCGGCCCTCCTTCGTTCACATTTTTTTGCCCTCATTTTTTTGCCGCAAAATCCCGGATTTCCTCGCCCGGGGCGGGTCCGTGAATTGGCGACAGACGGTCAACAGGGCCACCAGGCAAAGCGGAAGGTAGAGGCCCAGGAATTCGAGGAATCCTATGAGGTGAATCTTCATGGTATGTAGTCAGGGAGTTGTCGGACGGGACGGAGGGAGCGGGGAGCAAGAACAAGAGCAGAAGCGCTCCCGGGTTCTGCCTCTTTCCGTGTATTCCGTGGTCTGCGGCTCGCAGAATCGCAAATCGCAAATCGCAAATCGAAAATCTCACAAATCCCCTTCATTTGATCGCTCCCATGAGTGAAATAATCGGCAGGTAAATGGCCAGCGCCACACACCCCACCACAAAAATCAACAAGAGCATCAGCATCGGCTCGACGATGCTGAAGATGGCCTTGATGCGGCGCGGGATGACGTCGTTGTAATAGGCGGCGACGTTGTCCAGGGCGGCGTCGAGGTTGCCCGTTATCTCCCCCATGCCGACCATGCGCAGTAGCAGGGCCGAGAAGATGGGCTGGCGGTGCATGGCCTCGGCGATGGCGCTGCCGCCTTTGACCTCCTCCTCGACGTGGCCCACCGCCTCCTCCACCACCGCGTTGCCAATCAGCCCGCACTGGCAGGCGTGCAGGGCCTGGACAATCGACAGGCCCGAACGGTACATCATCGACAGGTTGTGCGCGAACCGCGACAGCGCCAGCATCAGGTTCAAGTCCCCAAAGACCGGGTAATGCAGCTTGAGCCGGTCCATCATCATTGTGAACCGCCTCGAAAAGCGCCGGCCCAGGGGGATGCCGATGGAGAGCGTTAGCAGCAGCGACACCCATATCCACCACGTCTCCTTCGTCGCATACCCCACCGAGAACACAATCCGCGTCAACAGCGGCAGCGCCACCCCCACCTGGCCCAGCAACTCCGCGAACTTCGGAATGATGAACGAGAACAGAAAGACCGTGAAGGCCAGCACCACTATCGCCACAATCGACGGATAGAGGGAGGCCTGCTTCACCTGGGCCGAAATCTGCTCCACCCACTCCAGGTAAGCCCGCAAATCCTCGAAACTCTCCGGCAGTTTGCTTGACAATTCACCCGCCCGCACCACGCTCACGTAATGCGGCGAGAACACCCCCGGATAGCGCCCCATCGCCTCGTGCAATTTTTCCCCCGATTCAAGCTGGCGCTGCACGTCGCGCAGCACGTCGCGGAAGCCGGGGTTGGTGCAGTCCTGGCAGGCCACGTCCAGGGCCTTGGGCAGCGTAACGCCCACCCGCACCTGGAAGATCATCAGGGTGCAGAAATCGATCAACTCCCGCCGTCCGCGGCGTCCGCGCAACTTGAAGCCGTAGCGTTGGCGCGTGGCGGCCTTGGCCCGGGAGGCGGCCGGCTTGTCGATGACGGCTTGGATGAGCCAGAGGCGGGCCTCTCTGAGCCGTTGTTCGAGCTGGGGTTCGTCGGTGGCGGGCATAGCCCCGCGCATCCGCTTGCCGCGCTCATCTACCGCTATGTATTTAAAGACAGGCATAAGCTCGTAGTGCTCCGGGGCGTACGTTGGGTGACGTATTCAGGATTTGCGATTTTAGATTTGCGATTTGCGATTGCGGAGGAGCGGTCGCGGGTGGCAGGTCACTGTGTTTGCGCCCATGGCCACTTAGCTCAAGCTCCGATCCGTCTGACCTCTGACGTCCGACCTCTGACCTTTGATGTCTGAGTTCGGTCTTCATTTTGCCGCCAGCCTTGTCACCCTGAGCAGTTCCTCAATCGTGGTCTGCCCGCGGGTGGCCTTGATCAAACCGTCCTCGAACATGGTGCGCATGCCGCGTTCGCGGGCCAGGCGGAGGAATTCGCTGGCGCTGGCGCGGTGAAGTATCGGGTCGTGTATCCCCTCATCGATGGTCATCAATTCGTAAATCCCGATGCGGCCCTTGTAGCCGCTGTTGCCGCACGCGCGGCAGCCCATCCCCCGCCATAACCGCAGGGGCAGGTTCTCCGGGATGTCCACCCGCGATTTGGCGAACACCTCCTCCGGGTCGCGCACCTCTTCCTTGCAGTGGAGGCATAAGGTGCGGACGAGGCGCTGGGCCAAAACGGCCAGGAGGCTCGCCGGCAACAGAAAGGCATCGACTCCCATATCCAGCAGGCGCGGGATGGCGCCGGGGGCGTCGTTCGTGTGCAACGTGGAAAAGACCAGGTGGCCCGTCAGGGCGGCGCGGACCATGAGTTGCGCCGTCTCGGTGTCGCGGGTCTCGCCCACCAGGATGATGTCCGGGTCCTGGCGCAGCAGGGCGCGCAGCCCGCCACTGAAGGTCAGGCCGACCTCCTCCCGTATCTGCGTCTGGCGGACCAGCGACATGCGGTATTCGATCGGGTCTTCCAGGGTGAAGGTGCTGACCTCCATGGTGCTGACCTCCTGGAGGACGGCGTAGAGCGTGGTGGTCTTGCCGCTGCCGGTCGGCCCGGTCACCAGCACCACGCCGTAAGGCCGGTTGATAATCTCCCGGAACTGCTCTTCCACGTCCGGCTCGAAGCCCAGGGCGGGCAGGCTCAGAATCTGCCCGCTCGGATCCAGTATCCGGGCGACGATGTTTTCACCGTGGCTGGTCGGCAAGCTCGACACCCGCAGGTTCACCTCGCGCCCGCCAACGATGATGTTGGCCCGGCCATCCTGGGGCACCCGCGTCTCGGTGAGGTCGAGGTCGGCCAAAATCTTCATCCGGGTAATGACCGCCGATTGCATCGCCTTGGGGATGAGCACGTCCTGGCAGAGCACGCCGTCCATCCGGGT
Organism: bacterium; assembly: GCA_021784555.1. Taxonomy (GTDB): domain Bacteria; phylum Verrucomicrobiota; class Verrucomicrobiia; order Limisphaerales; family UBA8199; genus JAJYHY01. The sequence continues at coordinate 5,774 of JAJYHY010000396.1, forward strand.
GCGCACCCGCATCATGCGGTCTTCGGGCTCGAAATGGATGTCGCTGGCGCGGTTGTTCACCGCGCGGGTGATGATCTGGCGGACGAGCCGGATGACCGGGGCGTCTTCTTCAGCGTTGGCCAGCCGGCCCAGCACTTCCTCCAGCGGCTGGGCCGACTGCCGGTCCTGGCGCTCTCTCTCATCGAGGACCTTGTCAATGGATTGGCTGATCGTGTCCCCGCGCTCGTAATAAAGCTCCAGGCAATTGAGGATGTCCCGTTCCGGCGCGGCCACAACCTCGATGCCCAGGCCGCTGGCCTGGCGCAGGATATCGACCGCCCTCACGTCGAACGGGTCGGCCAGGGCGACGGTGAGCGTGCCGTTGGAGCGGGAGACGGGGATGGCCAGGCACCGCTTGGCCACGTCATGGTGGATGAGCGAGAGGACGGCCTGGTCAATCGAAACGAGGTTCAGGTTGATCGCCTCGCTGCCGGCCTGGCGGCCCAGGAACTCGGCCAGGTTCTCGGGCGTCACAAAGCCCAGCTCGACCACGATATGGGAGAGGCGTTTCCCATGGCGCTGCTCCTCGCGGCGGGCGAGTTCCAACTGGACGTCGGTCAAGAGGCCGGCGGCAACGAGTTGGTCGCCCAGGGGAGTGGTTGGGGAAGCAACGGTCATTTCGAGATTTTCGATTTGCGATTTGCGATTTGCGATTTCCCGGGCAGAAACCACGGAATACACGGAATACACGGAAAAAACGCCCCCCGGCGGAAGGGTTGCCGTGCTGTTTCAATGCCGCACAAGCCGGCGACATGCCGACCGCCGGGACCGGGGTTAGCCCCGTTAGGGGCGGCATCCTTGTAGAAACCGCGCCCGCAAACATTTTCCACTTCCGTAGGAACGGCATCCTTGTAGAAACCGCGCCCACAACCCTTCCTAGCCCCGTTATCTTCGAGATTGGCTACAACGATGCCGCCCCTCACGGGGCTAAACCGCCGTCCCACCGCCAGCTTGGCTGCAACGATGCCGCCCCTCACGGGGCTAAACCGCCGTCCCACCGCCAGCCTGGCTACAACGATGCCGCCCCTCACGGGGCTAAACCGCCCTCCCACCGCCAGCTTGGCTACAACGATGCCGCCCCTCACGGGGCTAAACCGCCCTCCCACCGCCAGCTTGGCTACAACGATGCCGCCCCTCACGGGGCTAAACCGCCGTCCCACCGCCAGCTTGGCTGCAACGATGCCGCCCCTCAC
>JAJYHY010000397.1 GCA_021784555.1 bacterium
TCCGATCTTCTCCCGCCTGTGGCGGTTGGCCGCCTTTCCTCAGGGACACGGTAACAATCTCTCGAGGGTACATCTCATAGTTGTTCGTTCTCGTTTCGTGGAGGAGGAGTTCCGCCAACTGGTCTCGCCAGGGAAGGGCGGCTAAGCCGATGCCACCGCCCAAAAAAGCGTCCAGCGGGGCCAGCCTCAATGCACGAAATACGCCTTGCGCCTCCACGAAGCTAAGGAACTCCAGATTCGGCACGTGCTGCGCGTCCCCCGCATCCTGCCGGCTCCCGTACTGGATATTAAACCTGGTGAGGACCGTTTTGTCTGCCTCGGTCGTCTTCCTCTGGTCTTCCGTGCTCGCGTCCTTGGGCTCGAGAAACATCACTTCCAACGCACCCGCACCACCTTGGTGGAGGCCCTCCACAATGCTCATCATCGGCTTGAGCATGGAGTCCCTCGTACGTTCCTTCACGTAACGGACAACATCTCTGGCGAGGTTCCCGTTCTTCTTGTAATCGAATAGATACTGCCAAGTATTGCTGTCGGGCAGTTGCGCCCTGAACCCGTGTTCGCATTGGCCAGCGCCGAGCGTTTGATTCACCGCCTCTGGGTGCGAGTACAGTTCGATTTCATCACGTTCTTTCTGGTTATCGAAGGTGAAGGGGCGGTGGTGTCCGGCTGTCGAAACACCGAAATCGAAGCCCACCTCTATTCCCTTCTTCCAGACTTGCTTTTCGTTCAAGCTCAGCTCGCAGGCAAATGGGCCGCTGTTGGTGAGTCGAAAATCCCACCCCGGGCGGTTGGGCAACCCAGTGCAATCCTGAAACCTATACGTGGTGCGGTCTTGCCCCCCGATCAGGTTGAGCCACTGCACCTGCTTTCCTGGCACCAAGCCCTTGTCCCGAAGCATCCCTGTGACAGATTCGGAATAGATTCCACTATAGTGCGCGAGCAGATCCAGATGGGCGAACTCTAAACGTTGGCCGTTTACAAAAAGCTGCAGGAGATAATCGACGACTCCAAGGTCCCGTGGCGTGTTTTCGTTTAAGAATTGTAGCTTGCATTTCGTCATAGCGTTCCTTTCGTCGTCGGTCGTTTTATTGCTCACCATCTCACCCGGCGGGGAATCTATCATCGAACAATTTGTTGCCTGCAAGCGCGAACCATGCCACGTCAGTCACCTGCCGCCAGCCGTTGCCGATTTTGACCTCCACGCCGACGTTCGCGTCGGCAAAGTTGGCACTGAATCTCGCCTGGCAGGCACTCGGCTTTTCAAACGGGGCCAAAAAGCAGTCTTTGAGCGAAACCCCGTTGATCAGTTGCTTGTCAAGCGTCACCCAGTCATCCGCTCTCTTCGCGTTCTGCCACCAGTCACGGAAAAAGATCATAGCTTTCTCCTGGTTCCACTTTTCCTCCCCGCACTGGAATCGAACATCCGCATAGAGTGCGAGTACCAGGTAGAGGTAATAGTCAGCCGCTAGCGAATGCCCATCGACAAGGCCGGTGAGAGCATCATCAAGGTCATTGGCGATCGTCCTGTTGAGACCAGACACTTGCCTAACCCGCCCTTGCGAGCGCAACGACCCCAGTCTATTGGGATTCAAGCCTAAATCTCCAGTAGCTCCTAGAAACCGGGCCAAAACCGGGTACGCCGCCGGCAAGTGGGACCCTAGTGCATCGTTTTGTGGGTTCAAATCAAAGGCCGGACCGACCACTACGTACGGGAAACAGGCTCTCTCCATTGGCTCTGACGATTGCCTCGCTTGTGCTCTCCAATCCACCCTTCCATCCACTGGGGGCGCTGAAAGGAGCACGGGCGGCATGAGGTAAGCGTGTTGCTCCTGCGCTACCAAACTCAGCATCCGCCAGCGCTCGCCGTCCCCGTCGTTGTCCAGAGCCCGCGAGGACACGTAGAGCAGTCCTGGACGATCTATGTGGCTGGCGTTCGGGTTTCCCCCTGGCGATGTCACCACGCCGAACCGATTCTTCCTATCCCCCCCCGGGACTAGATTGTCATCCTCCGCCCAACTCAGGAATTCCGCATCGGATCCGTTGAACACCGTGATTCGACTTCCCGCAGGCGCTGCGTGAAACAGAAAGTACAGCCCATGCAACTCAGATACAAAATCGCGTATGTTTTCGAGTGATTGGCAGGCGCAGGCCTTTAAATTATCCCTCAACTCCTTGATGGCCTGGCCTGTCCCCAGGTGAGCACCGTCCAGATAAGAATAAAGGGATTTCTTAGAGAGGAACTCCACCCCTTTTACCTCTCGATCCCCTTCTTTACCTGTCTCCTGGAGCAAGTCCATCAGCATCTCGAGCAAGCCACTCCCGCGCTTGCCCAGCCCGACTCGGTCCTCCAGGCTTACCAAAAGCCAGCCGAAGACCGTCGATTCAACCAGGCGGTGAAAGTAGCGTTTCTCATCTTCCCCGAGGGTCCTCCCATAGACCGCGTAAATGTTGCTGTTCTGGCGCTCGTATTCCTCGAGCTCACCTTCAACACCACGTGTCACCATCTCTTCTTTCAGTGCCCCAACGATTCGCTCAACTCCCGTCTTTAGATCGTCTTCCCTTCCAGCCAAGCGCATCAGGGCCAACGCGCCTTCCGGCACTTCAATTGCTTCAGCTTGCCCTTTGCCAAACGCGTTGACGTCATTGGGGTCCGGGACAGGTATATCCTTGAAGCCAGCGCCAGACAGGCTAGAGTTCAGAGTTGCTTCTAGCGAACCTTCAACCCCCTCGCCCTGCTGCGTTCGGTCCTCACCCGCATCGGGATCATCCTGCTTGTACGACAAGAGCTTATTCGCTGCCTTCGATCGTTGGGACCTTTTTTTAGATTCGTCAGCAGACGCCCTAGCGTGCTCCCGCCGGTTTGTGAGTGGGGTCTCTTCCAGTGTTCTCGCAGCCTTGCTCAACTCCTTGCAGGCCTTGACGTATTCCTCGATTGCCTTGGCCTTTTCGACACGTCGCCCAACCTTGGCACGCACAAGACACCTGAGGCGATCCCCATCGATCGCGACGGGGCTGTTCGCAATCGCGCCAGCCACTTGTCCACCGCGAAGCTGCTTCAAGTCCGAAATAATCGTTCGCTCGTTGCGCGCCTGCAGTAAGGTTGCATGGCTTCGGCCTTGACTCCAAAGCGGCAGTGCGTCGCGGAACTTTGGTCCCAGCTCCTTTGCCACGATCTCGAAGCTGGCTTGCACGACACAGTTTACGACTGAATGGAGGCCATTCTTATCCAAAGATCCAGCCGTTGTCTTCTCCGTTATTTTCTTTGCCCCTTCAGCTCCCACGTCTTCCAGGCCCTTTTCCAAGCGGGGGTTCCCATCTGCCAGCGCGAAGAGGAAGCTAGCGCTCTCCTTCGCGGCCACAATGTCGAGCAAGCGTTTCCGCTTCAGGACCGGAATCGAGAACAAGCCTGGCACCACCTGCGCCTTGATCAGAGTTCTAAAGAAATCGACAGCCCCTGATGTCTTCAAATTCTTCGTGCTTTCCAGGTCCTCCGCGCCCGCCCCATCTGGCCTTGGAATCAGGACATTGATGAGTTGCTTCACCTGGCCGTTGTCCTTCAGCGCTTCGTAGGCCGCACGGGCCTCGGTCGGGACGCTGCTGATTTGCTGATTATCGCGCAACGCGAGAACGAGTTTTTCTAATGCATTGTCCAAGGTCCTAATGAGGCCTTCTCGGGCCTCCAGGCTGAGGACGCGGTTTTCCGGACGACGAATTAGGACTGGCTCTGGTTGTTGATTCCCCGCGCCTTCTGCGGGTTTAGGCAGTCCCTCCCGCACGTCTTCGGCGATCTTGTTGCACTGCTCAGCGTCCGGATCAGCAGTTCCCACAGATAGGGTGAAGAGCTCTTCAAGCAGCCAGTCCAGTGCTTCCTGAAGCAAGACCCTGGAAGGCAGCATCTCGACCAGCGAACGAATCGCCCTGCGCGCGGCACGAAATCCGGGGACCAGTTCGGGAGGGGGCTTTCCGGGATCGCCCCCCGCCATTTTAAGTAGAGTCACGCACGGGCTTTTGGCGCCCACGGTCTTCGAGGGATACGCCGACGAATCCCCGTTGAGGAAGCGGCGAAACTCCTCGGCCAGGAGATGGAGCGTCCTCTTTCCGGGATCCTCCTGTTTAAGCAGGTGAAACCTGTTGGCGTCCGGCCGTTCCCACTCGATTCCTTCGAGGTTCAGGTCGGATTCCTTATCACCGAGAAAAAAAAGTCCAGAAGCCTTTCCGGCAATCCGGCCGGGAAACCGGTATCCTTTGTCAGAGCGCTCAGCCCCCCCTCGGAACTAAACTTGTTTAGAAAGAGCATGAACTTGTTGAGCAACTCCGGGGTGTCCGGTAGGAACCTGGCGAACTCCTTGAGGCGAGCACGAACCTCAATGACGAAATTCTTGCCCCGATGGGGTTTCGTCTCTAACCAGCGGGGTGCATCCTCTTCGCCAGCGGTCTTGTCGTGAGCCTTGTCCGCGCTGTTCGCGTTCGATCTAGCCCTCCAAAACGGATGCTCGGAGTTCGAAGCCGCGCGTTTGAAGAAGTAGTTGTCGGGATTCACCAGAAATGTTGATTCGTATAAGCCCTTGTCCAAACCCGCTTTTGTGGGGACCTGAAGCTTACGAAGCCCCAGCGCTTTGCCAACCTCAGTCTCATGCACCACTTCGGCGAGCATCGGCTTGAGCTTTTCCACAAAGTTGAGGTACAGCTTATCCCGAACCCCCGCGCGATCCCCGTTGTCCTTAGGTATGTCAAAGCTTCTAATGTCGTATTCTCGCTCACCCCGTTTTGCATTCAGCGGCAACACAATCATCACATGGTGGCGCTGCTTCTTCAGCGAGGTGAGATCCATGCTCGCCTCTAACTCTTCTAACGTGTTTTCAAACGACATGCTAATGCTCCTCGATATTCATGAACTGATGATTGGCTGAGGTGTTTGCCTCGAGTTCTTTAAAAAGTTTGTCGATGTGCTTGGCTGCGGCGTATCCTGGACCCGGACCTCTGTTCCTGCGAGCAAGGGACGCCGTGCGGTGGCCTGTGGGGGTGGAGTCGGGAACGCCTGGACCGTAACCAGACCAGCACCTCTTTCGCGACTCCCCAAGTCTTCCCCGCGGGCCTCTGGCCGTCCCACGGGGTGTCCCGTCGCCTGGCATTGAGCCAACGCACCCCCCGCATTGAACGATTCGGCACTCTGAGCGAGTTTGTGCGCTCGCTGAGTCAAAGGCGATGCCGCTGCATGCATTTTCATTTGGTCGATTCGACATTTTACTCCATGGACAGAATGGTTCAATCGCTTTTTTCGCCTTTTTTATAGATGCCATAAGCCATGCTCCATTCAGCCGGGCTGTCAGCCCGTAACATATCGCTCATTTGTGTCCACCTCTGTTCAACAGGGAAACTGGGGCGCTGTTACAAATTTTCGGCGCCTTTTTTTCGCCACAATGGCAGGGAACGTCCCAGGAAAGCCGGAGTCAGGGCTTGACATTTCGGAACCGAGGCTGCCGAGAGGTGACCGCAGGGCATGCGGTTGAAATCAGGCCACGCTCCCCCAAGTAGCGAGGCCAGAGACGTGCGGCCTAAGAGTCTGGAAGCGCGACCAACCGGATTTGAAGCCGCTGGAAGCAAGGAGCTTAGACACGAATGCGCACTATGCGGGCCTCGGGGGCTAACGCAGGTTGGCTCGGCGTGCTCCGGGTCTGGCCAATTCAAGATGCACCTCGCGCTCCCGGCTCAACCGCAGCCAGCCGATGACGAGCCTTTCGCCGGCTGGTACACGGCACGCCTTGGCGGCCTCGAAACGGGCGGAGGAAGCGGTCTCCTTTGTCAGGCTGAAACCGCCCAGGCCGTCGCCTGCGATAAATCGGGCGCCTTGCCATTGCGCTTGGACCGCGAACCGTGAAGAAAGGTCGAGCTCGCCGTCGTTGACCAGGCTGAGCTGAACCAGCCCGGTCTCGACCCGGTGCGATTCGACCCGCACGCTCTTTCGGGGGATTCGGGCATGGAGAATCGCGCCGAGCGTGGGCCAGCGCCAGTTCAAGAGGTCGCCGGGAACCGGCAGGCGATACCAGATAATCCCCTTCATGGCGGCAGGCCGGTTCGAGCACCAGTCTCTCACCAATTTGGCCATCGCGAGGGGGTCGGCGCGGACGTTTTTTGTCCGCACGCTGGGAGGCCAGGTTTTGGCCGGTCCTTCGGCCGAAAGGCCGGCGAAACGTCCCTCTCGATCAAAGGCAATCGTGTAGCCGTAGGTAGGCAAGGCTACGCGGAACGGCACCCCAATCTCCCCGGCCTTGGCCACTGCGCGGCGGGCCGCCCGCGGGTCGCACAAAGTGAACGGCGCATCGAAGCTTTTGGGCCGTTCAAGCGAATGCACCTGCAGCACGTAGCCATCCGCCGCCTGCGCCAAGGATTTGAAGACGGGTTCATCCAGCCATGCCGGAAGCGCGGTGATAATGAGCGGCACGGGAGTGACCGCCTGCCGAATGACTCCCACCAAGGAGCAATAGCCCTGGAGCTTCGACGACGCGCAATCGAAATCAATCTGCAACTCGCTGACGGGCGCACTCGCCGCGACGGCGTCGGAAATGAGACTGTGCGCCAGGTTCGCGAGGTAAATGGCGGCGGAGCTTGTCGGCGCAAACGAACCGGAGTAAGGCCCCACCCTCAGCGCCAGACCCAGGGGCCTTCGGGTTTGAATCAGCGCCCCGTAATCCACCGGCACGCGCACCAGTTTCGGTCTGCCCTTTTGCCACGTCACTTCCGCCGCCAGGGCCACCACCCGCGCAAACCTCGGCCCGTGCTCCGTCACCGCCTGCCGGACCGGCTTGGTCCACGCCCGCTGCCAGACATAGACCTCCTGCGGCAGATTCCCGGGCCATCTCTGTTCGCCGGGGTTCAGCAGTTGCCCCGGTCGCGCAGGCCAGTTCCAGAGCCACGCCGACGCCGGCGTTGGAGAAGCGATGGCGGCCGGCCCCTCAACTGGGCCCGGCGTATGGATGAAGTTGGCCGCGATGAGGATGCC
>JAJYHY010000398.1 GCA_021784555.1 bacterium
TAGCATTATTCATTGGCAATGCCTAATGCCCAATGCCTAATGAAAAATGCTCAATGACGTGGGAAAAACGGTCTGAGGCGGAGCCTCGCTAGGTCTAGCAGGGGCCATGGCGGGGAGCCGAGGGCGGCGCCTGCCGGACGGCGGAGGCGGAATCCGGCTGGCATATTCAAGAGCAAAACCGCAAAAGGTCACTGCGACGGAACTATCGCCCGGTAGAACCGTGCCCCATTCGTCGCCGGGGACGGATCGACGAAGGTGAAAGTGCTGTCGGACGGCAGGTTCGTCGCGATGGGAGCCCAATTCGCGAGGTCCGGCGAGGCCTCGATGACCGTCGCGCTGCCGGGGAATGAAGTGACGAGGCCAAACTCGACCAGGCCATCGGACGTCACAACTGGCGACTCGATGCCGAGTTTGGTCACCCGGATGCTGACCGAGCCGCACCAGCACCAGTTCGAGTTCAGACCGAGGTACCCGGCGCTCAGGGTGTACTGGCCCTCTGCCAGGTTGCTGACCGTCAGCGTGTAGGGCGGCGTCTCGACGGTGAACTTCGGATCGGCCTGCGCTACGACGCCGAGAGAACTCGTGCCAGCGAAAAACTCCACCGGCGCGGCATAGCCATCGGGGCTGCCCAGGAGGTCCGCGCTGATGGAAAACGTCGCCGGCGCGGCAAACACCGCGCCCGAATGGGGCGACCTAATCTGCACGATCGGCATAGGCCCAGGATTACAGTTGTACAAAAGAGGCACCGAGGCCGACTTCGCCCCCAGGCCGGCGGTATCGGTGGCCACGGCTCTCAGGGTCCAGGTGCCGGTGCATCCGTAGCGCGGACCAGGTTTAGGCACGAGACCCCACATGGTGGCGTACGGCGGGTTGGTAACCGTGGCGATGAGGCTGGTGTCCGCGAAGAACTGAACGAAGATAACCGGGTGGCTGCCCGGGGTGACATCTGCCCGCAGCCTCAAGTAGGTCAACTCAGTGAGATAGCCGAGGTTGGCGGGCCAGTCGAGCGACACCTGCGGCGGCACGTTGCTGGTCCCGATTTGGGCTCGGACGCGGGCAACCGTGATCAGCGCCAGCGCGAGGGCGAGCCACAATGGTTGGCGCCTCGTCCGGCTCTTCATAGGCCGAAGCGCCGAGCCAGCATGACCCGATACCCCGAACGCCCCCGTGCTCATGGGATTGCCACCCGGTAGAACCGCCGAGTATAATTGGTCGCGCCGGCGTTTTGCAAGGGCATCGCGGGGCCGCTGTTCGTGAAGCTGAATAGGTCGGTCCAGTTCGTGGTCGAGAGATTGGTGCTCGCCTGAAGGCGCCCCCGCATTCCAAGCCACCCGCCCGTGAGCGTCAGGTTCGCCGCAGCGTCGCCCTCGCCGCTCCAGGCAAGCCGGGGCGCCGGTCTGATGTAGAAGATCCCGCCGCCCCCAACCAATACGCTGAACGTCCCGGCGCCGTAGGCGATGGCAACGGGCTGGACATCGCCCAGAAAACCCCACCAGACCGTGCTCCAGCGCAGCCCGTTGGTCGAGCCATCCAGGCCGACACCCGCAACGCCGACGAAGAGGCCATTGCCGTACGCCAGCGGCCAAGCCCCGTGTACAGCGGCCCCCACCCAGTTCGTTCCATCCGGAGATGTCATCATCCCAACGTAGCTCTGCGGCGTCCCCTGCACGGTGGCCACGAAATTGCCATTACCGTAGGCGATCGCGTAGATGCGGTCGGGAGTAGGCACAGTTGCTGGCGCCCAGTCGGTGCCGTTGGCTGAGGTGAGGGCCGCCCCCGAGTCGCCAACCGCCACAAATGTGCCCTCCCCGAAGGCGACGCCCCGCAGCGGGCCTTGATACTTGAGCTCTCGGCTTGTCCAGTGGACGCTGTCGGAGGACGAGACGATGGCACCCACCCCATTTGTCTCGCCCACCGCGACATAGGTTCCCCTCCCGTAAACGACGGCCGCAAGCGGCATCCGCTGGGTTACCAGCGCGGGCGGATCCCAGTTGACGCCGTCGGGTGAGAATTGAATGAACCCGTTAGTTGCGGCCGGGTCCCCCGCGTACGCGCCAAGGTTGCCAACAGCCACGAAATTGCTGTTGCCCGGCGCCACCGAAGCGACCGACCCGGCGATCGGGCTTGGAGCCGGTGTGTGCGTGGTCCAGCGAGCCCCATCACGGGAGGTCGCACTCACGCCCGCCGGGGCCTGCCACAGCGTGCCGCCCACAGCCAGGAACACGCCATTGCCATAGGTGACCTGCTGAAGCCCCGGCGGTCCGGGTGTCCACTTCCACGTGAACTGGTCGGCATCTTGCCCCCGCAGCGGCTGCAAGGCGAAGGCCCACGCCATGAGCGCGGCGATCCGGGCAACTCGTTCCTTTCCCATGCTCCTGCTGAGGGTTGAAGCGGTCTGTCTGCACCTACGGCGAGGGCGGAGTACCCGACCCCATGTAGATATCGAGGTAGCTGGTCCCATCGGAGTAGTTAGGAACCGGCGAGTCGGCGTTGTCGGCCCACGCCGCGTATAGGACACCATCCACGTAGGCCAACGCCGTGTAATCGTCGAAGTCGTCCGGATACGGGTTGCTCGGATACGACAGGATATGAGCGTCCGAGATGCCGGACGTGAGCGGGAAGTTCTGGCCGAACGTCGCCCCGCCATCCGTGCTGATGGCAGCATAGTACTGCAGCACATAGTAGTCGGTCGGGACGCCGGCGCGCCCATCGTACCAGCCGACGGCGACGTTGCCGCTGCCCTGATCCACAGCAATGGCCTGGAGGAACTGTGTCGCGCCGTTATCGCCCTGCTCGACAGGGCCGCCCTGGTTTGAGACCTGCCACAGCCCGGAATCGGCGACGGTCGCGTAGTCCGCGTGGGCGACATACACGTCCGTGTTATCCATGCTGTTGCCGCTCGGCAGGTCGGTGTAAGCGACATAGAGCCCGTTCCTCGCGCGGTCCCAAGCGATCTCGGGCTGGTTGCACACCCCGCGGTTGGGCGCAGCGTCGAAGTTGTATCCGTAGTGGTTCTCGACCGAGTGCGTTCCCCAGAGGACGGTCTGGAGAGTAGCCAACACCGCTGGAGCAGCGAAGTCGGTGGGATCCACGGCCGGGTCGTTGAACCCGTTCCTCAGGCCGGTAGCGTTGAGACTGTAGTAGATGCTGCCGCTCCACGGGTGGCCGTACGACTCTTGAAAGACGCAGACGACCTGGCCGGCCGGCCCAATAGCGATGCGCGGGTGCCTGTTGTCCCAGGAGAGCGTTTGCGGTGAGGCGAACGGCCCAACGGCGCCGGTGCCGTCGATGAAGGCGCCTGAAACCCTTACGGTGAACTGGCTGTCCTTGGTGTCGTTGTAACAGAGCCACAGCGTCTCCCCTTGCCCGCTGGGCGCCGGACCAACGGCCAGCCATGGCTGGTCTGTGCCATCGCCGATGGTCGCGAACATGTTGTTCTGGTCCAACTCGTTCCAGCTCGACGCGCCTGCGGCAAGCTCGACAACGGCCACGCGCCAGGGCCCCGGATCACCCTGCGTGTCCAAGCCCGTCATGTATGAAAGAAACAGGTTGCCGTGGGAATCATATACGGCGCAGGGATCGCTGCCATCCGCCATGGGAAGGCCCGCCGGGTAGGCCCCGTCGGCGAAGTGTGTGGAGGACCAGGTCTCACCACCGTCGTGCGAAACGGCCATCATCAGGCTGCTTGGCACCTGCCAGCTCGTATAGGAGGAGGGCCCGCACGAGAAGATGTACATGTCGTGGCAGCCGCGGCTGTTGAGGGCGGGGCTGACGGCGATGGCCGGCTCGGCTTCCTGGTACTGCATGTCCGAGACATTCGCCACCTTTTGCTCGCACCAGTGTGTGAGGGAGCCGGTCCCGCAGGCGCGGAACATGGGCGTGGTGACGTTGCAGTAAGTGCTGTTTTGGACGTTCAGGGTGCTCGCCGCCCCGTTCAGGCCTGTGCCGCAGTTCTCGACGGTCGTGTCAGCCAGGGTATAAACGTGGTCAGAGCACGTCCCCCAGCCCGAGCCGGAGACGGCCGTGTGCGCCCAGCGGATCTTGAACCCGGAAACGGTCGTACCCGTCTGCAGGTAAACGAGCGAGAGCGCCGTGGAGGCGGTGTAGGAGGGGGACCCCGTGCTGCCGTCTATCTGCGCCCCATACAAGTCGTCGTCCTTGGACGTGAGCACCGTTGGGTTCTCAAGCGTTCCGCCGCAGCCCGGCGGATCATCGTAAATCGTCAACTTGGCGTTCGTGTCGAACTTGATATAGCAGCCGGCATCGAAAATAACGACGCCATGCAGTATGATGTAGCCTTCAATGAGGTAAGTCTCGCCGCTGAAGAAGTGGTAATGCGTCTGGTCGGTGTCGATGGTGATGTATGTGGGGTCAAGGACATAGCCTTTGGGAGCGGACCGGTTGCTGGCCAGGCGGATGGAGGGTGCCGGGCCGGAGGACTTGGCGGCCAGGACGGGCGGTTCGCGCTCCAGGCTGGCCTGGTGCGGCGGAACCGAGAGGCTCGCCCCCTGAGTGAAAGGCGGCAGGGCGTCGAGCTTGGGCTTGAGGTCCAGCCAGTCGGCTTCCTCAATCAGCCCGGAGCGCCCATCGGGGAGCTGAACCAGTTGCTTGCCGACCAGGACCTGGCCGTTGGCTCCGGTTCCAACCGGCACCGGGGCCGGAGCGCCCGCAGAGGGAGGCTGGTCTTCGTCCGGCAGGGCGACACCGCGCCCCACGGGCGAGACCAGGCCACCGTAATCGAGTGTGGCGTCGCTCAGGCCGGTATCCGGCTTGAGGACATGAACGGTCTGGCGCGGACCGGGGCCGGTGATGATCTGGACCAGTTGGATTCGGGTGGTGGCCGGGTTCAGGCCGAAGGCCTCCGGCGGCTGCTCCGGCTGGGATTCGAACACAATATCGGACGAGAATGCCGAGTGAGTATAGACGCACCTTATCGAGCATCGGATGCCGTCGGTTATCGCCGAGCCGTAGCGGATGACGTTGGGCGGCTCCAATTCGCCCTGGGCCTGGCTGCGCACCGCCCCCAAAAGAACCGATTTCTTGGAGGCGGTATCGTAGTAGTATATTGCCAGCGGGGCGATTGTTATCGTCTCCAGCATCGGCGTAGTGATGACCAGCGGGTCCGCCAACGTAGGAGGGAAAAGCACCTTGGTTTCCCCCTGGAGGGCTGCAGCTCCGCCAGTGGCGGGCGTGAGTTGGACGGCATCGACCGAACGCTGGAGCGAGCCGTCAGGGGCGGCGAAATTTAATGAGCTGCCCAACTCCGTGTAATGGACGGTGCGCTGTGTCACGGCGCCGGTGACGGCGTTTGTCTCCATGACTGTTTTCTGCCACAGGGTGGAGAAGGTGTCAAGCGGCGTAGGGGTCCAGGCGCCGGGTTGGGGTGTTTGGGCCAAGGTTGCGGTGGCGGAGGTGAGAACGATAATCAAGCTCGTCAGGCAGAGCTTGCGTTGGGGAGGGGGGGGCGAAGCGCCCCGTCGCTACATTCTTGGGTTCGAAATTCATAGACAATGCCTTTTGATTTACGAGGGCAGTCTAAGGCGAAAAGGCTGATCGAGTCAACAACTTTCTTCAATGTTTCTTTTCCCCTATTTTGTCTAGATTATTGAGACTAATTGCTAGCCACCGGCAACTAATAATAAGGCGCCTGGAAAGGATGGTTATGGACGGCCTCGGGTGCGCCTCAGATTGCTCGGGGTCATGGCATTCTATCCAGTGTGAAGGCCCACAGGCAGCCGGGCAGGTTCCCGCTTGACCGGGAGCGGCGGACGCATAGCCCAGACTGCCGGGCTCGCCGGGTTGCCTCTGAACCAGAGTGTAAGTCGCAAGCGCCGGCTACCGCGCCTGGCGCACGCGGATGGTGTAGCGCACCGCCTTGTCGTTAGCCGAAACAAACTGCACGCCTTGCTGCGCGTTTTCATCCAGGAACAGGTTTTGGAAGGGGGTCTCATCCACCGTAAAGCCCTGGGCGTCCTTGAAGACGCAATCGACCTGGACCTGGATGCGGCGGTTCTCCCGGTTGCGCACGTTGGCGGCGACCCGCAGGCGGTTGTCCGGCAGGCGGGTCTGTTGCAGGCCATCGCAGGTTACGGAGTGCTGCGCCGCCTTGTCGAAGAGGACAAAGTTGGAGGTGTTTTCAAGGTCGTTGACCATCGTGTCGCGCGGACCATAGGCCCCGTGGTCCGTCTTGCAGCCAACCAACAAGGATAGTCCGGACGCCATTATGAGAGCTGCCATTGTACGTTTCATGCCTTTTCAGGAGTTAAGGATTTGTCGCTGACGAAAATCACTTTGTCTGTTCCATCCGCCGGCACCTCGAACAGGACCACCTTCGTCAAATTCGGCAGAACTCGGCCGGCGGCATCGCGGAACTGGACGGTGGCGACATGCTGACCGGGCGGCAGCGGCAGGCAGGCGAAGCTCAGGTAGCGGGGCAGATTATCCCAGGCGCGGGTGTCCGCCGCCGGAGTTGTGGCGGCGGAAATGACCTCGCTCACGGCGCCTACTAGCGCGATGCCAAGGCCCACCTCGGCCGTCGTGCGGTCGCGGCTTAAGGCGGCGGTGCCCAGACCTCCAATCAACGCCACGTCGCCGACCGCGCCGGTTGTAGTCTTAAAGATCGCCTTGTTGCCAAGGATGTGGTCCATCACGCGCCCTCCGCGGGTCGTGGCCTGGAAGGCGACATCGTCGGCCGGGGCAACCGGGATATCGAGAGAATCGACCTTGATTTCCGCCGATTTCACCATTGAGGGCGGGGTGGAAAACCGGAGTTCCTGGTGATAGCGTCCGGTGGCGTATTTGGTTGGCCCGGGGCCGAACTCGACGAAGAAGAGCACATTGGCTTTGGGGTTGTACGGAGGCAGCTTCAAGTCCTTGGCGTTGGCCTGCGCCCGCTTGAAGGCATCCGAGCCGTCTCCGCCCAGCTTCACCGTGGCCAAGCCGTCGAGGTAATCGGGGAGGACCCAATCCCCGGCGTATTGA
>JAJYHY010000399.1 GCA_021784555.1 bacterium
ACATTTGCCTGCCTTGGCGCGACAATAAAATACGCGGCCGCGTATTTTATTGTCGCGCCAAGGCAGGGTCAAAATGGCCTGAGGCGGAGTTCCATTAGATTATCGCCAAAATGTCAATCAGTGGTGCTCTGGGTCCGATGCTCCGCCCCCGCGGTTTCAGCCCACCAATATCGCAGGCGCCTACACAAACTTCCCCGGGTTGAGGATTCCGCGCGGGTCCAGGGCGCGTTTGATGGCACGGTGTAAGTCCCATACCTCCTTCGAGACGGCCAGGGGCCACCAGGTCTTCTTGGCGAGACCGATGCCGTGTTCGCCCGAGATGGCGCCGTCCCAGGCAATGACCTGGCGAAAAAGCTCGTCCAGCGCCGCGTCGCAGCGCTGGCGCGCGCCGGGCTGGTTGTAGTCCACCATAACATTGACGTGAATATTGCCATCGCCCGCATGGCCGAAGCAGGCGACCGGCAGGTCATGTTTTTTCTGCAGCCGGGCGGCGAACTGGAACAGGTCCTGGAGCCGGCCCCGCGGGACAACAATGTCTTCGTTAAGTTTGGTCAGGCCCGTATCACGCAGGGCGTAGGAGAATTCACGGCGTACGGCCCAGATGGCTTCACACTGCTCCTTTCCAAAGGCGCGGCGGACAAAGAGCGGTTGGAGTTCGCGCGCGATGGCCTCGACCTGGCGTGTTTCATAGCGAACGGAGCGGTCCTGGCCATCCAGTTCGATAATCAGGTGCGCCCGGCAGCCGCGAAGTTGGGCGCTGCCGGTGCGCTTGTAGGCCGCGGCAAGGGTGAACGCATCGGCAACCTCCAGAGCGGCGGGCAGGATTCCGGCGGCGAAAATGGTCTGCATGGTTCGCAGCGCCGGGCGCATCGAGCTAAATCCGAGTGCCAGGCAGGCCCGGAAGGGAGGCAAGGGAAGGAGCTTGAGAGTCGCCTGAGTCACGACCGCCAGAAGGCCCTCGGAACCGGTGAAGAGGCGCGCCAAATCAAAACCGGTCTTGTTCTTATGGGTGCGGCCGCCGACTCTCACGATGTCGCCGGTGGCGAGGACGGCTTCCAGGCCGAGCACGTAATCGCGAGTCACGCCGTATTTGAGGCAGCGCGGCCCGCCGGCGTTGGTGGCGATGTTGCCGCCGATAAAAGTCTCCGCGCGGCTGGCCGGGTCGGGGGGATAGAACAATCGTTTCTTCTCGACCGCGCTTTGCAGGTCCGCCGTTATCACCCCGGCTTGGGCCACGGCGACAAAATCCGCCGAGTTAATCTCCTTAATCCGGTTCATCCGCGCCAGCGAAAGCACAATCCCGCCCTGAACCGGAACACAACCGCCGACGTACCCATGGCCGGCGCCGCGAGGTGTAATGGCGAGGTTATGGCCGGTTGCGAAGCGGAGGAGCTTTGAGACCGACTCGACGCTGCGCGGCAGAGCCACGGCGTCCGGTTCGCGAGCCGCGAACCATTTGTCCTGGGCGTGTTCCTTAAGAACGGAAGGTTGAAGACTCAACTCGCCCTGCGGCAGAAGCTTTTGGAGTTGCCGCAATAGTCTAACGTTGTCCCGCTTCATGCTTTGAAACCGCGACGGTTATTGTGTTTCGGTTGGCGTTGACGCCACCTCGTCTGGCGCTTAGTGTCTCCAATATGAGCACGGTTGCTGAAATCTGGTCGGCTATCCAAGAACTCTCGCCGCAAGAGAGGTGTGAGTTGGAGGCCTTGCTCCATCCGTTTGAGGACGACGACTGGGACCGCCAGACGAAGGCCGATGCCGCCGCCGGCAAATTCGACGAGATGCGTCGCCAGGCCGAGGCGGAACATGCCGCCGGCAAGACCGTCCCGCTGGACGACATCTTGGACGAACCGTGACCTTCCCCAGCCGAGGTCGGGCCGCTGGTCATTCGGCCCCCCCTTCCAGGAATTCCCTCGCTTCGATCGCCTCATCTTCAGGCACTTGGACGAGGATTCCACCGGCGGCAATGGGACCATACGTAGTCGAGGCAATTTCGTTCATCAACACGGGATGAAATTGAGCGGCTTCGAGCCGCGAACGAACCAATTCAGCGTCGGCCAGGTTGAGGGTGGAATAAATGGTTACAAGGGACATAGGCGCAGAGGGGAAAGGGGGAAATGGATTAGTGGGTTGTTGGATGATGGATGATGGACCGTCGGTGGATTCGGAAGGGCGGCGGACATCCCGGCTCCCCACCATCCCTCCACGGCCTCGGGAACGCGGTCCCGCCGCTTCCCTCATCAATCGCAAATCGAAAATCGCAAATCTCCTCGTCCTCATGTCATGCTGTCGATGGAGTGGTTCCCCGCGACCAATTATCTTGGGCCGCGTCAGGCAGGGACTGTTTCAAATCCGCGAATATGATAATGCCCGCCCCGGTCTGGATCATGCTCTGCACCTGGGCTTCGACCTGCCGGCCGATCGCGCTTTGACCGTTGTTCACCACCACCATCGTTCCGTCCGGCAGATAGCCGATGCCCTGTCCCTTGTCCTTGCCCTCCCGGACCACCCGCAAAGAGATCATCTCTCCCGGCAGCAAAATGGCGCGCATGAAGCGGGCCAGTTCGTGGAGGTTGACGTAACTGACCGACTGCAATTCCGCGACCTTGCCCAGGTTATAGTCATTGGTAAAGAGCTTGGCGCCCAGATTGCGCGCCAGGCGCACGAGCTTGCCATCCACCTCTTTTTCATCGGGAAAATCGCCCTCGTGAATTCTAACCTCGTTGCGAGGATTGCGCTGGATGCGGTTGAGGATTTCCAGACCGCGCCGCCCTCGCGCCCGCTTAACCGGGTCGGTGGAATCGGCGATCTGCTGGAGCTCTTTCAGAATGAACCGGGGGACAAGGATCAGGCCCTCGATGAAATTGCCCTCGATGAGGTCGGCGATGCGTCCGTCAATGATGACGCTGGTGTCCAACAGCAGCAGGTTGTCCGGCTTGTTCTGACGCGCGAAGCGCACGTAGGGGATAATGAGAGAGAAATCCTCCTTGTTGCTGCGCATGGCCAGGATGATGCCGATATAGCCGAAGCTCAGAAACAGGCACAGCCGGATGAGCCAGCGCGTGGTCGGCTCTTCGACATATTGGAACAAGCCGGAACGGTCGATGAGCAGGGCGACGACCGTGCCGAGCACCAGGCCAAAGGTAGTGGCGGAAAAGGCGCGCAGCGAAAAGCCCTTGATCATCTCGTCAATGGCTATCATGAGCCACCCGAAGCCGAAGCCGACGACCATCCCGAAGAGGCCGGCGTGAGGCAGGCCCACATATTCAGGACGGACCTGGCTGACGGCGTAGCCGCCGACGGTACACATGGACAAAAAGAGGATGCGGATAACCCAAAGCGCCATAGATCAGTGAAAGGGGTTCTTGGGCGTGGTCAAACGCTCGGGAGGCGGGGATGACTTCGGAGGCTTGTGGCGCCACAGAATCCCCCAAACGCCCAAGCGGTTCAGGTTGCTGCTGGTGATGCTGAAGTTGCGGGCGATCTCGCTCACGTCGGAGGCGAACTGCTGGTTGCTGAGCAGCATGCCGGCGACCCCTTTGCCGGATTGGACTTGGCTCATGAGGTTGGTCAGAGCGCGCGACGCATCACGGAGGTTCTGGATGGAGACGGTGATATTCTCACTGTTGGTCGTCAGAAGGTCCTGAAGGCCGTTGGCAAAGCTGCTCAGATGCTGGCTGGAGGCGGTCAGATTGCTGACGGAGAGGTTGACCGGGGCGGTGTTGGTGAGCAGGAGCCGATTGATGTTGCGCGCCGCCAAGGCAGCTTGGCTGGAGAGATCGCGCACGTTGGTGACGACCTGGGAGAGGTTGGTCAATGTTTCCCTGTTGAGCAGGAGCCGTTGGACGTCGTCGATCAGGACATTGAGGCGCTTCACCGTGACGTCTATCGTTTGGGCTAAATTGCCGGCCGTGCGAGCTATCTGTTCGAAGCCGACCGGCGCCTCCGCATGGGCCGCGGGCGAACCGGTGTGGAAGACGGGTTCCTTGTTCGTAATGGGGATCACAGCGACGTATTCGTCTCCAAGCAGACCCGCGGTGCGGAACAGGAACTGGGCGTCCTGGTGGATGCGGTATTGGCTGTAGATGCTCAGGTCCACAATGGCCGTCTTGCCGCTGGGGGTCAGGCTAATCCTCGAAACGCGCCCAACCTGGACCCCGGACATCATCACCGGCGCGCTGACCGCCAAACCGGAGACATTGCTCGATTCCAGGACGATGGTATAACTGGAGCGGAAGAGCGACATGCCCTTGCTAAACTCCACCAGGAGCGCCGCCAGGAGCACCAGGCTAATGAACACGAACAATCCGACTTTCCACTCCAGCCGCTTTCTCATATTAACACGGGGCTTCCTTCACATCCGCGACTCCTTCAATAAACTGGCGCACGACCGGGTCTTCCGTGCGGAAGATCTCTTCGGGCGTGCCGGTGGCGTAAAGTCTCCGCTCGTGCAGCATCAGGATTCGGTGGCCCAGCCGCCGCGCGCTGCGCATGTCGTGCGTGACCACCACACTGGTCACATCCAGGCAATCGCGCACGCGCAGGATCAACTTATCAATACTGTCCGATACAATGGGGTCCAGCCCGGTCGTCGGCTCGTCATAAAGCACGATCTCCGGCTGATAGATGATGGCGCGCGCCAATCCCACCCGTTTGCGCATCCCTCCGGAGAGTTCGGCAGGGGTTTTGTCTTGGGTCCCCGGCAAATCCACCATCTCCAGAACCTCGGCCACCTTCCGTTCCACCTCGCGCTCCGGCATCGAGCGGTCGCCCCGGAACGCAAACGCCACGTTCTCGGCGACCGTCAGCGAATCAAACAGCGCCGCGCCCTGGAAGAGCATTCCGAATTTGCGGCGCACGCGCAGGAGCTGCCGTTCGTCCATCGGCACGATGTCCTCGCCCTCGATGAGCACCTGCCCCGCGTCGGGCTTGAGCAGCCCGACCAGGTGCTTGAGCAACACGCTCTTGCCGCCGCCGCTGCGCCCGATAATCACCAGCGATTCGCCTTTCTCGATCCGGAACGTGATGGAGTCGAGAACTTGGTGGGAACCGAAGCTCTTCTGCAAATCGCGGACCTCGATCATACTCCGTTGAAAATCCTGGCCAGAATGAGGGTCAGGAAGAAATTGCTAATGAGGATCGTAATCGAGGAATAGACGACCGCTTCGGTGGTCGCGCGGCCCACGCCCTGCGCGCCTTCGTCGCAGTACAATCCCTTGTAGCAGCCCACCAGGGCGACGATGCCGCCGAAGATGAAGGCCTTGATCAGGCCGATCGCCACGTCCGACGTGCCGGTGTACTTGATCATGTTGAACCACAAATAAGCGCCGTTGATCCCCAACAAATAGACCCCGACCATGTATCCGGCGGCGATGCCCAGTGTAATGGCCGCCGCCGTGAGCAGGGGCAGCACCAGGTGCAACGCCAGCACCCGCGGCGCCACCAGGTAATCCACCGGATGCGTGGCCAGCGTGCGCAGGGCATCGATCTGTTCCGTCACCCGCATCGTGCCCAATTCCGCCGCAATTGCCGCCCCGACCCTGCCCGCCACCATCAAGCCGGTCAGCACCGGTCCCAACTCGCTGCACATCGACACGCTCACGACCGCCAGTGTCGCGCTGTCCATCTTCACCTTGTGGAACTGGAAATAGGTCTGGGCGGCCAGCACCATTCCCGTAAACGCCCCGGTGATGAGCACAACCGATTGCGACTTTACCCCGGCGAAATAGGCCTGGTAAAGCAACTCGCGCCACGACATTTTAACGGCCAGAATCGAAGCGAAGGCCTCTCGCGCCAGCAGCGTTATCCGACCCAGCCCTTCGAGCCATTCGCCGATCCATTTGGTGGCAATGGATACCATAAACCCCGCCAAGCTATCAGAGCCGCCCCGCCTTGGCGAGGGGTTTCGGGCGCAAGGGCGGTGCGCCCGATCACACCTTGGCCCGAAAATATTCGATAGTCTTCACCAGCCCGGTCTCGAGCGGCACTTTCGGTTCCCAGTTCAGGAGGGTGCGTGCCTTGGAGATGTCCGGCTGGCGCTGGCGGGGGTCGTCCTGGGGCAGTGGTTTGAAGACAATCTCGCTCTTGGATTCGGTGGCGCGGATGATTTCCTTGGCGAATTGCAGCACGGTGAGTTCGGAGGGGTTGCCCAGGTTGACGGGCTGGTCGCAAGCGCTCATCATGAGGCGGTAGATGCCGTCGATGAGGTCGGAGACATAGCAGAAACTGCGCGTCTGCTTTCCTTTGCCGAAGACAGTAACGGGCTTGTTCTTGAGCGCCTGGCTGATGAAGGCGGGAACGACGCGTCCATCGTTGAGGCGCATGCGCGGCCCGTAAGTGTTGAAGATGCGCGCGACGCGGGTTTCGACGCGGTGTTCTTTGTGGTAGGCGATGGTCATGGCTTCGGCGAAGCGCTTGGCCTCGTCGTAGCAACCGCGCGGCCCGATGGGATTGACATTGCCCCAATACTCTTCAGGCTGCGGGTGAACGAGGGGGTCGCCGTAGATCTCGGACGTTGAGGCCAAGAGGAAGCGGGCCTTTTTTGCCTTGGCCAACCCAAGGGCCTTGTGGGTGCCGAGGGAACCGACTTTCAGGGTCTGGATAGGCAGGTCCAGGTAATCCACCGGGCTGGCGGGGGAGGCGAAATGCCAGACGTAATCGATGGCGGCATCGAGGAAAAGGAATTCCGTAACGTCCTGATCGATGAACTTGAATCCGGGAATACCCGCCAGATGCGCGATGTTATCGATGGAGCCGGTGACCAGGTTGTCAATGGCGATGACTCGATGGCCGCGGGCAAGCAGCAGATCGACCAAGTGTGATCCCAGAAAACCCGCGGCCCCCGTGACGACGGAGGTCGGCTCGGAGTAAGTAAACGGTTTGCGTGGCCGGTTTGGCATAGCTTTTATTAACTTATGGACGTTCTATTGTAACTGCTCAGCCCAAGCTCCTGGACCCATGCGATAGGAGCGCGGAC
>JAJYHY010000400.1 GCA_021784555.1 bacterium
CGGCTAATGACGCCCGCGCCGACGCCTGCCAGGAGTATCGCTCCGTGCCAGAAGCTGAGGAGGCACCAGGGGGTCTTGTAGCTGATAATGCTGTAAGCGGCGGTCAGGGCGGCGGTGTAGAATGCCAGGAAACGCACGAAGCTGCCGCTGGCGTCGCCTAGATTCTTGTGAGCGAAGCCGGCGTACGCCCCGACAATCGCCAGAACGAGAATAAAACCTTCGCTCCAGGTGGGGCCCTTAGGGAGGTGAAAGAAGAGCAGGAGTTGCAGATAGAAGTACCAGGGATGAATATGCGGCGAGGCGCCCTCAGCCCGGTGAATCCAGGGGCTGTATGTCCGGATGGAATCGAGCGGGCCGCTGGCGTTGGTGAAAAAGGAGGTAAACAGGACGATGGCAACGGCCAGCCAGACCGCCAAGCCGACGGCCAGGTGCCAGATGGGAAGCCGGGGGGCCTTTCCCGGAATGCCGCTGGCATCGAGCTTGCGATTCCAAAGCTGGCTGAGCGCCAATCCGACGACGGCGGCGGCCAGGGTGATGACAAACGTTTCCTTGGTCGCATCCATCAAGCCAAGCGCGGCGCCCGTGAGGACCATCCAGGCGATGTTCCTTGAGCGCCAGTAGCGCCAGCCCGCTCCCAAGGCCAGGAACGTGAAGAAGACCAGCAGGACCTCGTGAATGTAGTACCGGCTGTAAAAGACCATGGCGGGCGAGACGGCGGTAAGAAGGCCCGCCCACACAATCCCTCGCCTGCCCAGGCCGTCGGCAACCAACGGGAGGAGCAGGATCAACCCCATCCCAAAGGCCACTGTCACCAGCCTGAGCCGGCTCTCCCCAATATGCTCGTAATCCGTGGCGCCGGTAAGCCGCTCGAAGGCGTAGGTGGCGTAGATTAGAGTCGGGCCGTGGTGCTCATTGGGGTCGTATTTGTAAGACCCGTGGTCCCAGAGTTGGCCAAATTTGTACCCATTGACGCCCTCGTCATTATGCATCGGGCGCCGGTCCAGGGCCGGCAGGCGCAGGCCCAGCGCGACGGCAACGACCGCCAGCAGGCCTAAAATCAGCCACCGGGGCCGGCTACATCTTTGCGGCGGGCCGTCCGTAAACCTCTATCTCCGTGTATTCGTTAAGGGCGCTCTCGGTGCTCCCCCTCGAATAGAAGCGGAGGTAGCGGGCCACGGTGCCCTTGGTGTCGATGAGCTTGCCAAAGCGAGTTTCAAAGTATTCGCGGTCGGTGCCTACGCCCAGACCGGAGCTATTATCCTGGTCGTTGTTGAAGAGGGTGTTGACGTTCTGGGTGAAGTCCGGGTCGTTAGAGGCCTGGACGACCACGTCATGATAGACCTTTAGGGAGTCGTGAGCGTGCCAGATCACGATGGCAAAGATCTGTTTCGGAGCGCCGAAATCCATCTGCACCCATTGTGTGCCTTTACGCAGGTAGATGATGCTGTTATCGCTGGCCGACTTGTCGCCATCGACAATCTGCGCCAGCATGGCAGGGATCGCGTTTGGGTCACTGCTGGTGATCCGCGCGGCAGGCGCGAGGTTCACCAACCCTGGGGGAACCATCAGCGGCGGGCGCGGTTTAGTCCGCGGGGGGGCGGCGTCAGGGGCAATTTTCTTGATGTCCGGGGGAGTGCCCGGAGTGCCTGGCGGGGGCAGCTTGAGGAGAAGGGGCACCAGCCCTTGAGGGTCACGCGCAGCAGCGGCGGCGGTCTCGACCTTGGGCGCTGGGGCGTCGCTGGCGGCCGTCGAAGCTGGTTTTCCATAGACTTCGATCTCGGTGTATTCGTTGAGGGCGCTCTCGGTGCTGCCCTTGGAGTAAAAGCGGAGGTAGCGCGCCGTGACGCCGTTGGCATTGATGAGCTTGCCAAAGCGAGTTTCAAAATACTCGCGGTCGGTGCCTACGCCCAGGCCGGAGCTGTTGTCCTGGTCGTTGTTGAACACCGTTTTGACGTTTTTGAGGAAATCCGGGTCGTCGGAGGCCTGGACGACCACGTCGTGATAAACCTTTTGCGAGTTGTGGGCGTGCCAGATGACAATCGCGTAAATGTTCTGGGGACTGCCAAAGTCCATTTGCACCCATTGCGTGCCTTTGCGCAGATAGATGATGCTCTCGTCATTCGCCGTCTTGTCGCCGTCCACGATTTGCGCGAGCATCGCGGCGTCGGCGTTCTTGTCGCTGCAAGTGATTTTTGCCGTGCGGGCGATGTTCTTCACCCCGGCTGGAACCATTAACGGCGGGGGCGGTTTTTGAGGCGCTGGCTCAACACCCGGGATCTTGAGGTCTTTAGGTGTGCCTTTGAAGCCCGGCGGCGGATATTTGATAATAAGAGGGACCGAGCCTTGCGCGTTGCTGGAGCCGGCTTCTCCCTTGGCGGCGTCGGCTGCCAAAAGCGAATCCAACCCAAGCAGGTTCAACATGGCCACAGCGAGGCAGAAAGGGAGCGTCCGGCCCAGGACCCATCCCAAGGAATTTTGACGTATATTCATTTATGTACTAGTCCATCAATTTCGACTTGTTGGCAACTTAGCCATAATCCGGCCCAGCGACAAGCTCGAAGGTCACCAAAGGCGCCGGGGTCAGTCCCCCACCTTCTTCCACCACTTCCCTTCCTTCGCCCCGGAAAAAGTGAGGACTGACCCCGGCGCACGCGACTGGGAGACGGGCCAAATCGCCAATCGCAAATCACCGGCTTGTTTCTTGCCGCGATTCGCCAATAATCAGGGCATGAAATCGGATACACAACTTCCATGGACGGCTCAAAGCCTCCTCGACCTTGTCCGCGGCTATCAAGCCGCCGCCGTGCTTGTCGCCGCTGCCGAGATCGATCTCTTCGCCGCGCTCGCCTCGGACTCGCGAACGGCCTGCGCGCTTGCCCAAGACCTCAAATGCGACCTCCGCGCGCTGACAATCCTGCTGGATGCCTTGGCGGCTCAGGGCCTCCTGCAAAAGTCCGCCGATGCCTACAGCCTTCCGGCCGGTCTGGAGGCATTTCTGACTCCAGGAGGTGAACAAACCGTTGTGGCGATGCTTCAGCACCAAGCCAACTGCCTGCGTAACTGGTCCCAATTGGCCAAGGTGACCAAGACCGGAAAACCGGCTCAGCGGATAGCGAGCGTGCGCGGGGAGGCCGGCGACAAAGAATCCTTTATTGGCGCTATGCACAATGTCTCAGGCCCTAACGCGGCCCGGGTCATCAAAGCCATCAAACCGCTGGAATTCAAGCATCTCCTCGACATCGGCGGGGCCTCCGGCACCTGGACCATCGCCTTCCTGCGCGGCTGCCCTACAGCTCAAGCCACCCTCTTTGATTTGGCGCACGTCATCCCCATGGCAAAGCGCCAGTTGGAACAAGCCGGTCTAGCCCAGCGCGTCCGGCTTGTCCCCGGCGACTTCCTGACGGATGCGCTGCCTTCCGGGGCCGATCTGGCCTGGGTCAGCGCGATTGTGCATCAGAATTCCCGCGAACAAAACCGCTTGCTGTTTTCCAAGGCCTTTTCCGCGCTCTTGCCCGGCGGTCGCATTGCCATCCGCGATATGCTCATGGACGAAACCCGCACGCGCCCGGTGGCCGGCGCCTTCTTCGCCGTCAACATGCTGGTGGCGACAGAAGGAGGGGGCACCTTTACTCGCGAGGAACTGAGCGAG
This sequence comes from bacterium, assembly GCA_021784555.1. Classification (GTDB taxonomy): domain Bacteria; phylum Verrucomicrobiota; class Verrucomicrobiia; order Limisphaerales; family UBA8199; genus JAJYHY01. Next base: position 3,650 of record JAJYHY010000400.1, read on the forward strand.
GACCTGCGCTGCGCCGGTTTCACCGATGCCGTCGTGGCCCACCAGGACGAAGGCATGAACTCCGTCCTCGTCGCCCGAAAGCCTTAACGCTCCAGCATCCCGCCGCGCCGGACGCGCAGTCGCTCGCCACGCCATTCGACGCGATTGCCTGTGAAAGCCAAAAGCCAAATCGCGGCCTGAAGCAGGTCCTTGGCCGGGGCCAAAGCGCCTCCCGCCCAACCCCGCCGCTCTGTCATTCGATTCTCGAGATCGGCTGCTGTTGCGATTCGGATGAACAGGCAGCCTGCCAGGAATGCCAGACAGTCGGCTCCCGGTGCGGCCGCGAGCCACAACAGCGGCCAGAGCGTCGCGTTTGCCAGGATGCTGAAGAAGTAGCTCAGTGGCTGGCACACACGGATGGTGCGCGCCCAGCGGAGTTGATGTTTCCAGACATCGCGCCAGCCCAACGGGGCCGACCGGCACTCGGAGACAACGGCAGCAAGCTCCACGCGATACCCACGCCGCGCAAGGCGGTTGCCCAGTTGGTAATCGTCCGCCAGGCAATTGGCCAGGCCGGCGAAGCCCCCAATTTCCTCAATCCGGCTTCTCCGGGCCGCCATGACCGCGCCGAGGGCAAAGTCCAAGGGCTTGAGACTCCGGGCCTGGAGCACCTGGCTCCAGAAATCAATATTGACCGCCAGCGCCTCCCAATGCATGGCCAAGGTGAGTGGCCGTCCCATGCGGTAAAGGCTGCAGACAAGGCCCACGTCGGGGTCATCCAGGGCCGGCAGGAAATGTTTCAAAAAGTCCGGCGCAATCCACACGTCGGCGTCGCTCACCACAATGAGGTCGTGCTTGGCCAACCCTTGCATCTGGGCAAGCTTCGATGCCTTCAGATTTGCCCCGGTCAAAGGTCCAAACACCCTCAACTGGGCATCGACAGACGGGAACTCCACCCGAAGCTTGTCAATGACAGCGCAAACGGGGTCCTGGGCGGAAGCGACGCCGAACACCAATTGCAACGGGCCGCCATATTCCTGGGCGAACCAGCTTCGCAGGCATGCCTCCGTGGCCTCATCGCTGCCCTTGAGCGGCTTGAGAACTGTCACCGCCGGCTGAGACCCCTCCGCTCGCGCGCGCTTATGGAGAGGAAAGCGCCGCGCGACCCACCACTGCCACAAAATCAGCGCCAGGCTTAACAGGGCCAGAAATCCAAGGCTCGCCTTAAAAAGCACCGGCGCTTCTTAAACGGAGACGACCTCCGAATCAAGTCAAAAGCGGCCCGGTTCCTACCTTGGGCCTTGCGCCTTGGCCGAGGCATGATGGGAAAGCCAAAGCCAGTCCGGACTTCCGGGAACAGCGATAAATCCGGCCATCTGAAGAACCTTCGTGCGCGGGTCCACCCAATTGTGAAGCTCGGCATGGGAATCACCAAAGCCGAAGGTGCAACCAAAGTCATGGGCGATCCCGGGAAAGTTCACCCACTTGGGCTGACTCATCGAGAAGGCGAAGGAAGCGTCGTCAATCATGAGCGGATTCTCATCGAGAACCACAAAGAGTTGGGCCGGGGTCGGGATGAGCATGTCCGAGGTCTTCCTGTAAGTGAGCCAAGGATGGCCGCTCTTGTTGTCATGATTTCCATCGAGCCAAGGTCCGTTGACCGGATAGGTCGGCGCCCCGGAATGGCCGTAGCCGCGGAGGTCGAACACGTGGCAAACGGTGCCCACAGCCCCGTTCATTGAGACCGTCCGCGCCGCAGGCACGGTGGTTCCTCGTTTCGCCGGGGCTGGCCCCTGGTAGGCCCCAACCCGCGTGTCGGCTGGGCACCGGAACACTTGCACGTCACCCCCCAGATATGGCGCGACCAGACAGAGATGTGGGTCAGCCAGGATGTCGGAATCGAACTCCTGCGCCAGGCTGCCAGCGCACCAATCGTGTCCCGGAACGATATTGCCATCATCGGGGTCTGGAGGGAGCAGATCCGAGTTGTCCCTGGAGTACATGAGGACCGCAGCCATGAGCCGGCGCTTGTTGTTCATGCACTGGACGGTTTTGCCCCAGGAATTGGTCTTCGCAAACGCCGGCGCAATGACCGAGGCGAGGAGCAGGATTACGGCGATCGTGGCCAACAAGTCCACAAGCGTAAACGCGGCCGGTTCCGCTGACCATCGATTATTCGGATGAGGTAGTGTATTCATATCGGCTATCCGCAGAGGCCCTGCCTCAGGCCTCTGCCTTGCGAAGCCTGAGTGCGAGGGCCCTGTACCCGATTACCAATATTCTTCCGCGACGTCCGTGGGAAACCTAGTGCGCGGCGTCGGAATCCTGAAGAATGTAGGAGCAGAAGATGGTCTCGCTTGAGAAAATGGCTCCAGAGACGGAGCTCGAACCCATCTCTGCGCCGGCTGTACGCGACGATGTCAATCGGCCCGCCGCCCAAGGCCTCAATTGCGAGCCTGTAAACGTCTAAAAACGCGGTTGACGGCGCCTATCTTCCTCCTGTAGATTGCGTCCTCGCTCGATTGTTCGGGTTCCAGAGTAGCTCAATGGTAGAGCAGCCGGCTGTTAACCGGCGGGTTACAGGTTCGAGCCCTGTCTCTGGAGCCATTTTTTGGGTTGTTGATAATCAATGACTTACGTCTTCAAGAAGCCTCAAAAACCTCAAAGTGTGTGAGAAACTGTGTGAGAAACGGCGACCCCGCTGGAATCCGGGTTAATCGCTCTTAAATCCTCCCACTACTCGCTACCGGTGGTCGGCTCACCTCGCCTAACGTTGCAACGACGCAACGTGAAATATGAGAAAGCAACGATTCTGGCTCTACCGGCGGGGTGGGATTTATTATATCCATGACTCCGAAACCGGGGAGCGGGACAGCCTGCACACTCGCAGCAAACAGGAAGCCGAACAAATCCGCAGTGCTCGCAACATGACCGTAGCGCGGCCCGTCATCGGCATGTCGCTGGCCAAAGCCTACCTTTCATCCCAAGACCCGAAGTTGCTGGTGCGCACCTGGCAGGATGTGGTGGAGGACTTTTGCAGTCGCGGCAAGCCCCAGACCCAAGCGCATCGTCGGCGCCTTGCCAAACGCCGACCGCAAAGTTTATTGCTGAACATGAAGCTCATCGAGACCTCGGCCGATGACCTGCGGCGGGTGCTCAAAGAGGGCGGAGTAATGACCAATGCCTTTGTGCGCTGTCTGCACAACCTCGCCGTAGGAATGGGCTGGCTACCGTGGCCGATTCTACCACAGAAGTTGTGGCCGATGGTCCAGACGAAACCAAAACGTGCCATCACGAGCGAGGAACACGAACGCATTATTGCCGCGGAAAAGAACGTCGAGCGCC
>JAJYHY010000401.1 GCA_021784555.1 bacterium
CATGAACGGCCGCTACAGTTTCCACCCCGGCCGGTATTCGTAGCGAAGCAGTTTGTTGGCGTCCGGATCATTGGTGACCCGCAGATTCTCGCTGTCCCAAAGCAGCTTCCCGCCGCCATTATGAATACAGACTGATCCCAACAAAACCGCCTCGGTGAGCGGGCCGGAGAAATCGAAATTCGAGCGGGGCGGGCGGCCTCGGCCTTTGCAGGCCTCGACCCATTCCTTGTGGTGGCCGATGGAGCGGGGCAATGTCTTGGGCGGGCGTTTGTAGGACTTGTCCAGGCTTTGCGGGAGCAGGCGAGGATGTTGACCGCCCCAACCCGTCACGAGCATCTTGCCTTTGTCGCCGACAAAGAGGATGCCATCCTCGGGGTCCAGCTCGCGATTGGGTTCCAGTTCCGCGGGCGGTTCCGGCAAGAGCCCGCCGTCGTACCAGTGCAGTTCGAGCGGCGGCATAGCTTCGCGCGCCGGGAAATAGTAACGCACCATGCAGGCCGAAGGAACCGTTTCCGGGAAGACGGGGGTGGAACAGCCCTGAACACTCTCTGGCGCAGTGAGTTTGAGGGCGGAAAAGACCGGCGCCATGTTGTGAATGCCCATGTCGCCGATGCCGCCGGAGCCGAAGTCCCACCAACCGCGCCACTTAAAGGGCACATAAGCGGGATTGTAGGGGCGCCACGGGGCTGGGCCCAGCCACAAATCCCAGTCGAGGGTGGGCGGTACGGGCGGTGTATCGGTGGGCCGCTCAATGCCTTGGGCCCACCACAAGGGCAGTTTGCCGCGATGCGTCGGGCGATCCGACCAGACATGGACCTCGCGGACCGTGCCGATGGCGCCATCCCAGAGCCATTCGTTGATCAGCCGATTGCCTTCGAAAGCCATCCCCTGGTTGCCCATTTGGGTCACCACTTTGGCCTGGCGGGCCGCTTGGGCAACGGCGCGCGCCTCGCAGACGGTGCGGGTCAGCGGCTTTTCGCAATAGACATGCTTGCCCGCTTTGATGGCCGCCATGGAGACGATGGCGTGGTTATGGTCAGGCGTCGCGACCACGACCGCCTCGATGTCCTTTTGCTCTTCGAGCATGCGCCGGAAATCTCTGTAGCGTTTGGCCTTGGGATACTTGTTGAAAGTGTGGGCGGCGTAGGCCTGGTCCACGTCGCAGAGGGCCACGATATTCTCGCTCTCCAACTTTTCGAGGTCCCAACCGCCCTGGCCGCCGATGCCAACGCCGGCTATGTTCAGTTTCTCATTGGGCGAGACGGCGCCGCCCCGGCCAAGCACCTCTCGCGGCAGGAACATGAAACTGGTGGCGGCGGCGGTTGTGGCGAGGAAGGCGCGGCGGGAGGTGCCTCTGGCATTCCCATCGTTTGTTTCGAAGTTAGCATTCATGGACAGGTGCCATTCTATCGCCGGACAAACCGCCTTCAACCAGTTTTCGCACCGCGAGCCGAGTTTTCGCGCCGCCGGTTCGGTCAGTGCGCGGCAGGCGGGGCGCAGAACAAAATTCTTGCGGCGCCGTGTCGCTGGAGCAGGATTATTCAGATGAACACAACGGCTCTCAAAGAAGTCGCTGAGCGCGGTTGTACCACGTCACTTGCCAGTCAACAGCCTTCGCCCACCGCACGTTGTCAGGGTCGGGTAAGAGCCGCGGTGAGATTCTTCGGAAAATGCGTGAGGCTCAGCGTCTCGAACACCATAGCAAAAGCTTCTGCTGAATCAGGCCGTCGATGGAAGAAATGAATCAGGTCTTCGTGCCAAACGGAGTAACTCGGGAGGTTTACAAAGGCCTTGATGGCACCCTCGCCCTAACCCTCAGCACAAATGGCGAATCCGTGCAGAAACGCGAGTTCCTCATTGTCCTTTGAAACGCGAGCGGCAGCGCCTTCATCATTAACAAGCTGGACGGGGCGATGCTTAAGAATGCTCGCCGCCATCAGGCCAGCGACCTTGTGCTTTGCGATACGACCAGGAATGTTGTATCTGCCGACGAGAGCATGGTAATCCCTCAAGTAATTCTCCACCGTCGCCGCAACGAGGCCGCTGTGCAGCCAAGTCGCTTGCGCAACCTCCTTGTATTTCTCGGCCATCATTTCGTAAGCGCCCCAGAGAGTCGCGACGCGTTTGCGTCGCAGGTTGTCGTCCGACGATTTGGGTTCCTCTTGGATCATGACGAGATGGTCTTAGACCAGGAGACAAAACAACCGACGTGTAGAATAAGCGGTCCCACAAGGCGGCAAAAACAACGGAGTGAAACAGGAAAACATTACCCTCCTCGCTCGTCCGGCAACGAGCGCAGGATAATCTGCAGAGCCTCAAGCGTTCCTTCTATTGTGGATTCCTCGGAACTATTCGGGCGTCCAGCGGCAAAGGCATCCCTTACCGATTTGGATTGCCCGATGATTTTGTCAGCCTTCACCTTCGCGTCAGCTACTATTTGCTCCAGGGCCTTCATTTTTTCCATTAGACGATTTGACTGTTTAAATCAACAGCACCATCGAACTTAGGCATCTGCCCTAACAAATTCAAATACTTTATGAGAGTGGACTTCCAGTTGTAGTGGGTCAAGAACTTTTTTCAGATTTCTGCCGCGACGCACTTCAAAGCGCCTGCGACGCGAGCCCGCTATGATAGGGGGATACCATGCCAGGGTCTCAAAAAGTTGATGGCTGGCGACGGCGGTCCTCTTTTTCTCTGACATCCGCTTCCCGGGAGCGCATCTTGCCCGACAATGCACCCGCCAAATCCGTGTTCTGGCTCCGGGCTGACCTCAATCTCTCATTCCAGGGGAACCTCACGTATGGAGGGTGCTGAAAGATCTCCAGGAATCGAGGGGGGATTCGTTCCAAGACCGCTTGGCACTCTCTTTCATCCTGTTTGGTGATGACGGTGGTGACGCCAATGCTCTGGTTTTTGCGTCCGCGCAGGATGATTTCTGGAAATCGGGTCTTGAGGCCGAAAAAGTCGAACATGGCTTTTACCTTGGCGGGGTTGTTGAGGTCACCGGGCGTATGAAGGAGAAAACAGCGGTCCTGGAGATGATGCCGCTCGAGGAACTGGATGGCGCGATTCTCAATCTCAATCCATTGGAGGAAATACCATTGGAAGAGGGAGAGCGGTTGAGGGCGGTTGAGCGGGGGGGCGGGACTGGAGTTTGAACTATCGGGCGATGCGCACGGAGCGACGCCCCTTGCCGAGGCGGGTGCGTTCAACTCGGCCGGTTCGCCGGTAAAGGCCTGGAAGATGTCTTCATTGCCGGTTAGCCCCCAACAGAAGTGGCGGCGGCCATCGTCTCCTCGATAGAAATGGAAAGGGGCATGCATGCGCTCACGCCAGTGCTGCCGGTAAGCCTCGCTCTTAGCCACCTTGAGCGGGTCGCGGACGAGGTGGATCAGACGCATCTCCGGGAAGAATTCCAGCGCGGCAAGGTAAGCGGATTTCAGGAAGGCGTGGCTCGATTCGAAATACAGGCTGCTGGGGAGGTGCTCAATGTAGCGCCGCTTTTTGGCCAGGCGGGCTCGGACGCGCTCGACTCGCCCGGCGAAGGCGTCGTAGATCGCCGGCCCGAAAAGCGTGGGATTGCCCCAATCGAAAAACGGTTCGTGGCGGCAGGCGCAGTCCGGGACGTTATTCTGGAACAGGTGGCGGAGATAGACGGTGCCGGAGCGCGCGCTGGTGAGCGTGAAAATAGTGGGCTTCACAGCGGCTTGCGGCCTCAAATCCCCTTATGGACACAGACCACTTCGACCACTTCGGCAATTTCCGGCTTGAAGAGGGTTGTCTGTTTGCGGTCATAGACCTTGAATCCATAGCGCGCATACACGGCCTCCGGGCGGCGGCGCGCGTGAGAGAAAAAGGCGCCGTAGCAGTGCTTGATTCCGACCTCGCGCAGCTTTTGTTCGTACACGTGCCAAAGCCGAGGGGAAATGCCGCGGCCTCTGAACCGCTTGTCAATGTCCCAGTGCAGGTGGGCGGCGTTGGCCGGGTGCTTTGGCTGTTCGCGCAACCCGGAGGTGAGCAGCCATCGGACGAAGAGCGCGCTGCGGGGATGGGCGGCGTAACGCCCGGTCAGGAGCTTGAAAACCATCTTGGTGGCGGTTTTGAAGCCGCTGCGCATTAGGGCCAGCTCAAAATGGCGGCTGGCGGCGCCCAGAAGGTAGCCGACCACTCGTCCATCCACCTCGGCGATGAGGGCGTATTCCGGCTCATGTGCCAAGTAAGCATTGGTGAACAGGTCGGCAAAAAGCTCCCGGTCCTGGAAGACCGAATCAATCGGCTGTCCCAGAAAACCCGTGTCGCAGCAGAGCTGGCGGACGGTGGCGCGATCGCCCGGGCGGTAAGCCCGGATGCGCACCGTTTTGTCCACGCAGACTGCATGATGGTTGATAGGAAATTCGTCGAGCACTCCGGAAACAGCCGCCGTTCCGGCGTTATCGCCGTCCAAGAGCCGTAGGGCCATCGTATTATTCTTCACCCTCATCCTCTCTGATGTTTTCGCCAACTGTTGCGGACCTGGTAGATCCAACACAAGGCAACCGTTCTTTGTCAGTATCGCGCATGATCGGACTTTTTCCAAGTCGAAAGGCGGTTTGGGCGCAAGGCAAAAATCTTCGGCACTTAGCGCGGGATACAATCCTGCGCTACCAAGAATTCTGTCGTGCGCCCAGCTCGTTTGCGCGGTTTGAGATAGACTTGCTCTCGGCGGAGGGATCGCCTAGGTTGAGCCGGTCGCGCGAGTAGCTCAATTGGATAGAGCGTCGGCCTCCGGAGCCGAAGGTTGCGGGTTCGACTCCCGCCTCGCGTACCAACTGTTTCAGCCTGATTATCAAGGACTTGAAGCATTCGTGGTCGATTGTGCTTGCTTTTCCGAACAAATTCCGGACAATGGCGGCATGCAACCGGAAATGCCGCAGTTTCCGATCACGGTGACCAGGGGCAGCGTGTCCGCCAAGATCTATCGCCACCAAAACAAGGGGTACCCTGAGTTCAAAGTCGCCTACTACGTGGGTGACCGGCGCAAGCTCGAAAGCTTCGCCGATTTGGAGGAGGCAAGGAAAAGAGCCAAGGATGTCGTCAGCGGGATTTCGGACGGCGATCACGTTACGCTGACGTTGCGGGCCCGGTTTATGTGCGCGACTTGAAACTGCGGCTCGGCCATTTGGCGGACAGCTTTCGATGCCCCATCGCGAACGTGGACGCGCCGCTCTTGAACGAATGGCTTCGTTCATTGGAATGCTCCGGCCGAACCCGGAACAATTATCGCGCCGTCGCAGCGACGCTGTTCAACTATGCCGAGGCGGAGGGCTATCTTCCGAAGGAACGCGTCGATTTCCACAAGGTTGCCAGGGCGCGGGAAGACCAGACCGAGATCGAGATTTTCACGCCGAAGCAAATGATCGCGCTGTTGGAAGCGGCACAACTGAACCCCGATGACTTGGAACCCGGTTGGAATCGCCGCTGGGCAACCCGGCAAGGACTTCTCCCGTTGTTGGTGCTGGGCGGCTTCGCGGGGATGCGCACGGCCGAGATTCAGCGGCAGCTTTGAGAGGATATCAATTTGGAGCGCGGCTACATCCGCGTAACGAGTGTGAAGGGTAACACGGCGCAGAAACGGCTGATTCCGATCTGCGGCAATCTCCGCGCGTGGCTCGGCGTCTGCCGTCGCGAGGCGCGGGCTTGCAGCGATTACCCCCGTCCTTTCGAGGCCATTCAGCGGCTCGCGGCACGGGCCAAGGTGCCTTGGAAACACAACGCCTTGCGACACTCGTTCATCAGCTACCGCGTCGCGGAGACGGGCGACGTGGCGCGCGTGGCTCTGGAAAGCGGCAACTCCCCACGCATGATCTTTCGGCACTACCGCGAGCTGGTCACCAAGGAGGAAGCCCAGATATGGTTCTCGATAATTCCGAGCACCGTCGCGGACGTCCTCTCGGTGCCCCAAGCGGTGGACGCATGAACTGTCGGTGCAAGGTCATCTTAATTGGGCGCACCGATTGTTGCATTCGCTGTCGCTGTGGTAGCGCGCGAATCAGAGGCTTTCTATTTTTGGGTCGCCGACCCGCCTGTCGATCTATTCGAGAGCAGGGACGAGGGCCGCTCTTGCCGACTGCGGCAAATGATTGGAAGCATGGTGTAAGGCTGAGTTCAACATGCCGCCGGGTTCACCTAGGTGTCCAGGCCCGGTAAAACTGGTCGGGCGCATTGGTTCCGGGCCAAGGGGCGAAGTCCTCGGTCCAACTCGGCCCCAACACGTTCGTGAAACTCTCCCAATGCACAAGGTCCGGCGAAGACTCAATCCCATACGCCTGCCCCGCCTCGCCCATCAGCGACAACTCCAACGCGGCGGGGCTCAGCAACCGCAGGCTCAGGCGGGCCGGAGCCGTGTTTGTCCCGGCCAGCACCGTCGTCACCAGAGGACTGTCCAGAGGCCAGAGTTTCTCCTCTGTCGGGCTCAGGGCCAGCCGGATCACCGCCTGGTTGGTGAAGGTCCCCGCTTGCATCGGCGCCACCGTCACCCCCAAATCCACCGCCCCGTCCTGCGGCATCAGCCCTATGAAGAACACCACCTGGTGCTGTTCCGCATCGTAAACCCATGAACCCGCCTCGTTCGTCGCCCCCAGGAACAGGAAGCTGGCGGGCAGGGAGTTGGTCAGTCTCACCCCCAAGGGCGGACACTCGCCGTTGCAGGACGCGACCAGGGTGTAACTCATCGGCTGTCCCGCCCTTGCCACGTCGTTGGTTTGGCTGGCCCGCACGTCCAACCCCGCGTCCTGGCAATACAAACAGCCGGTCAGCCAGCACACCGCGTTCTTGAATAATCCCATCAACTCATTGGTGGAACCCGGCGCATCCGGCGGCAACACCCGAAAGTCCTGAACCACCACCGGAGTCGGCCCCGGCGAGTTCATGGGCGGATACATTATACGTTACACGGGTAAGATTGTTACTTTTTTAAACGTCTGGAACT
>JAJYHY010000402.1 GCA_021784555.1 bacterium
CCGATCTGCCGCCAGTGCCTCGCGCACATGCTGAACGCCCTTCTCATAAGTTTTGGCGTTGAACAATTCGTGCTCGCCTAACCGCAGCAGCACCACCCCTCGCTGCTGGCCGAGATCGGAACGGCGGGCAAGATTGCGCAGCAAATCCCCCGCCTTTGCCGGTTCATTCAGAACGGTCCAGGCCTCGGCTCGCTGCAATCCCAGATAGATCGCATCCCCATAGCCCGCCGACTGCGCCTCATTCAAGTAGCGCAGGTCCTCGCGCCAGTCGCCGTTTCTGGCCGCCAACTCCGCCTTGCGCAACGCGCTAACCTGGCGCGCCACGTCCCTCTCGGCCTTGAGGGTGCGGGAAACTGCCAGGGCGATGCAGAGCGCCAGCAGCGCCGCGCCTCCGATGAGGACGTAGGAAATATTTCGCAACACCCATTTCTGGAGCTTCAACAATATGCCCGGCCTCCTGGCCCCGACCGGGCGAACCTCCAAGCAGGCGCGAATGTCCCTGGCCAACTCCTCCATCGTCTCGTATCGGTCGTTCTTGGAATAGGCCATGGCCTTGCCGGTTATGGCGGCCAGATCGCGGGAAACGGAGCGGTTTACCGCCCGAACCGGCGGGGGCGGGCCGCACAGAATCGTTTCCCGGAGCTGGCCCTGCTCAGGCAAGGAGCCGTCTGGCGCCGAATAAGGCGGACGCCCTGCCAGCAATTCGTAGAGCATCACGCCCATGGCATAGATGTCCGTCGCCGGTCCCAGCTCAGTCAATTCGCCGCGCAACAACTCCGGCGGGGTAAACAACATTTTCATCGGCAGGCCCGAACTCGCCGTCGCGTTGCTGGAACCGGGTTGGTCTTGAATCGCGTCGCTCCGCTCCGTTTGGATTGGGGATTCGTTCAGCGGTACAAACGATTCCTCAAAGGCCCTTCGTCCGCTCTCCAAAACATGGGCCGACCCCCAATCAATCACGCGGACATCGCCGAAGGCGCCAACGAGGATGTTCGAAGGTGTAAGATCCCGGTGGGTGAGTCCGCGACTGTGGGCGTGGGCCATGACATCGCAGACCCGCAGGAGCAACTCCAGGGCGCGGTTGATCGACCATTCGGGCGCATTGGGGTCTCGCACTCTGGACCAAACATCGTAGAATGTCGTGCGCGGCAGCAGTTGGGTGGTGTAAAACGGCCGCCCGTCTGGGTCAAGCCCCACATCGAATATTGGCAGAATCCCGGGGTGCTCCAGTTGGCTGGTAATCTGGGCCTCGGCCAGGAACCGATAAACCCGCGGCTTGGACTCCAGCGCTTTCTGGTTCAACCGTTTCATGGCCACGGTGCGGCGGAGTTCAAAGTCCCAGACCTTCCAAATCTCTCCATGGCCTCCACCGTCAACCTTTTCAAGGATGTCGTACTTGTCGAAGAAGTTGGGACGAAGAGAAAGGCCCCACATCCCCTGCAAGCCGGCTGGCAAAACGCCGCCGTTCGGCGGACCGCCCCCGGCCGACTCCGCCGGCTCCCGCGCCTCCCCAAGCAGGCATCGGGCGCAGACCACATACGGATAGTCGTCGCTGATTGCCGCCCCGCAAGTATCGCAATGTTTCATCTCAATTTACACGCCTCGGCCGGTCCTTCAGTTCGTGCCGCCAGTGGACCGGGCAAGGCGCCAATATCTAAATCGAAGACTTGAGAGCGAAGGTTACGGGCCTTTTGTCAGAAGCGAGATCAAATATTCGATTTCGCCCTTTATCTCGCCCTCGTCAGGCGGCACTCCTTTCATCACCTCGAGGCGAAAATACTTGCGCACTCCCTTCTTGAACCGGTGGAACGCCACCTTGAAGGCCACCTCGGTCAGCGCGGGCTCCTTTAGCCTGAGTTCAGCCACCGCCTCCTTCTGAGTCATCCGACCGAGCAGGCAGGCCTTAAACTGCTTGGAACGGTCCCTGGCCTTGGAGGCCTCCATCTCCATAGAACGTATCGTTCGCTCCACCGCCAGATCCAAGGCTCTCAATGCAAAGTGCCAGTCGTGATCGGCGCCGGGCGGTTCAGGCGGATTGGAACCTGGTTCGTGGTCCGACTCCACCATTCCTTCTACCGAGGAATGCGCAGCTTTCCCGCCTCGCCGTTCCGCGAGTTCGGTCTTCCAATAGTCCGCGCGAAAGCACTTTAACGCATGATGCAAGAACTCGCGAAACCTTCGCCCCTCCTTGCGTTCGACCAAGTAGATGAATCCAATTCCCTTGACCAAGTGGCCGGGAAAGGCATCGCCCAACAGCGAGCGATTGAGCCACGTTATCCAGTGCCCGTCCAGCTTGCGTCCAAGAAGATTCCGGCTCTCAACTGATAACGGAACACCGGAAAAGCGGGTTTCATCATAAATCGAAGGGCCTTCAATCAGCGCGTTGAGCTCGCTTGCCAGGCTGGCTCGCAGGGCCTTCGTCTCCTCCTTCCGGCAATGATAGTCCGCTATCGCGCGCTGAGTCGGCTCTGACAAAGCGCTCCACACGTATCGTGCGACCGGCCTCAGCCGGCGAGTCAATTCGGTGGCCAGCGAAGGCAATTTCTTGATTTCCTCTTCGTCGTACGCTATCGAAAGCCGCCCGTGCCGCCGGTTCCAAGGTTTGACAATCCGGCTCTCGAAAAAGGCCTGGGTCAGGTCTTCCGCAAGCTCCTCACCGTCGTGCTTGCGGAAGAACTCCTCAGCCACTGGTTTATAGGCTTGAAAAAGGCGCTCAAGCGCGGCAGATGACGCCTCGTCCCCGCCCTTTTGAATGACTTCGATAACCAAGGTCCATGGCGTTGTCTGAACCTGATGCGGTCCCAATGGCTGATTTTCGCCGTTCATTGGCTCAAAAAGTTGCAATTCCGAAATTCCAGCTTTCAAAGCGAACCATGCTCGCGACGCGTACGCCGATGATACCAGACGGCATCGGTCGAGCGTCGCGCCTCCAGGGTTTGCGGTCGAGTTTTCTCACCGCCGCCGGCTCTTTTCAAGCTCTATTCGTTCCAGCACGTGAGCCTTCACTCCCACCGCTATGCCTGAGCGAAGCAGGCGAGGAAGGCGGGCTGTCCCGAACGCGTTGTCCGGCGAGGGGTGGAGCACAACGGCAAGGCCATGCATCGGGCCTGCGCGCGCGATTCGCCTGGAGTCGTTGGACGAATCATCGCATAGAGGATTCCCCGGTGGAGGACTCTCCCTGCCGGACAGGCTCGGTATAAGTCCAAAACGGCTGATGGCTAGAGCAGGCATGGATCTCACCTTTAATCCCGCTTTGCGAACCGATCTCCGCGCGCCGAATCCTACGCGCCAAACCCCGGAGCCGGGCGGGGGGTCAAGGTGGAGATTCCGGGGCAAACGGGGGAATTCGACCTTGAGGCGCCGTCCGGCGACCCACAATCGAAACGGGATTCGCGCGCGTCTCCCGGCGCGACTGCGCTTTGGGTTTCAGGGTGGCCAAGCGTAGTGGCCGGCCAGGATACCGATGCCCAAAATCACCAGGAACCAGATTGCCTTCTCCAAGATCACCCGCCAGGCGAAGCGATTTCGCAGGTCTTCGCAAACGTGCCCCAATTCTTCGCACTGGGCAGCGGTGCTCGCTTTGATTCTTTCCCACTCGGAAACCCCCTCCTCGAGGGAGGCTTTGACCCTTCCGGCAACTCGGTCTGCCTCCGCAAGCTTGAACTTGATGTGCGAGAGCGCGGCTTGGAGGCTCTCGGCGTGCTCGTTCGTAACGGCCTTCAATTCCTCGACTTGGCCTTTCATCTCGCTGGAAAAGCCATCGACCAGCAGCTTGGCCTGCCGGCGGTATTCGGCCAGATGTTGCTCCAGCCATTGGCGGCTATTGTCGATGGAACGTGGGACACTGGCCGCCGCGCGCAACTGCGCGTTGGTCAGTAAAGCCAATTGGACCGGAAAACTGCTGTTCGGGCCAACATTCCAGTCGTGCAGCAGGCGGTGAACCCGCTCCTCCTCGTCCCGGCTCATCCCCTGGCAAAGCGCCGCCAGATCGTCTGTATCCAGGTTCATAGGCTCATTCACCCAGGTTGAGCATCGGCTGTTTGGAACGTGCCCTTTTCGCCTCCGGTTCGGACGGCGGCTCAATCTCCGGCATCTGCGCTGGCGGCAGCAGCAAACCCGCAACGGCGTCATATTGCCGGAACATCTGCTGCATCGCCCATTGCATTTCGCCGGCCAGCAGCCGTTCAAGATGCGAGGCGCCGGGCGTGGCTACCTCCGCAAAGCTCAATTTGCGCCCGGCCTTGGCCTCGGCCCTTTTGATGGCCAGCAAGGTGATGGAGGTCACCACCGGCAGAGTGATTTCCTTGGCTCCAAACCTCTTCAACTCCGCCTCAATATTGGAGTTTCGGAACAGGTTGGTTCGCACCTTGGCCGGGTTGTGGACGATGAGTGGTGATAATCGAGCCAGGCGGTGCGGAACTCGGCCTCGAAGCTCTTGCCCAGGCTGCCTTTGGATTGGGGATTGATGTGGATGCGTTTGGTGACGTTGGTGTTCATGTGAACTGGTCTTGGTTAATGGTCGAAAGGTTGGGGCGTTTGAAATTGGCCGGCGGGGGCAAGGGGGCCGGAGGCGACGGTGCGCGGCTGACGGAAGCGCTTGGGGCAGGAGGTTGAAACTCAGCAGGACTGGCTTGGTCCTCCCAATGGCCTTTGGCGCGACGCCGCAGATAACGGCGGTAGAATTGATGAACCCCCTGCGTGGTGATGGGGCAGGCTTGCTCAGCGGATAGGGCGGCGGCAATTTCCTTCCAGGTTTTGCGCCGTTGGCGGTGCTGGCGGATGAACTCGACGAACGGTTCCAGGCGGCTGTGAAAGCCCCGGCCGCCACCAGCCCGTCTTCGTTTTATCGGCCCAGACTCGTTGAGAATTTCGCCATTCATGGAAGGAGAGTTTAGAAGGTATGGAGCCGAAGCGGTTAGCGGATAGTCGGCGGATTGCCAGCCAAAGGCGGGCGATTTGGCGGGATAGCGTTTTGGAGACTGAATTCTGCCCGTGTTGAATGCGGTTGAAACCGCCTGGGGCGGGGGCGTTGAAGGGTGTTGAGGAGCGTTGACAAGGAATGCTGGAAGGCGTTAAAGGGCGTTGAGACGATGAACGCCATTCAACGGATTTCAACGCCCGCTCTCTCTGCCGCTGATTTCCGAAGCGAATGCTTCGGGGATGGTGTCTAACAACAATCAAGGCTTTCAGGTTTCTGAAAGCCGCCAAGGATGGCGTTCGGCTGAACGTAGGAATTGGGTTGACGAGTGGCGCGCTGAGCGGGCGTTTTGAAATCGGGAAGCGGAACAGAGCCGGTCGGGAGCGATTTGAACGAACGGCCGCGCAGTGGAACGGGATTTCAAAACGCCCGTTGAGTGCGCGGACGCATAGGTTCCCGTTAGAGAGGCGATTCGTCTGGCCGGTTGTCGAGGCGCGCAGACAAGCCGGCCAGTCAAAGCGCCGGGGGATGGCATCAGATGGAGATGCCCTTCGGTTTTCTGCAACCCTGTTCCAGTTGCCGTTCCCGAAACCGTTTGATCTTCTCGTTCTGGCTCTTGGCGATTGCGGCCAACGGCAGGATGTCCGGCCAGGGGATTTCGGAAAACTGCTGGAGGGAAAAACTCAACTCTTAGGGCCATTTGGCAATGGCGCGCGCAACCTCGCTCAAATTAGTGATGCGCCATTTGGCTCCATCACCGACCAGTGAAGCGCGACGTTGAAGCGCCGCCGCCGCGGCCGGATTGCGTCGGGCCTTGCGGATGGCGGCCATGCGGCTTCGCGCCTCTTGCCTTTTCATCCGCTTGAACGAAATCGTTTTCACTGCGCAGATAATTACTCCACTCGCAAGCTGGAAGCAACCCCGTGGGTAGTTCTATGGCGGTAGGACGGGTGTGGGAAATGGCAGCGAAGGGAGCGAGGCCGGGCGGTCTTCGAAATACATGGTGAACGCCTGAGAACGTCGGCAAGGTGCAGCCTTTGCACCGCTCCAAACGCCTCTAACCCCTTTCGAGGTCGTGGATGATCCGCGCCCATTGTTCGGGAGTTCCTCGGGGTGAAAAGTCCACGTGGAGAATATCGGCGGCGGATTGGACAATGGCGTTTTCTCGTTGGAGTTGTTCCGGTGTCACCTCGCCCGCCGCCAGTCGCCGGAGGTCCTCGGCGCGCTGGCGGCCCTTAATCAATTCAATGTCCACCGGTGCGCTCATCGGTCTCAACATATCCTGGCTGTGGTTGATCGCCAAGCTTCGACACGCAGGTCGCAGGCCCCTTCGGATTCAGGCCAAAGAAGTTTGTGTGCCAGCTACACCCTTGCCGGGCCGCGCCATGGCAAGCTGGCCAGATGAATGCAATCGCGTCGTTCAGCGTTGGAATCGCGGCTCCGAAGCCGGCGGGCAGATTGGGTAACTATTACCCAGAGCCGTGCCTCTCTTCGGGCAGAGTGGCCGGGATGAAACGGAATCAAATGGCACTGCGCCAGACGCAGCAGCACAGGAGACTCCGCGGCTTTGGCGGGCGCCAGGATGCGGCCACGGCACGGAGGAAGGGGCGCACTCGGCCATGCCAACCGGCAGGGCAGAAAACCCTCAACGGCTTGGAGAGCAAAGCCAGGAGCCAGGCACCCACGCCGTTTTCCGAAGTCAGATAGCTTCGCCTGTATGTTCACTGCCGTTGCGCAAAAAAATCTGGCCGATGCCGAGATGTATTTCGACCAGCACCTGGCCCAGAACGATTACTATGCCGCCGGCGAACTCCGCCCTGGCCAGTGGATCGGCCTGGGTACCGAGCGGCTCGGCTTGAAGAACGCCGTCACCCGCGAGCAGTTCCGCGCCCTCTGTGAGAATCAGAATCCCGCCGATAACCAACGCCTCACTCAACGGCTCCAAAAGGAAGGCCAGCGGCGCGTGTTCTATGACTTCACCTGCTCCGCCCCCAAATCGGTGTCGGTCTTGGCGGTGACCTTGGATGACTCCCGTTTGGTCCAAGCC
>JAJYHY010000403.1 GCA_021784555.1 bacterium
GGTCCCGACGCGCCAAAGAGCTCCGCTGGCATCCAATTTTGCTCTCAAAATCGGCTACCGCGCCAAAAATCGAAGGGGTCTATGAAATATGCGGGCTAGCCGCAAGCTACCTTGGGCACGAGGTCTGGCGGCGGCTCAAGGAGATGCGCGCGGCGGGCCAACCACTGCACCTCCTTCCAGGTGGCCGGTGAAGGCCGCGACAATAAAATACGCGGCCGCGTATTTTACTGTCGCGCCGTGGAGGACTGTCGGACTCCAGACATGCGGCTTTGCGCCGCGAGCATGGCCCTTTGGACGTCCAACCCTTCAAAGGCTAGGAAACTACACGGAGATGGGCGGGAATTTCCGGTTGAGGTAACACTCGCGCCCTAAAACTATCGCCAAAATGTCACCTGTTAGACCTCGGTTCCGAAATAAACGGACGCCGGTTTGCTCTCAAATCTCAAATCTGAGATCTCAAATCTGAAATCTGAGATCGCTGGCTCATGGGTTACCCATGAACCGCAGTCCAACCAGATATTTTCAAACTCAGCGACTCTAGCGGGCCTTGCCGGAAGGGCTGTGCGGCACGCGCAGGCACAGTACGCTGTAGGGGCGCAGGTCGAACTCGATCTTTCCGTTTCTGACCGGAACGATGGAATCGACGGGCACGACCGCGTCAGGGTGCTGCAGTGAGTTGGCGGCCCACGGGACATCGGCGTGCAGGGTCCGCAATTGCGCGGCGTTGTCGGCTGAAAAACCATCCAGAGCAATCGACAGGTGTATCGGACGCGAGGGGCCGCGGTCCACAATCGACAGCAACAAACTGCCGTCCTTGGCGATGGCCGCCAGGGCATCCACGGCGCTGTATGAGGCGTGGCGAGTCACATCGCGAAGTTGAGGCAACACCCCGGGGGCATACTCGATGGCCGTCTGCAAAACCGTCCTAACCGGTGTTGCGCCGGCGAATGCGGCAAAGGCAGCCTGCGCGTAATAGCACGGATTGGCATAGACTCGCTCGTGCTCTTTCCGCAGTCCGCCTCCATGGTTGACAACCGCCGAGTGGGTGACTAACTCCACAAAGGGCGTAAGCCGCGCCGCCGCGTGGTAAATCAAAACGTCATAGAGACCCTCCGCCAGCGTGGCGGGCTGAACCAGGTTCCTGTAAGTCAGCCGCGCGGTCGTGCTCGAGTGTCTTCCGCCCGCGATATGGGCGAACATCTGGAGCTCAGTGACCGCCAGATGCGGGTTCTCAATGCCAGCCCGGAGCATGGAATCGCGCAGGGCGCTCCACTTTGATTCAAGCACCTCCGGCACCGCCATGAAATCGCGATAGACATCCAGCGGGTCCGTGTCGCTGAATACATCCCCGCCGATGAGCGGATGGTCTGTAATCGTCTGCAGAGAGGCGCCCAGGCCGGCGATGAGGGTGTCGTTCCACTGCCGGCCCCAAAACACCGGCGCGCCGCAGGCCAGCAGTTCAACGCTCGAATCCGCCTTCAACATGGCGGCGGAGAATTGCTTGTAGCGGTCCACGTACCCCCTGGCCGTGGTCCAGTAAAACTGCCACCGGCCCCAAAGCTCATTCCCGACCTCCCATCGCCTGACGTGATACGGTTCGGGGTGGCCATTGGCGGCCCGCAGCGCGCCCATCGGCGAGGTAACCGGCCCGTTACAATACTGAACCCACCGCGCGGCTTCCGCCGGCGTGCCGCTCCCCGCGTTGACGCATATCATCGGCTCGCAACCGACCGCCCGGCAGAATTCAATGTACTCATCCGTGCCGAAGAGGTTCGGTTCCACCTGGCCCCAGGCGTAATTCGGACGCGTCGGCCGCCGCTCAACCGGCCCCACGCCATCCTCCCAATGGTAGCCGCTCACGAAATTGCCGCCTGGCCAACGCAGCAGAGGCAGGCGCGAGGCCCTCAGCAACCGGATGATATCCGGGTCCGCCCCATGAATGGCGTCGGCTGGGTAGAGAAAGAGGTGGCCGATCACGAATTGTCCCGGAGCGCCGCAGCTCAGGGTCAACTCGTAGGCCTCGGCTGTGGGTAAACCGTCCGGCACCTGGAGCGTCCCCGCGAGTTTCCGCCAATGGGGGGAGAGGCCCGTGATCTTGCTCGCCGCGCAAGGACTTGTTTCCCCCGGCGCGGTCAGCGAGATCGTCAATGCGTTGAGATCCGGTGAGCGGCCAAAGAACTCGTAATTGTACTGGCGGACACGGTGGAGCGGAAGATAAGTCCACTGGACGATGCCTTCCCCAGCGCGGGCGACCTGCACGCGCTGGGCGCGGCCGCCATAAGCGGCGGCATCGGGCGAAACCACTACATCGTGGCGGGAACCGAGTCGGGACCAAAAGCATGCCAGGCCATCGGCGCGCGCGGCCACCAAGCCGTCGAGCGACGACTTGGGCCAACCCCAGCTTGTGGCTAACTCGCGCACCCGGCGCGCGATGGCGTCGTGGCCGGTCTCAAACTCGACAATCCCGTCCGGGTTCATGCGCCCGGTGGAAAAGGGGAATTCCGCAAAGGTCGGATTGCGCAGGATCTGAGCGTCCATGCCATTGACAATATTGTAATAAAGGTGCTCGGCGAATTTCCCGGTAAAATCCGCCGGGATGCGATATGGCGAGCGGTCACCAGCATAGACCCGAATTGAAGCCCGCGACGCATCGCGGGAAGGGTGAATGTCGCGGAGGATTTCCTGGCCCAGCGCAGAGGAGAAGGGCAGGAGCGCGAGTGCGGCCAGGCAGCACCAGGATCTGGATTGAAAACGCATGGGAGGCATTCTAGAGCGGGCGGAAGTGAAATCAAAGCAAAGGTGAAAATGCGTGATTTTCACGCATTTTATGCGTGAAAATCACGCCAAATTTGCGGGCGCGCATCCGCCAAACCTCGTTTTCCTTGGGAAATGCCACATTTTTGATGTTGGCATCGATACTGCTATAAAGATTCCCAGTGTGCAATTCAGAACGCTGCTACCCGAATTAAGATGTTCTGCTTTGGTGTGAGTATGGGACGGAAACAGAACAGGATGACGACGCTGGGGGTATGAAAACGCTTTTGCGCAGGATCCCCAGCGGGCTCTATTTTGAGGGGCCTGACCGCTGGACACGGGACGCGGGCAGGGCGTTCAATTTCAAGTCCATTGACCGCGCGCTCGATTTTATAGCGGCTTGGGACCTTAAGGAAGTCGAGCTTGCGTTCTCATTCAATGGCGGCAGCGACGTCACCGCTGTGCCCCTTGAGAAGATTGTGCTGAAGTACTCGGAAGACTAATGGAGCGTGGGGGCGTCAGAAACCTGGGGCGCAGAGCGTGGGGGGGAGACATGCGGCAGTAAAAACCAACGGCATCGCGCATGGCCTTCCACGCCTCTGCGCTCCCTTTCTCCTGTAAGGCTTTCGGCACATGGGGTGGATTCCCCATTTGCAAGAACTCCGAGATGTAGTAAAAAGACCCCCGCCAACAGATTCTCAGCCGCCACGCCAAGGAGGGGCGGCTTTTTTTTCGCCTTTGATGGAGGGCCGCGAGCGCACAGTTTCTTGGGGAGTGCCGATGGAGGGGGTCGAACCCACACACCCTTTCGGGTACCAGATTTTGAGTCTAGCGCGTCTGCCAATTCCGCCACATCGGCTACCTTGATTACCAAGCACTTACGACGATATTGCCGGTTTGATATCGATATTGTGCTAGAATTTGCGCTCAAGGAACATCATGCAACCGGCTGCAATCGCAAGCACGAGCCTCGGTGACACAAGTTCTGGTCCACAGCATCAACATCGCGGGCCAATATACAGGAAAGTGCTGGATAAGCGCAAGGGCGCAATTCGCGGCTTGTGGGATCCGGCTTCTCGCGCACAGCGGCGCCCGGATGTGTCCGAGGCCCTGCGCCTGAAATGGGCGGAGGCGGGGGCGTGAGTTTGCTCCCGCCGACGCCGTTAGGCGATTCCGGCTGCTGGATATCCGCAGGCCCGTCTTGGAATCGGAAAGCGGATGCGCGAGATGGAGCTTGAAATTGTGCGGCGGGAGGGCTTATGATGATTAGAAATGATCGCTTCGTATGGTCCTGCGTGATTCGTTGGTCTCCATTAGATGGCAGGCTGACCCCAGGCGGACCAATCGGGTCGTCTGGACTGAGGACAAAACGGATTTCAAAGCGATGGGTTGCCAGACCCTCAATCCGTTCCCCTCAAGATTCGGCCTCAGCGAGCATTCTGAGATGAGGAATACCTGATGAGCGGTCGTCCACAATCACCAAAAATCGAGGTGGCCACCGTAGCTCCGCTGCTGTCGGTGCGGCATGGAACGAGTGCGGTTGAGTTCTACAAGCAGGCGTTCGGCGCCAGCGAGGTGTTCCGTATTGAAAGCGACGATGGAGCGGTAGTCGCTCGGCTATCCGTGGGCGGATCCGAATTCTGGCTCGCGGACGAGTCTCCAGAGCATGCTAACTTTAGCCCCGAGTCTCTCGGCGGCGGCTCGGTCCGGATGATACTGATGGTGGACAACCCGGACGGCATTTTCGAGCGGGCTGTCACCGCCGGAGCCACGGTCGTTTACAAGGTTGCCAACCAGCCGTATGGATGGCGCGTTGGGCGGGTGGTCGATCCGTTCGGGCACCATTGGGAGATCGCAAAGCCTCTATGCGGTGAGCTCAAGAAGCCAGGTGGCAGCGGACCGAATCTGCCCGCATCGCCGCCGCCTTCGCCGGTTTCCCGACAAACAAATGACTAAGCCCCCGGGCCAATGTCAACCTTGCGCGATACCTCTGGTGGTGCGCATCTCGCCAGGACCACCGGCAAATGCTAGACAAGTTCGCCAGCCGCTGGCTTTGCCCGTCTTGTCCTCGACGCCGATGAGGAGGTAAGCCGGCTGTTGATGGTTGGCGAAATCGTTTGAGAACGCACAGATGGCCTCCGGGAACATGGTGGTGTCCTTCGGAGATTCTGATCCTTTGGTTTTCATGTTGCTTCTTTTTGTGACTGCTCAGGTCGAGCCGCCTGACGTGTGCGATAGGGGCGCGGACGCCCTCGTCCGCCTCTCGAGAAAGCCGCACTCACGGACGAGGGCGTCCGCGCCGGTGTCACTACCTGTTTGGACCGTCACAAAAGCGGTACAGGGGCGTTACAAATCGAGAGGAACCGTAACAAGACGTTTTGGCGGGCCGGGGGCGCGTCTAGATCTCTCGAATTCCTTGTTGAACATATTATGAGCTGGCTCAGATTCCTCTCGTACGTCAGCCTCTCGATCACAGTGGCTGCCGATGTGATTGTATCATTCTCTCTCAATTTCTTTTCTTCTTGGAAGATTTTTTTGCCTCCATTTTTTTGCCAGGGAGCTTTTCGATGTTTGGTTGCGGCTTTGCCGCGCTGCGAAATATGCGGGCTAGCGAGACCATCGTGCGGTCCCCGCATGTTGAGCAGGCATATTCCTATGCCATTCACCCGGACGTGCGGTGCATGCATTACGCGCTGTGCAACGGCCGCCAATTGGCTTTCTACCACGTCAGCAGGAGCGAGGCGCTTTTTGTGATACACCGTAGGGACATCCGTGCGCAGTGGGAATAGGTAGCAAAGTACCTTCTACCCCGTTATCTGAAAATCCCCAAACTGCGGGAGTTCCTCGCCGACCTCGGTCTCCAAGCGGAGGGGCTCGGTGTCACTTCCCAGGAGCGGATTCGTTTCGACGGTCTTCTGCTTCAAGGGCTCATGAGGTTGAGGGAGTCCTAATATGTCGCGGACTCGACCTGCAATCTCGGCGGTTTGGAATGTATGGCCACATTCGATTTCGGACAGGACGTTCTGGACAGAACCCTCGAGCGACTGCCGGCACCCCAGGCTGGCCAGATTCGCACCGCGCTGGCACAAATGCCCTATTCGATCGACGTGGATGCCAAGGTCCGAGTCTGCCGGACGGCTCATCTTGGAGCACGGACCCGGGGGCCCTCCGAAGAGTTCATCCCGTTGCTGGTGACCACCCTGCTCGCCGCTGATTACGACCCCTCTCAAACGGTTGGATGGCGCGACCCCATGGCGTTGCAGCGGGACTGCCAGCCAATTTTAGGCCCTAAAACCGCATAACGCCCCGTCCTGTAGCCTGGATCATCGAGGTCTGACTTTATGCTAATTGCAGGCATGTTATATAGAGCCTGTCCCAAACTACTTGACGCACCACAAGCTGTTGAGGTTTTCGGCATCTCAGGAACACAATATGTTGTATATTCGTCAAGACCCTGGGACAGGCTCTATATAGGCATGACATCAATTATACCTCTTGAGAACAGGAAATACGTCACTATACTGGTAGTCATCTCTATAGCCGAAGTCCTCTCCATAGGTAAACACGGCAAGTCCTATACCTCCATCCTCCTGCGCGAGTCCTATCGCCTGGGATCCAAGGTCAAATCCCGCACCCTCGCCGTCCTGACCCATGTCCCCGCCCGCATCCTGGAGGTCCGCGCCATCGCCCAGCCCGACGCCTCCCCCGCCGAACTGCTCCAGGCTGGAAGGCCGCCACGCCGTGGTCGAACGCCGCCTGTGGCAGGCTCGGCCCAGCCAGCCCAAGAACCAACTCTTTCTCTACGACCTGACCAGTAGTTACCTGGAGGGCAGGCCAACACTTACCTGGATGAGCACCCGCGCGCCGAGCTGCCAACCCCGCGCCGGAAGCTGGCCGCCCGGCTGAAGCATTTGAAGGCGGGAGACGGGCTCACGCACAAGGACCTGGCCTATGTCGAGCGGGACTTCCGCACGCTCAAGAGCGGCCAGGTCCTCTGCCGCCGCCTGCCCGAGCCCAGTCCGCTGCAAAAGCAACTATTGGACGCGCTGAAGTTGACACTGCCGGCCACAGTGCCCGAAGCCAAGGTGAAAGCAGTCACGCGCAAGAAAATTAACAAGGTGCGCAAGAGCCGCGTCAAATAAGGCCGAAATGCACTTTTTGCCACCGAAAAGCCATGG
>JAJYHY010000047.1 GCA_021784555.1 bacterium
GAGCAGCTCGAAGACGCGGCGCGAGAACATGGTCGGCGATTGCTTGACGGAATTGACGTTGAGGAAGACTCGATAGCGTTTGTAGGCCTTGACCATTTCTTCATAATCCAGGCGCCCCCGAATGCACGGCCGGTAAACCTCAGGGAAACGATAGGCCTCCGAGTTTTTGCCGACGACGCCGTGTTGGCGGTCGTAGATCTCCAGGCCAAACGGTATCGCGGGCCGCAGAATATACTCCATGTCCGCCTGGCGCTGCTCGTGCCGGTCGCGATAATAGGTGCCGGCGAAACAGACCGCGCCCTCACGCGGCTCGGTCTGGACCGGGTTATGAATCGACGGCTGGGCCGCGAATGGCAAGGCGAAGATACGGTTGTGGCCTGCCATCTCGCGGTAGCGCGGCACACAGTCCGTGTCGGTTGTAAAGATATGCGAGAAGAGCCGGGCCCGTTCGATGAATCGCTCGAAATGGACCGGGTCTTCCTTGTTCCAGAAGATCGAGGGAATCCCCTGCTGCCGGGCCCAGTCCAGCAACTCGGCCAGCTCGTTGCCCATATCGCGCTGATAGCTCGCCACCCGGTACAGCCACGCCCCCTCGTTTCCCCTCCAGGCCGACTCCACAAAGAGCGCATCCGGACGTTCCCGTTCCAGCTTCTGCTTCCAGTTGTCCGGGCGGAAGGTAATCAGG
Source organism: bacterium (assembly GCA_021784555.1). Taxonomy (GTDB): domain Bacteria; phylum Verrucomicrobiota; class Verrucomicrobiia; order Limisphaerales; family UBA8199; genus JAJYHY01. Next base: position 686 of record JAJYHY010000047.1, read on the forward strand.
TCGCATTCAGGCGCCAGACAGCCCATGGTGAATTCGTCGAGGATGGCGCCCAGCGCGAGCCGGCCCGTGGCGCCGTTGGTCGCGCCGGACTTTGGCGCGCTGGAGGCACACGCACACGCGTCCGCGGCGGCGCCAGGATGGACGGTATTCACGGCGGCAATCGCTCCAGCGCCAGAGGTTTTCGGAGGAGTGGGCGGTTTCGCCATCCCCGCACCGTTGCGGCCAAGCATGCCGAAGACCACCTGGCGTTCTGCCGATGCCGGCGCAAGACTGTAGATAACGCAGGCGCGGTCGTCGTACGCCAGCACGTGATAATGCTTTTCGAGGTGTTTGGCGAATTCTCCGTAAAAGTCAAGCCACCACATCGAAGTCGATGGAATCAGCAGAAACTGGGCGCCCTTCGCCTTCAAACTTTCGAGGTGCTCAACCGCTTCGGATGCCGTCCCCGGATGACAGCCCGCATAGACGCCGTTCGCCGTCTGTGGAAAATGCCAGCCACGCCGCCCATCCAACTGAAGCATCTCATCGTCTCCGTGACTGATGACCAGCACTTGAGCCTCCGGAGGCAGGGCAGCACGGGCAACGGCCCGGATACACTCGTTGGCCGCCCGGCGCTTCCAGTCCGCCTCGCGCTGACCGGCCAAGCCGCGCAGGTGCTCCTCCCTTTCGCGGAGGCGGATGGCGTGCAACCGCTCGCGCTCCTTCAACTCCCGATCCTTGACCGCCAACTCTTCGCGCAAGGTGCGATTCTCGGCTTGCAACGCCGCGAGCCGTTGCTGCCAGTCATGCGCAGTCTCATCTTCCGCTGGTGGCTGCTCACCGCACAATGTGGCCCCAGAGGCGCGCGCCAGGCCGGCATTCCCGTTGCTCTCTCGGGCAAGTCGCTCCTTGGCCGCCACTGGCACAAGGCGCGGGCGAGGCTCCTCCCTCTGCGCCACTGCGCTCGTGCTCGGCGTGTTAGCTCCGCCGTTACCTTTCGCTTTCAAGGCGAGCAGCGTCCATTCGTTTTCGAGGCAACGCGCTTCCAAGGCCCTTCCAAGGCGCAGGTATTCTTCAAGCAGACCCTCTCTGGCGGGGAGGACGGACTCCGTCGCGCGGCGCTTTACACCGACGCAGACAAGGTCGTCGCCCAAGGGATCGAGGCAGACAATACCAACGAATGGCTGGAGTGTTTGGTGAAGCGAGATCGGATACACCGGCTGCTTGCAACGGGCGTCGAAGGAGCTTAAACCCCACGGCACGGTCACCAAAAGCCGTCCTCCCTGACGCAGCACGCGCTTTGCCTCGCGGAGCACGGTGGCCGGCTGCGTCAGTTGATGGAGCACGTGGCCGAGGAGTACGGTGTCGAACGACTCGTCATCGAACGGAAGCTCAGCGGCTTCCGCGTGCTGGAATCTCACGCGGCGACGGACGCTCTCTTCCTCTTTGGCAAGGGCCTGCTGCGCCGCCCCGACAGCCGCACTGAGGCAGTCGATGCCGGCGCACTGAAAGCCTTCACGCCCGAGGATCAGGGAGGCGACACCCTGGCCGCAGCCGATGTCCAGCACGTCCCGCCCGCTTGCTTGGCTGCATATCCAATGGATTCGCCGCCGCGCGCGCTCGGTCGCCGCATCCGCAGGATTGCCGCCATACGGTTCGTTTATAACGTCGAGGTTCATTGGGTCATACCTATTTTCAGCGTGCGCTCGGTTGTGTCCTCTGAACGTGGGAAGATGATGCGGAGGCCAGACCGGCTGTTGGCCAGGAAAGGCCCGGCGCCAGCCCTCTTGAGATCAAGCCGCCAACCGCTGGCGCCAGAGCCTCCATTCGGCTTTCCCACGTGTTCTCTCTCGCGAAACGCCTTCTCCCGGCCTCAAGACCGGCGTCGGGCTGAAGCAGTTCCCGCTCAATCTCCCTTTCGAATTCACGCGCTGTCGAGGCGAGGCGGACCAACGGCGCCAATGCGCGCATTTCCGGCAGAGGGACGGACACGAGCGGCTTGCCGGCGGCAAAGATCTCGTAGGCCTTGACCGGGTTAACGGCTTCGGTGAGCGGAGTGCGCTTGAAGGGCAGAATGGCGACATCAAAGCGGGCAAGCCAAGCAGGGATTTCGCCGTAGGGCTTTTCACCCGGCAATGACACGTTGGGCAGACCCGAAAGCGGGCCCAGGTCCGCAGCAACCGTGGAGCCAACAAGAACGAAGTCCCAATCGGGCCGGCGTTTCGCCAATTCAGCGACGAGGCTCGAATCGAACCACTCCGCGATAGCACCGTAATAGCCAATGATGGGGCGTTCTCCGCGGGAGTTGGCCGGGGCGCTGGCGAAATGGGCGTAATCACAAGCGTTGCGCAGCACAAGCACGTTGGAGTTGTACGCCTCCGCCACCGCTTTCAATTGCGGCGAAGAGGCCACTACGAGGTCGGCGCGGGTGATTAACTCGCGCTCCTGGTCCAAAAGCAGAGGATGGTTGGCGGGAAAGCCCGAGCAGAGATCCATGCAATCGTACACCACAGGCCAGTTAAAGTCCGTAGCCGCTGCTTCGGCTACCGGCCACCAAAAGGCGGATTGGACAATCGCGGCCGTTGTTCCTGCCACACAGTCTCTCTGCAGACTGGCCAATGAGGAGATCAACTCTCGGCGTGATTCTTCGTCCAACACCCCGTTGCGAACCATAAAACGTGAGCCGCGCAAGGAGACCTCGTTCAGGTTTGTCGCCAGTGGACGAAGCAGATACGGCTCGCCCGACCTGCGAAAAGCATGGGTCAAGTAGAACACCCGATGACCCGCCGCGGCGAACTGCCGCATGAATTGCTGAGGCCGCTGGAAGCGGTAATCCCAGTCAATAATTGGAAAGCAAAGGATATTGGGCAGCGGCTGAGTACCCCCACCGTGGGCAGGCACCGGTGGTTGCCTGTACTGATTTGCGATTGGCAATTGGCAATTGGCGATTGGGGCGGCCATTCCCCCCTTTTCGCCCGTGTACCGGCGGGACGCGCCCGATTGAGCCAGGTCCGCTCGCGTGCGTGTCCCCAAGACGCGGTGTGAACGCTCCGGGTTGGGCGTCTGGACAGCCGGATTCTGAGAGGCGCGACGAAGCCTATAGATGAGGCAACAGTCATCTTGCCAGATGCGTTCATGTAATTGTTCGAGATGTTCCGCAAAGGCACGATAGTGTTCGAGCCACCAGAATGCTACATTGGGCAAAAGCAGGTACTGCGCCCCTCCATCGACAAGGGATTGCAAGTGTTCCACCGCCTCGGTGCTATCCGCGGGGTGGTAGCCGGCGTAGGCGCCGTGCTTATCCTGTGGGAAATGACGCCCCTCGCAACCGCCCAGCTTAAGGAGGTCACCGTCTCCTTTGCTGACAACCAGCACCACGGCGTTGCGGGGCACTGAATGACGCACGCTTTCCCGGATCCGGGCGACCGTTTCCGCATACGTACCAGAGAGCACCGCTTCCAGGACCTGCCGCGCGTGCCGTTGAGTAGCCAACTCCGACTCCAGCCACTCCTGGCGGCTCTTGAGCATCCGCATCTCCGCCTGGAGTTGGGCCAGCTTTCGGTGAAGACGTTCGTTCTCCGTCCGCACGGCGGAAGGCTTGCTGGGGTTGCGGTTCGGCGCCGGGCTAGGGCGCAACATCCCAACCCAGTTGGAGGCTGCGCCATGCGTCGAAGCGTTGGCGCGCCGGGAACGCCGCTGGATATAAGGATCAGTTAATGGTGCAGAGGCTGGCATTCTCAGTCCTGGGGTTGAGGGTGGGAATCACGTTCAGTTGGTAGATAAAGCAGGTGTCTTTGGCTCCTCCAAGCGGCAGACATTGACTCTCCAGGTAGTGGCGGAACTCGGAGTAATGCTCCAGCCACCAAGCTGATGGCGCGGGAATCACCAGGTAGTCGGCGCCTCTGGCGTGCAGGGCCTCCAGGTGGGCGATGGCCTCCCGGCTGCTTGCCGGATGATGGCCGGCGTAGGTGCCCCGTTCGGTCTGCGGGAAATGCCAGCCGCGGCGGCCAGGCAGATCCAGCAGGAAGCTGTCGCCCTTGCTTGCGACGAGCAGGGTTGCGCCCAGCGGAACATGCCTCGCCACAGCCTCTTTGAGCCGCTGGCGCATCCGCCGGTAGTCCGATTCGCTCGCTTCACCGGGATGCCGTCCGAGCACGAGGGCCAAACGCGTGTTCTCCCGCCGCAATTCTCTGAGGTCCTGATTACGCTCGCGCAGGCTGCGCTCCAATTCCGATTCTCGCCCAGCGCTCGCCATTGTCGCGAGCAGCGGCGAGACTTCGAGCAGCACCGGATACGCGCCTTCATAGCTGAGTTGGAGAAGACCGTCTTCGAGGTAATAGCCGATATCGTCCGGCCGCACGCGGCGCATCCAGCGGTCGCGGTAGAGGTTCACGTTTTGGCCATCCTTTTTGAAACGTCCGGGTGAAACCGATTCCAGATGCATCACCTCGCTCTCGGCACAATAATGGATTTCGTAGCCGCTCTGGCCCAGGCGCAAGCAAAGGTCCACGTCTTCGAAACCGTTGCGGAAAGCCGTGTCGAAGCCATGCGCTTCTTCGAAAACCTCACGCCGGATGAGCATGCAGGCAGCGGTGACAATCTGGAAACGGCGGGATCGGTTGACGGCGGGATGATCGGCCGGAAACCCGGTGTAGAGGTGGCGTGGGTAGCCGTCCTGGCAAATCACCACGCCCGCGTGCTGAATCGTGTTATTTGGATAGAGCAGCTTCGCTCCCACCACTCCAGCTTGCGGATGCGGGGCTGCGTAGTCCTCCAGCGCCGAAAGCCAGCCTCGCCGTGGAATCGTGTCGTTGTTTAAAAACACAAGCCGCTTCCCGGAGGCCACGGCGGCGCCGTCGTTGCAGCTTGCCCCAAAACCGCGATTCTGTTTATGCCGCACCACCCTGATTCGCTTGCCAAAGCTCCTGAGCATCGCCGGCGTATGGTCCGTCGATGCGTCATCGACGACCACCACCTCGCGCGGCTCCGAAGCTAAGACCGCCTCCAGGCATCGTGCCGTGAGATTGGCGCAATTGAACACCGGGATGATGACGCTGCTGCTACACATGGTCACCTCCAAGGTCAAAGAGCAGGCACGCGCCTTCATCACGCCCGGCCAGGCGGTAATGATCTTCGAGGTGCTCGCGAAACCCGGTGTAATACTCCAGCCACCAGAAGGCGGGCTTCGGGATAAGCAGGTAGCCGGCGCCGCAGGCGCGAACGGCTTCAAGCTGTTCGATGGCCTGGGCGCTATCCGCCGGATAGACAGCCGCATAAGCGCCGTCACTCCGGCGTGGAAAATGCCAACTCCGGCAGCCATTGAGTCTCAGCAGCTCCGTATCACCCTTGCTCACAACAGCCACGGTCGCTCTCGCGGGCAGCAATGCGCCGGCCCAGGCCCTGACCCTCTGGCGCAGTTGCTCGTATTCAGGTGTGATACGCCGCGCGTGCGGGTGCCACTTCGTCTTCCACTTGGTTTCATAGCGCCGGCGATTGGCTTCAAAGACGCGGTCATACTCTCCCCTGGCGCAAAGCTCGCCCAACGAGGCCTGCCCGAAGTGATGCACAAACACGTCCTCCGCGCAAACAACGCGCAACCCTGCCCGCCGCACACGCTCGGCGTAATCGTCATCTTCGAACATGCCGACCTCGAACTGTTCATCCAGGGCGCCGACCCGGCTAAAGACATCGCGCCTCATAGCCAGGCAGAACATCGCCAGCATGCGGAGGTCCTTCCCCTGCCCCAACCGGTTCGAAGTATAGAGCGTGGCGAACTCTGCCATTTCCGAGTAAGTGCGGTACGGCGCATCCACTTGCGCCTCGTTGCAGGTATGATTGGTCACCGGCCCCACCAGGCCGATAGCGGTATCTTGCAGCCACCTCGCCAGGCGGTCACACCAGCCTGGCAAAACCAGCGTGTCGTTGTTGAGCAGGATGAGCACCTCACCCTTGGCTAGCGCCAAGCCTTGGTTCGTTGCCGCGGCGAAACCCCGATTCTCCTCATTGAGCACAACACGCACAAAGGGATTCACCCGCGTCACCTCGCTCAGATAGTCCAACGTCCCGTCGCCAGAGGCGTTATCCACGACCACGAGATCATCGCCCTGGCGCCAACCGGCATGAAAGAGGCTCGTCAGGCACATCCGGGTGTAGGCCAGGGCATCACGCGTAACTACGACAATCGAGGCTGGCGCGCCGGGAGGCGCTTCGCAACGAACAGCGGCTGGCGGTGGCAGGGCCTCGGCGGTTCGCACCGTATCCACCGGCAGGCGCGTAGGCCAGCGCCCAACGGGCCTCACGACCAGCGGCGGGGGAAGTGTCGCCTGCAACGGTTTCCCTCCGGGCGAATCACCAGCCGTATGCTTCGTGGGAGAGTGGCAAGCTCGCGACGCTGGCACCGGAAGGCCCAACTCCCGCAAGAAACCTCCCAGGACCACGTCATGGCTGAAACACTCTTGGGCAATCCGCCGCGCGGCACGGCGATGACGCTCGTAGTCGGGATTGATCGCTTCGACGGCGGCGATAATCTCCTCCATCGTTGAGAAGGAAAACAACCCTTCGCCGGTGGGAAGGATATTGCTGAAGCCGGTCTCTTGAGTGACGACGGGTCTTCCGGCGGCGAGATACGTGGCGGCGCGATCGCTGAACCATCCACTGCGCAGCCGGATGTTCTGGTCCTTGGCCACCGTGAATTCGCCCCGAGAGCCGGCAATGTAACCACGGTAGTTGTCGAGGTCCTGCGAGATGTCGAGGGCATGGCGCACCCGCCATCCGTTTGCCTCGAGCAGGCGCTTGTCCTCCGGTTCGTATCCGCTCAGGGCCAATTCAAACGTTTGTGCCACGCGGCGTGGCAGGGTAATGAATTTCCTGAATTCGAAGTGTTTGCTCCATTTGTAACACTGGCCATTGAAATCGACCTGCCGCCACGCCTGGCGCCAGTTTCCGACGGTCGTAAAGACGGTTCCCTTTCCTGTTCCGTATCGCTCCCATAGGTCCATGATCACCGGCTGGCGGGTGGGACGAAATTCGAACGGCTCCGGCTTGGGCACCAGGCACCCGGGCCGTCCGAGATTCTCGCCGTAGGTGAAAAAGGCGCAGTGGGGCGCCAGATAATCGATCGCCTCCCGCTTGCCCTGGGAAACGTCGATCTCGATATCCACCGGATCCGTGCCGAGATAGACAAGGCGATTGGTCGCGGTCAGCTCTGGTGTTGGCAGATGGCTGCCGTGCAAGTTGATAATGAGCGCCGCCGAGCCATAGAGGCCGCCAAGCTGGGTTTCACTCATGCCGAGGCAGCGAGAGTCGTAGATGGCGTGATAAGCCCAGTGTCCGTCCAGGCCGAACCGCCGCATCACGCCCGCGATGTATTCGGCCGCGCGCGCCGGGCCGTCGTCCTTCACGCTTTCCATGAGCTTGCCGGGTGTGCAACCATGCGCTTCCACATAGTACACTTCATAGCCGAGGCGCCGGAAACCAATCAGGTAGTGAATGGTCTGCCACGCGACCCCGGCCACCGGGAAATGGCTCAGAAAGCCGAGCAAGATAATCTTCTGCCGGTGCGCGATATTCATACAAGAACCGGGGCGGGCGGGGTTTTGGCCTGTGGCTTCCGCAAGGCTCCGATCTGAGCGTTGTAGAGTTGCCTGTAAAGACCCTCCCGGCGCAGCAGGTCTTCCTGGGTCCCCTGCTCGACTAATCGGCCTCCATTGAGAACCAGGATAAGATCGGCGTGGTGCAAGGTCGAAAGGCGGTGCGCAATCATGAAGGTGGTGCGCCCGACCATTAAACGGTCCAACGCATCCAAAATTACTGCTTCGGTTTTCGAATCCACCGAAGAAGTCGGCTCATCCAGGATCAGGATGGGCGCGTCCTTTAAGAAGGCGCGCGCCACCGAGATGCGCTGGCGCTCGCCCCCGGAAATGGCCGCGCCACGCTCGCCCAGTTGGGTTTCGTACTTCTTCGGCAGGCGCATGATGAAGTCATGGGCATTGGCCGCCCTCGCCGCCTCCATAATCTCTCCCATCGTCGCGTCGAGCCGCCCGTAACGGATGTTCTCCGCGATGCTGCCGGAAAACAGGAGCGGTTCCTGGAGCACGATGCTGATCTGCTGGCGCAGCGACTGGAGCGTGAACTCGTGTGTATCCGTCCCATCGAGGAGAATGCGGCCCGCATTGGGGTCGTAGAACCTGGGCAGCAGGCTCACCAGGGTACTCTTGCCGGCGCCTGTCGGCCCCACGATACCGATGGCCTGCCCTGGCTCTGCCTCAAAGGTAATGTCTTTAAGCGTGTCGCTGCGGCCAGAGTAACTGAAGGCAACGTTCTCAAAAGCAACGTTGCCGTGGGCATGCCGCATGGCTCGGGCATGGGGCGAGTCCTTGATGTCGGATTCCCTATCCAGGAGATGGAAGGTGCTCCTCAGGCTAATGAAACGGTCCTGAAGCGAGCCGATCGTATAACTGATGGTCTCTAGGGGTTTATAGACTGCGGCTATGTAAGCGATGACCACCAGCATGTCCCCGACCGTCAATCGGTTTTGCAAGACGTGGTAGGCGCCCAAACCGAGCACGAGGGCCGACCCAATGGCCGTGATCATGTTTACCGCCAGGGTGAACACCGTCTGTCGAACCGTGACTCTTACGCGTTCACCAACCGCTGTGGCTGTCTGGTCCCGAAAACGGCGGAACTCATGCTCTTCCCGGCCAAAGGCCACGACAACGCGCATCATGGAGAGGCTTTCGTGAATGACCGCCAGGGATTCAGCCTCCAGGTTCCTCACATAGCGCAGCCGGTCTTGTATGTGGGTGGCGTAATACCCAACGGAATAATAGAGGAAGGGTACGACGGCCAAGGACACTAGCGCCAGGTTCGCGTCCATGCGGAAGGAAATCCAGAACATCCCAATCAACGTCAGGGCGCTTTCGCCTAGCATGGGGATAGTCATGAGCAGGCCGGAGGGGGCGTCCCCCTGATTGTTGATCATATAAATGAGCAGGCCCGACCGGCGGCGATCATGGAAGGCGAGAGACAACCGCTGCGCGTGCAGGAACAACTGACTGCGAAAATCCAGGGTGATGTGCTGGTCAATCTTCGTGTTGACGTAGTTGTTCAGCACGTGCAGTCCATTCATCACCAGGGCGATGAAGAGGCTGGCCACCACCGCGAAAACCAGCAATCCCACACGGCTGCCCGCCGTCGAGCCAAGCAGGCCCTTCAAACCCGGCGACACCGGGTGTTGTTGCAGGACGTTGTCCACCACGATTTTTAGCGGCCAGGGCGTTAGCAGCGCGGCCAGCGACGCCAAAACGGTGAGCACAACGGCACTGGCAGCCAGCCGCCAATGCGGCCGCAGGTACCGCAACACCCTAACCACGTAGTTGAGCGGGATGACACTCATTCGAGGCTCCCTCCCTTCACATCGACTGGCTTTTTCGTCAGGTAGGCCAGCATCCAGACGTGGAAATACGGCGGTGGAAAATGCATGAAACTGACCGTGTCACTGTAAGGCGCCAGCAAATGAAACAGTTCGTCATGGCCCCACAGCCGCACGTGCTCCGGGTCTGGGATTCCGTCATCATGCGGGCAGGTCAGGATGAACCGCCCTCCCGACTTCAACAGCACGAGTGCCGCGGCCACCACGTTGTCGGGATCCTCCAGGTGTTCAAGTACTTCGCACATGGTAACGACGTCGAAGCTCCGTCTGATCGATTCCAGGGCTGTGCGAATATCCAGGCAGCAATACTCGATTCCCAAAATGCGATCCCGTTCCCGGTTCCGCGCCAGCGCGTAATCGGAAAAGTCAATGCCCATTACCTCCGTTCCTGGCACTCGCTCCTTGATCTTGCGGCAAAGCACGCCCGGCCCGCAGGCCACGTCCAGCACTCGGCTGCCTTCGGGAATTAGTCCCACAATGGCATCATGGATGGGGCCGTAATCCCGGGAATAATCCTCGCCTTGAGCGGCCCCCGACTTCCACTCGCGCTCATAGACCGAGTTCCAGTACTCGTTGGTATTAATGTTGGGCTGTTGCATCCGCATCTTGGCCCGCCAGGCGGCACGAACGACGCCCACTGCGGCCCGGTGGTTTCCAGTTCAGAATCTCATAGCAATTCCATTGGTTCGATTCAGTGCATGTGCGCTCGCATGCCCGTCGAAGAACGCGACATTGGCCCGCTGCTGATGCTTGTATCCGACCTGGGACCCCTGGAGCGTCCTCAGCGGAGGGTGGTTGTAAGCAAAGGCAATATCCGCCAGCAGGACGGTCGTGCTGGACGAGATCGACGCTTGGGATAATTTTCGAGTTCGCGGGTCAGGAAAACTGATGGAATTGTAGGCATTCATCCCGTAGCTGATCCGCATCGGGTTCGGCCCTACCAACGGTTCGTTCATTCGTACGGGACAGGCAAACACCCCCATGCCGAAGTCACCGTAGCCATCAAAGCCCGTGCCGTAGAGCACCGGCTTTAGCAGAGCATAGAAACTGTTGATCTTAGGGTCGGGGTCGTCGTACCAGGCAAACGGCAGCCGGCCCATTTGGTCGTTGCAGTAGAGGAACGTTGCCTGGCTCAACTGCCGTAGGTTGTTGAGGCATTGGGTGGCTCGCGCCCGCTGCTGCGCGCCGCTCAGCGCCGGCAAGAGCATTCCCGCCAGAAGGGCGATGATGGCGATCACCACCAGGAGCTCGACCAGTGTAAAGCCAGTGCGTCCGCCCCGGGTCATACCGGCTCCTTTTCGTTGGATGTTTGGAGGATTGTGGCTAGGGGAGCGAACTTCCCCCCGAGAGCGCCTGGAGCCGCTGCCTTCCCAGCGCCAAGCGCCTTGCGGCGCTCAACCCGCCCCCTAACCAGCCTCCGGAGCAACGCCATCGCCGAACCACACTCCAGCACCGAGCAGCCGGCGACCGCCACGGCAACCCCCGCGAAAACCGCCGCCATCGACCATACCCCCTCCGTGCCCGCCCAGAGGCTCAGCAGCAGGGGCGCAACTCCGCCCATTCCAGCGAGCCCCGTGTATCGAGGCCATAGGCGGTAGCAATATATCTGTCGCCCATTCCCATGCTCCTCGACCGCCATCAACAGCCGCGTGGAGGCTAGCAGCCCCCCTCGCACCTCCATATCCCATCGATCATATTCGCCTCCGCGCAGGGGGGCGCAACCCGCCTCTCGAATCGCTCGTTCCAGGTCCTTCAAAACCGTTTCCGGCGCTCTCCACTCGTCTGACCAGACGCTCAAGCGGCATTGCAGCGGCCAGATGAAACCTCTCCCCGTCCGCGCTCGGCCCGGCACAAGGCCAAGGCTCAGGCGGCCCCATAGCCTGCCCGCCGGTTGCAGCAGATGGAGCAGAGCGGTTAGGGAGCGAAGGCCAAAGAGCCTGAATGCCGAGGAGCCATACCGGCCAAATCGCGTCGCCTCAGCGGCGCTCAGGACGGCCTGGCCTGCGCTCAGCCCGACCGCCAGCACAAGACCCGGAACGGCCCAAAGCAACCCGTGCCAGACCCCTCCCAGCCCGGACAAAAAGGCAAGAAACAGGACAATCAGCAGCCACTCCGGCATGGCCGGGAGATGGCGCAAGAAACCCGCCACGGGGTCCTGGCGCATCTGGAAAGGGGCCGTCCCCCATTGCCCATGATAGATCCGGCTGACAAGCCCGAAGGCGCGTGCGAAGCCCGAGCCGTAAAGCCGTCCTGACCATGCCACCTGCCCGGCGTGGTTGAATTTCTCCGGCCACTTTGCCTGGAGCAAGGCCTCGGCCTGCCCATATCCCTTCTGTTGCTTCAGAAAGGCTCGGATCGAACCGCGCCGGTGATGCCACACGACCGCCGCGGGATTGTATCCGATGGTCCAGCCTTTGGCCTGCAGGCGCCAGCAGATATCCACATCATCTCCCGCGATTCGGAACCGCGGGTCAAACCCGCCAATTGCGGCCAAGCGCTCCCGGCGAAAGGCCATGTTGCAGCCCGGGATGTGCTCGGCAACCGTATCGGTGAGCAGCACGTGGAGAGGGCCTCCGGGCGCGTTGCCGACACACTGGGCTACGGCATTGTCTTCCGGGGGAACGAGATTGGGCCCCCCCGCGCCGCAATGCGCGGTGTTCGCAAAAGTAATGGCCAGATACTTGAGCCAATGTGGATCGGGATAAGCATCATCATCCAGGTAGGCCACGATCTGCCCAGTTGCCGCGGCCAGACCGGTGTTTCGAGCGCTGCTCAACCCTTGGTTCTCGGTCCGGATAAGCCGACAGTTCAATTCGGAGGCGATGGCGCTCGAGTTGTCGGTCGAACCGTCATCTACCACGATGACCTCAAAATCCGGGTAATCCAGCCGCTCCAGAGCCCGCACGCATTCGCCCAGCGTTTTGCCGCCATTGTGCGTGCAAACCACCACGGATACACGCGGCCACGCCATTGCCTTCGGAAAGGGGGAATTGTCGAACGCGTCATTAACCGCCGCCAAGGCTGGCTTAGCCAGGCGGTTTCGGGTCGTAAGGCCGAAATCCCAATCAGCCACCTCACACCCGCCACGGTGCCATTCGTCAGTCCAACCGAAGACAAATGCCCCGGCGCAACCGGACGCCATCGTCTTTCGCACCTGCCAGGCCAGCGAGCCCGCTTGGGCTGCCTCCCCATTCCGCCGGCTGTCCAGACCGAGTTCGGCTGCAACCAAAGGGCGCTCCCTCGCCAGGTTGTGCAGCCGCGCAACATACGCCCCAAAGGCTGCTTCCGCCTCCAAATAGACGTTGAAACAAACCAGGTCCAGAAACGGCAACCGCAGGTACTCGGTGGAGGGATAATTGATATACGTCACCAACCCTGCCGGGTCCTCTTCTTTCGCCGCGTCGTAGAGAACCTTGATGAACCTCTCCACACGACGCGCCCCGTACCAACGGACGATCGAAGCTGGAATCTCGTTCCCGATCGCGTAACAAAGGATGGCAGGGTGTCCCGCACAGGCCCGCACCCCCGAACGGATCGTTTGCTCGATGGAGTGTCGCCGTTTGGGCTCATCCAAGAACGTGATGTGCTGTTCCCAGGGCACCCCTGCCATCACCCACAGGCCGTTGGCCCGCGCCAGGTCCAAGAACCAGCCCGGTGGAACCGTGTACGTGCGAACAGTGTTAAAGCCCGCCTCCACCATCTGTCCAAAATCGCGCGCCACTGGTTCCGGATGATGGAATTCCTCGCCCTCCTCATCCGGGCAAAAGGTCCCATAAGTGACACCGCGGAGGTAGAGTTTCCGCTCCCCAACAAATAGAAACCTTCCCCTTGCCGAAGGCCGGCCCAAACAACTCGTTGAGCCCGAACATTCAGCGCCGGCCGGGGCCCGGCTTCCCTTTAAGCCGGTTGCACTCGGCGTCACAAGGCGCGTGGGGCGTAATACCCCAACTCCGGCGCACGAGGCCCCGGACGAGTCGAGGTCGAGGCCGGGTTCGCAGGGGCACAGGCTGGCACTCGAATCTTGCCTGCCGAGAACCTCCCCGGAGAGTCCTGCTGCTGTGTCGCTCATACTGTTGCGGTCGCCTTGAGTCATTCACGCGCAGGAACTATGCCAAGCCCGCCCCGGCGGAGATGGCGGCCCGGACCAGCGTCCCCCCACTGTCCTGTTTCTGGCAAACCCTATGTCCTAAACCTGGTTTTCGCGTCAGACGACGCTTGGTTATGCATTCGGACTTCACGTAGTATGTGGTAGCATTCATGACCATCTCCGTCCGAAATTTGATGACCTCCATCGCTCTCTTTGGTATTTGTGCCAATTATAGTATCTAGTAGCACGTGTGACAACCCCTGTCCAAAAATCTTGTGACCTCCACATACTTTTTCTCGCATTTGTGGGAATCGGGATTGCGAATCGCCGCCGAGCGTCGCAATCTGAGCCAAAACACCTGATTATGAAACTACGTCGCAGAGAATTCTTTAGGGCCGCCGGCGCGGCGGCCCTGCTGGGAACCGGACTGGGCCTCGGAGAGTCCAAGGCCAAGGCGGACGATTCGGAAGGTTCCCCACGGGAAGCGCGCCTTTTCGCGGGTTGTTGCGCCTACTCGTTCCGCAAGTCTCTCGCCAGCGGGCGGATGTCCATGGAAGAGTTCATTCGCAAGGGCGTGGAATTGAGGACCGTTGGCCTGGACATGACCGTTTATTGGTTCCGCTCCACCGAACCCGATTATCTGGCCGGGCTGCGGCACCTGGCTTTTCAATGCGGAATTCCGTTCTCCGGGGCGGCGTGCGGCTCCTCCATGGTCCAGGCAACGCCCGAGAGGCGGGCCAATGTTCTGCGGGAGATCAAGCATTGGATAGATGTCACCGACCGGCTGGGGGCTTCCCACCTGCGGGTCTTTGGCGGCAAACTCCCTCGCGGCGCCTCTGTGGCGCAGGGAATCGACTGGGTGGTCGAGACCATGAAGCCGGCCTGCGATTACGCGGGCGAGAAGGGCATCACCCTGGGCGTCGAAGACCACGGAGGCATCACCCAGGAAGCGGAAACGTGCCTGGAAATCATGCACCGGGTGAATTCTCCCTTTGCGGGGATTAACCTTGATATCACCCATTTCATCCCCACGGCTACCCTTGACGGCTACGCACAGATCGAGATGTGCGTCCCTTTTGCGACCCACACCCATATCCGCCCCAATTTCGACAACGGCGACCCGATCGATCTGGACCGGGTTTGGCAGATGTTTGCAAAGGCAGGCTACCACGGGTTCATGTCGCTTGAATACGAAGGCGCCCATCCCGAGACCGAGATCCCCCGGCAGATGGCCCGGATTGAAGAACTCTGCCGGAAATACTCCACGGCGAGCTAGAGACGTTCTGCTGCCTGTGCAAAGACGCAGCCAGGCGTCGCGGCCCTGCCAGGCGCCCATTGGCATTTCCCATTAAGCATTGGGCATTTGTCATTGGCCATTGGAGCGTGCCTCGATGCCAAAATGATCAATGCCTAATGCTCAATGCCCAATGAGACTGCGGTTTCTTATCCGAGCGGATATAAGCAGGGAGCTACGCCCAAGTCACTTGCCCTTGAGGTTCATGAAAGACAATGGTTTGGAGAAAGCGGATTGCCTTCTCCAGGCCTTCATGAGGACTCATGAGGCTATCCTCGTGTTCGACGGAGAGCGCGCCGTCGTAGCCAATCATGCGCAAGGTCGAGACAAAGTCACACCAGAACTGGCGCGGGTTGCCATAGCCTACAGCGCGGAAGAGCCACGCGCGGTTTAATTCGTCGCTGTAATGTTTCGTATCAAGCACGCCGTTTACGCGCGAATTCCATTCCTGCACTCGCGTGTCCTTCGCATGCACGTGCCAGACCGCCCCGCGCAGCGCCCTTAATGCCGCGCATGGGTCAATGCCCTGCCAGAACAAATGCGAGGGGTCGAAATTCGCGCCGATGGCGGGACCGGCGGCGGCCCGCAGCTTGAGCAGCGTCTCCGGGTTATAGACCACGAAACCAGGATGCATCTCGAGGGCGATCCGCTTGACGCCGTGCTGTTCAGCGAACTGTGCCACCTCACGCCAATATGGAATGACCACTTGCTCCCATTGGTATTTGAGAATGTTGAGGTAATCCGGAGGCCAGGGACAAGTCACCCAATTCGGCTGCTGGTCGCCCGGTGCCCCTCCGGGGCATCCGCTGAAGTTGATCACCACTTGCACGCCCAATGTCCGCGCCAACCGGATGCATTTTCGGAAATCGGCGTCATGCGCCGCGGCGATTTGGCGGTTCGGGTGGAGCGGGTTGCCGGCCGCGTTCAGGGCCGAGATCTCCAGCCCGCGCGAGCGGACGGCCTGGAGCAGTTCCCTCCTTTTCTGGTCGCTTTCTAACAGGGCGTGGGCATCACAATGGGGGCTGGCACCATAAGCCCCGGCCCCAAGCTCGACCGTTTTGAGACCAAGCGAGGCGGCATAGTCCAGCGCCTCCTCAAATTTCAAAGAACTCAGAATTGCAAGATAAAGGCCAATTTTCATAATCGTATCGTAGTCTGCTTGTAACCGTGCTCGGATGGTGACAGGAGCGCGGGCGCCCTCGTCCGCGAGTGCGGCCTGCTCCAGACGCGGACGAGGGCGCCCGCGTTCCTGTCGCATGCACCGGGCGCCATTTGATCTCAGATTTCAGATTTCAGATTGCCGACCCCGCTCGCGCTACGATCCGGCCGACGCTCCTCTCAGCGTTTGGCTTTCCCCAGTTCTGGCGTCATGCCGAGCAGGGTCTGCGGTGTGTCGAAGAGGAGCGCCAGCGCCACTCCGACCGCTTCGTCAAAGGAATATTGGCCCTGCGAAATCTTCTCTGCCAGGACATGGGCCATCTGCTTGCGCACGATAATCGTCTTGGCATAGCTCCACTCTGCAACGTAGGCGTCGGAGAAGAAACCGGCCTGTTTGTTGACCGGCACCATGTCCAACCGCTCCGCCATCACGTGCCGGATGGCGCCCGGGAAGAAGTTGTGCCACCAGAAGCCGGCCACGCTGAAATTGGGCAGTTCGCGGCACATCGTACACAACGTCTGGTTGGCGTGGCGGCTGGCCACGAAACATTGGAACCGGAGTCTCGGGTGCCGGCCCACGATTTCGGCGAGCTGAGCAAGGGTTTTCTGCGAAATGCGGCTGGCCGTCTCGAAGGGCAGCGGCTCAGCCCCAAGGCTGAACTGAAACACAATCTCATCCCCGTGTTTTTCCAACTCGGCCAGGAATGCCTCGCCGATGTACGCCGCGTAGATATCCCGCTCAGCAGCCCCTGCCTCCGCCCGGCGGGCCAGTGCCGCGCGCATTTCGTCATCTGTGGGAAGGCGGTAGTCGATGTCGGTCGAGATTCCCGTGGCAGTCGAAACGACCCGGTCGTAGGGGATGCTCTTGACGTAATGCTCGATGGCGGCATGCACGTCCTCCAGCGTTTTGATGGTGCGCTCATTGGTTGGCCGCGGCCGACCGCCGATCGCCAGGGGCGCCTCCGGCGGCCGGCCCCAGGTTCGCTCCAGGTCATACACCGCCGTGTCGAATTCGCCCCACTGCGTCCGCATGAACATGCCCCACTCCAGCGAATACTGA
The DNA here is from genome assembly GCA_021784555.1 of bacterium. Lineage (GTDB taxonomy): Bacteria > Verrucomicrobiota > Verrucomicrobiia > Limisphaerales > UBA8199 > JAJYHY01. Next base: position 17,694 of record JAJYHY010000047.1, read on the forward strand.
AGGACGTCGTCCCCATCGCCCTTTCCTCGGCGGCAGTACTCGGCGCAGGTGCGCCGAATGTTGGCTCGTTTCAAAATGGAGCGCGCCCATGCCGTGTCGTCGGCGCGTTCCCTGACCCTATCGTCGAGTTGGCGCCAATTGTCAGGCCCGAGCGGCTCGTTCCAGCCGTAAAGGTCTTTCAGAATGATCCGCACGCCCCAGCAGCCGCTTGTATTGCGAATGTATGGGAGGTAAGGGAGCGCCTCCTCGACCCGTTGATGCGCCTCCTCCCTTGCGGGCCAATTGGGGAACTGGGTGAGTCGCGCGCCGCTAGGACAGCCTGCGGCGTAAAGGTCACTGACCAGCATGTGGTAGAGGAGGATATCGTGCAGGCCACGCGCCGCCAACCGGGCGCCACACAGGTGCGTGTGGACGTCGAGGATGGGCAGTTCCGCCAGGGCTTCTTCCAGGGCATCAACGACAGAGGAGCGCTTCATAGGTTAGCGATTGGATTCCTGACTTCCATGAGAGTTGTGCGAGGGCGAGGGCCTCGTGGGCGGGGGCACGTACGTAAATTTCGCATTCCTAAGGGAGGACGGTCTCGCGCGCAGAAATGTCTTCACCGCGGCCAGCCGGGGAATCTCGTTCCGCATCGCCTTGAGAGCGGCGGCGGCGGACGCGAATCGAATTCGCTCGGGAAGCGGCTCGCCGCGGGCTAGGCTCGCCGCGTAGGCGCCATGAAAGACGTCGCCGCAGCCGGTCGTGTTGGCGGCCGGCACGTCGAACGCGAGGTAACCAATGGCCGTGTCCGGAGCCTCCGGCGATACGCTCCAGCAACCCTTTGCTCCGTGGGTGAGGATCACTGCCGCGCGGGTGGTCCGCCAGAGCGCCAGGGCCGCCCTTGAGCCGCACGTTTCTCCGGTCATGCGAAGCGCAAAGTCCTGGGAGACAATGAGGTGATCCACCAGGTCCACGACCCGCTGGAACAGAGGAACTTCCTCTTCCTCGAAATCGGCTACGACCGCCACGCCAGACGCGCGGGCCACCTGCGCCGCCCGCAAGTTGCCGCGCATCCCGTAATGGTCGATGAACAGAACCTTCGACGCGCGGATGACCGCGGCGGCGGGCAACGTATCGTGCGCCCCGGTCAGGCCCGCAACCTGGTAAAAGACGTTGCGGCTCCCGGCTCTTTCTCCAACGACAATCACCGAGCGCACAACGCCGGCCTTTGGGGAGCGCGGCGCATGGGAGACATCGACGGATTCACGCCGGAAATCCTCCTCGACTTGGCGCGAGTAGTCGTCTGTGCCCAAACGGCCCGCGTAAGCGCATTTGGCCCCCAAACGCGCCGCGGTCACCAAGGCCGCCCCGGTCAGCCCGCCGCAGCGCCTGAGACTGCGCTCTACTCTCACCTTTTGGTCGGCGCGGGGGAAGGACGGGACATAGAGCAAGTCGTCCACGGCGGCGCAACCCAGGCCGAGCACGTCAAAGAGTTTTGGCCCTGAATTCTTCATAACGGCGGCGGTCTGGAGCTAAGGCGCGCAAACCAAACATGCGCCGTGGCTGGTTTGGCATTTCTCATCCCATAGACTCCTCGTTGATACCCGTCATTCGTCACCGGTCAGCCCTTCAGCCTTGAGCGCCTCGTCCACGCCAACGCCTTCGAGGATCACCGCCTTGAAGGCCCGGCAAGCTTCGGTCGTTTTTGCTACGCCCCAGATGTTCCGCCCGATGGTCGCGCCGCGCCCTCCGGCCTGCACCACCTGCGACATCGCCGTGAGTGCCTCGCGAACGTTTTTCGCCCTCGGCCCGCCGGCGGCAACGACCGGCACCGGCGAGCTCTCCACCACGCGCCTGAACGAGGCGACCTCGCCGGTGTAACCAACCTTGATTACATCCGCACCCGCCTCTATCCCGACGCGCGCCGCCCAAAGGATGCCTTCGGGGTCGAACACGATGCGGGGGGTCGTCCCGGAAAAATCCCGTGGATAAATGTGTGCTATCACCGGCAGATCGTATTGCGCCGCCCGCGCCACGGTGTCCATGAGCATCTTGATGAACCGGCCCTCGTTCGGCCCGAAAATGCCAATCGCAATGGCGATGGCGTCCGCCCCCAATCGCACGCACTCCTCGGGCGTTGTCACGCACTCAATGACGCGGTCGTCCGCCGTGAAGCAGCCCGCCTGCACGATGAGCGGAATCCTCCCGGCGTAAGGCGCCCAGCAATTCATCGCGGTGCCTTTGCTCATGGTCACCGCGCCCGGCATCCCCGCCGCGATTTTCGACAGGGCAAGCGGCAGGTTCGATAGCCCGCCCCCAGGGGAGAGTTTGCCATAGCCGATAAAATGGTCCACCGCCACCGAGCAGAGCCGCCCGCTCGGATGGGCAAAGATGCGATTGAGCCGGATTTGCTTGCCAATAGCCATTAGATTGACGGAGTTGTAGCCGATCGGGGCACTTTGTAAAGCCTGAACGCGAAGGCTGGGCAAGGTCAAGGGCGGTGGCAGGGGGCCTTTGGGGGGCTGGAGCCGTTACGTCGTTACAACCCGCGTAAACATTGGGTGAGCTCGATGTCCAGGTCGTTACAAAAGCCGTTACAAGCCGTCACGCAAGGTTTAACTCTGTTGAACAATGACTTCGCCGTTCATCTCGCCGACCTCAAGTGCCTGCAGCTAGCCCTGCGCCCGGCCCCGAAATTCGTCTCGCTCAAACCGGAGGAAACCGAGCCGCTTAAGCGTCAAGCGGTGGAGGTCGGCCTGCTGTTCAAATACCCGCAATCGCATCTGTCTCCCTGAGCCGCGCCTGAACAAGAACAGGCGTGGATTGCCCTTACAATGGAGCAGGTCTTCTGTTAGGATAGAGCGGGTATGACACGAGAACAATTGTTGGAACGTATCTGGATCGACCCCGCCCGTTGCGGCGGCAAGCCATGCATCCGCGGGCATGGGATTTGGGTCTCGCTCATCTTGGCCATGCCGGCCAGCGGCAGCACGCAGGCGGAAATCCTGGAGAACTATCCCGGCCTGACCGAGGAAGACGAACTGGCTTGCATCGCCTTCGGCTCGGAAATGGCGCGTGAACGCTTTGTGGCCGTGCCGCTGGAACCGGCCGGACAATGAAGCTCACTGTTTGACGAACAGCGGGTTGGCTAACGGCCGCGGGCTTGAAGACGCGGCTGTTCGCGCGAACGGGAGCCCCCAAAGAGTGAAGCATCCCCGGAGCATCCAGAGATCATTTTTCGTCTAAGAAATTGCCCCACCGGATGTCGTCTAGGGTGAAAGACGATGTCCGGTGCGATGGCGCCGAAGAAGAGCCTGGATAAACCCGGCCCAAGTTTTACTGAGCATGGCCCTAACTCAACCCGATCCGGCCAGCGCCGAGCCCCGCCAGCGGGAAACGATTGAGGGACTCTTTGAGACCCTCGAATCGCCCCTGCTGAGTTATGCCTTGCGCCTGGCAGGGGAACGCGCAGCCGCAGAGGACATTGTCCAGGAAAGCTTTGTGAGACTGCACGCCCAATTTGATGAAGTCCGCCAGCCCCGGCGATGGCTCTATCGCACGGTGCATAACCTGGCGTTGAACCACCGGCGCGCGGCGCAAAAGATTGTCCCGTTCAATTCGCCTGACAGTGAGAGCGGAGGCCCGGGGCCCGAAAGGCCCGATCCTCAGCCGCTGCCGGACGAGCAAATCGCGCGCTGGGAAAACATCGGCCTGGTGCGCCTGAGCCTGGAGACCCTCGATGAGCGCAACCGGGAACTGATCCGGCTCAAGTTCAACGAGGGCTTATCCTATAAAGAGATCAGCGCGCGGACGGGGCTGACCGTCGGCCACGTCGGTTACCTGTTGCACCACGCGTTGAAGGCCCTGGCCGACGAGTTGGCCAGAAATGGAGTTGTGCCATGACCCCCGAATTTCGCAACACTCCTCCAGACGAGGCCGAGGTCCGGCTGACGGCGCTGCTCCTGGGTGAAATGTCCGAGGCCGATGCCGCCAAGCTTCAGCAGGAGATCGAGAACAGCGCGGAATTGACGCGTCTCTGCGAACGATTGAAGGGTACCATCGACCTGGTCCGCGAAGCCGTGACGCCGCAGGCAGGAGCGGTCGAACCTGAGCCGAAACTCCGCGGGGACCGCCGTCAGACGTTGCTCCAGCATTTCAAGACGGTAAGGCCGGAGCCGTTCGCCACGCCGGCTCGAAACCGCTTCTCCTGGTTGATTCCGGCGGGAATTGCGGCGGTGCTCATGCTGACTTTCGCCGGCCTCTTGCTGCCCGCTTTGTCCAGGGCGAAGCTCAGAAGCTACGCGGCCCTGGCCAATGGCGCCGGCCCCGAGCTCTCAACGCTTTCCACCAGAGTGCCCCCGCAAGCCCTGACCGCCTCCGCCGGAAAGCCTCCAAACGAACAGCTCAAGGCGTCCGAATCTACAGCGAAGAACGCCGTCGTTTCTATCCCCATTGGTGGGACGGGGACAGCCGGCCGTGTTGGAGGCGGGGCTTGGGTCGCCTTAAACCAACGGGTCCCGCCTGGAGCGTTGGCGGATCAAAAGGCGCCGACCCTCGGTGACCAGCCGCAGGTTGGAAGGGCATTCAGCAGGGCTGTGTCGAGGCAAGCCGGCCAGGAGGCCAAAGAGCCGGGTGCCTCAGCCAGCCCTCAGCCGTCCACTGCTACGCCCAACTCCTCTTCGGGAAGATCAGTGTTCTTAGCCGGCCAAGTCGAGCAAGAAGTCTCGGATCAGGAGGCAGCGAAAAAGCCCAAGGGCACCCCTCCCCTTCCGGCGCAGCCGCCGCCGGCTCCAAGCCGTCCTGCGGACGATCTCGGCGCAACCCACAAGCTCATGTTCTTGAAACGGTATGGTCTGTTGGCGCGGAATTCCAACCAATCGCGCGTAGTGAAGAATGGGTTTCCGTCTCGGCCGGCAGCCGCGCCGAAACCCGACCTCAGAATGGGCGCGGCCTACGGAGGCGCGGCCTACGGAGGCGCGGCCTACGGAGGATACGTGGGAGGCGGCCTCGTGGCGGGCGAACCGGCATCGGTGCCGGTGACAAATCAGTTTGCACCGAGCCCGGCGATCTCCAGCTTCTCTCCACCCGGAGGAGCCAACAGCGTCGCAGTTGCAAACCAATCCGCAAATGGCGCCGCGGGAATGGTCGGCGCCATGTATCTCGGTGACAGCCTTGTTCCCCCAGCGCAGCGGATTTTCGCGCAAACCGACAAGCCGCTTAGCCACCGCCAGAATGTGGCTGCCGCGCCGGCTTGGCAGCCGGAGGTCCAGACGCGCGACAATCCATTCTCGACCTTCTCGATGAACGTCAGCGACGTCTCGTTTCAATTGGCGGCGGCCAGCCTGGCGAATGGCCAAATGCCCGACCCCGCCTCCATCCGGAGCGAGGAATTCCTCAACGCCTTCGATTATCGCGACCCCGAACCGGCGCCCGGTATTCCGATCGGGTTCACCTGGGAACGGGCGCGCGACCCCTTCGAGCAGAACCGGGATCTGCTCCGCTTTTCGATCAAGACCGCCGCCCAAGGCCGAGCCGCCGGACGCCCCTTGAACCTGGTCCTGCTGCTCGACAATTCCGGCTCCATGGAGCGCGCCGACCGCGTGCAAATCCTTCACGCGGCGTTGCGCGTCCTGGCGTCTGAGCTCCACCCGCAGGACCGGCTCAGCGTGGTGTTGTTCGCGCGAACGGCCTATTTGTGGGTCGATGGGGTGAGCGGCGATCAAGCTGGGCGCGTGGCCAAGGACGCCGCCAAGCTGACGCCCCAGGGCGGCACCAACCTGGAGGAGGCCCTGCGGCTCGCTTACGCAACCGCCCTGCGCCATTACCTGGCCAACGGCATCAACCGCGTCGTGCTTCTCACGGACGGCGCGGCGAACCTGGGCAACGTGGATCCGGCCGTGCTCGGCAAAAGCGTCGAGGCGCACCGGAAGCAAGGCGTCGCCCTGGATTGCTTCGGCGTGGGTTGGGAAGGATACAACGATTACCTGCTCGAAGAACTCTCACGGGATGGCGACGGGCGTTACGGCTTTATCAATACGCCGGAGGAGGCGGCTACGGATTTTGCGGCAAAGCTTGCCGGCGCCCTCAAGGTGGCCGCTTTGGATTTGAAGGTGCAGGTCGAGTTCAACCCCGCCCGGGTAACGGCGTACCGGCAGATCGGCTACCGGAAACACCAGCTCACCAAAGAACAGTTCCGGGACAACACCGTGGCGGCGGCGGAAATCGGCGCCGCGGAATCCGGCAACGCCCTGTACGTGCTGGCGGTCAACACGCAAGGCGAAGGGGACTTGGGCATCGTCCGCATTCGCTACCGGTTGCCGGGCACAACCGATTACCGCGAGCATGCCTGGGCGTTGCCCTATACGGGGAAGGCCGTCTCCTTGGAAGACGCCGGCCCGGCTATGCGGCTGGCCGCAACCGCCGGGGCGTTTGCGGAATGGCTGGAATCAAGCCCGTATGCCGCCGAAGTCGCACCCGGCCGGCTGCTCGCATGCCTCAACGGCATCCCTGAAATGTGGGGCGCCGACCACCGTCCCAAAAGACTGGCGACCATGCTGCAGGAGGCGGAGAGACTCGCAGGGGCCGTCCAGCGATAACCGGACTGTGAAGACAGGACTCGCCAGTACGCTATTGATGATCCAGTCCGAGCTCGGATTTGTCTTCCTGGAAGCAGCGCTCAATGGGCCAGCGCGCGCCGCTGACCCGCACCAGTTCGAGCATTGAGGTTTGCGCGGGGGCATTGCTCAGGGCGTACTTGATCTTGGCGCTGGTATCATTGCGCACTAGCAGCCAGCGCCCGTTTTCGGGAATCGGTTGGGCGCCCACATAGACCCGGAGGCGGGCGAAGGCGGCCACAATCGGCCCCTTTTCACCCTCGGAGACCTTGTGCGTTTGCCAGGTTAAGAGCCCTTTGAGCCCGCATAGACATACACCTCCTTGGTTTGGCCGTGATCGAGGAAGGTCCCTTCGTTGCCGCGCGCCGCGCCAGAGGCTATATTGATTCCTCTGGCATGGCTGATGTCCGAATCGAAGAACTCCGAGACTTGCTTCCGCGAGCAATGCTGCACGATTGGGTGCGGCTCGGCTCGCGCTTGGTTCGTTTATTGCGCGACCATCACCATCCGGAGGCGCATGACTCGATTTTGAATCGGCTCTTGACTCAGGCCCGGGCGTCGGTGGCTCTGCGGCAGGACCGTGCCCGGCGCCGGCCCGAAGTCGCCTATCCGGCGGAACTGCCGATCGTAGCCAGGAAGGATGAGATTGTGGCCGCCATCCGCGACTACCAAGTGATTGTTGTCGCCGGTGAGACCGGCTCCGGCAAGACCACGCAACTTCCCAAGATGTGCTTGGAGGCCGGCCTCGGCATCGAGGCCAAGATCGGCTGCACACAGCCGCGGCGGGTTGCCGCCCTTTCCATCTCGCGGCGGATCGCCGAGGAACTCAACGTGAGTTGGGGCAGGGAGGTCGGCTGCAAGATCCGGTTTGATGACCGCTCCAGCCCCGAGACCTACATGAAGCTGATGACCGACGGCATTCTGCTGGCCGAAACGCAGGGTGACCCGCTGCTCTCCGAATACAACGGGCTGATCATCGACGAGGCGCACGAACGGAGTCTGAACATCGACTTTCTCCTGGGCTATCTCAAGGGCCTGCTCGCCAAGCGCCCTGAACTCAAGCTCATTATCACTTCGGCAACGATTGACACCGAGGCCTTCTCGCTCGCCTTTGGCCACGCGCCCATTATCGAAGTCTCCGGGCGCGTCTTTCCGGTTGAGGTTGTCTATGCTCCGTTCGATGCCGCGTCGGAAGAGAGCGGGGATATGACCTACATTGACGCCGCCGTGCGCCAAGCCGAGCAAGTGCTGGGCCAGGCTGGGCGGGGCGACGTACTCATCTTCATGCCGACGGAACGGGACATCCGCGAAACCGGCGAGCTGCTCAAAGGCCGCTTCGCCCAAGAGGCGGAGATTATCCCGCTTTTCGGCAGACTCAGCTCCGGAGAGCAACAGCGGGCTTTCGCGCCCGTGCCGCGGCGCAAGATCATCATTGCCACCAACATCGCCGAAACCTCGCTCACTATTCCTGGCATCCGTTATGTCATTGATTCGGGGTTGGCGCGGGTCAGCCGTTACAATGCCCGCAACCGGACCAAGCGCCTGCCCATCGAGCCGGTTTCTCAAAGCAGCGCCAACCAGCGCAAGGGCCGCAGCGGGCGCGTCGAGAACGGGATCTGCGTCCGCTTATACTCGGCAGAAGATTTCAACCAACGCCCGCCTTATACACAGCCGGAGATTCAGCGGGCGAATCTGGCGGAGGTCATTCTGCGGATGACCGCGTTTCGGCTCGGCCAGATAGAAACCTTTCCGTTCATCAACCCGCCCTCTCCCGGCGCAATCGAGGGCGGCTACAAGCTGCTGCAGGAACTGGGCGCGCTCGATGAGGCACGCCAATTAACCCCGCTGGGGCGTGACCTCGCTCACCTGCCGATCGATCCCGCCCTGGGCCGGATGCTGCTCCAAGCCCAGCGGGAGCATGCGGTCAGGGAACTGCTCATCATCGCCTCCGGCCTCAGCATCCAGGACCCCCGCGAGCGCCCTCTCGACCAAAAGGACTCGGCCGCCGCGGCGCACAAACGGTTTGCCGACCCGCACTCGGATTTTCTGACTCTGCTCAACGTCTGGAATGCGGTTCACGATCAATGGGAGAGGCTTCGCACCCAAAACCAGCGCCGCAAGTTCTGCAAGGCCAACTTCCTTTCCTACAACCGAATGCGCGAGTGGCAGGACCTCCACGCCCAGCTCCATGAATCGCTGGAAGACCTCGGCACGCTCCACCTCAACGAAAGCAGCGCCTCTTACGATGCCATTCATCGTTCCATCCTCGCCGGTTTGCTTGGTCACGTCGGCAACCGGTCCGAGCGCAACGTCTATAAAGGCGCCAGCAACCGCCAAATGACCATCTTCCCCGGTTCGGCCCTGTTTGAGCGACTCGAGAAAAAAAAGCCAGTAACCGCCCAGGTCGAGCTGCCTGAGGTGTGCGATAGGAGCGCGGACGCCTTCGTCCGTGACTGCGGCGTTCTGGGGACGCGGACGAGGGCGTCCGCGCTCCTATCACCACTTGGGCAGGTGCAAAAGCTAAAACAGCGGGGTGGAAAACAAGCTCAGGGTCGCCCCGCTTCAGACTCCACTGCCCAGCCGGAGTGGATCATGGCTGGGGAGATTGTGGAGACCTCCCGGCTTTTCGCCCGTACCGTGGCCGGCATCGACCCGCTGTGGATTATCGAGCTTGCCCCGCACCTTTGCCGCGTTAGCCACGATAATCCGCACTGGAGCATTTCCTCCGGCCGTGTCCTGGTCGAGGAGAAAACCACGCTTTACGGGCTGGAGTTGCGCAAGCGGAATGTCGCTTATGGAAATATCAATCCCCAAGAGGCCACGCGGATCTTCATTCGCGCCGCGTTGGTGGAAGGGCGGCTTTTGCCCGAGCCAACACTCGGCAAACACGAACAGGATGAGACCGCATTGTCCGCGAGCCAACTTCTGGCCTTGGCCTCCGCCCAGACCCGCCCGCCCCGCTTGGCCTACCCCTTCCTCGAGCACAACCAGCGCGTCCGTCACAAAATCGAGACCTGGCAAACGCGGATGCGCTGTCATGACCTGGGCGACCTCGACCAAGCGCTGGTCGATTTCTACTCCAAGCGCATGGAAGACATCTCCTCCATTGATGAGTTGAACCGCCTTCTCCGCGACCACCCTGAACCGGGCTTCCTCTGCGTTACCGAATCCGATCTGACCGGCGGGAAGGATTTGAACTTCGACGCCGAGGCCTTTCCCGACGTGGTCTCAATCGGAGACGGTAACGTGACGCTTTCATACTCTTATAGTCCGGGCGAGGAGCATGACGGCGTAACCCTCAAGCTGGCGCGCCACCTCGTCCAGACCATTCCCGCTTCAGTCCTGGAATGGGCCGTGCCCGGGTTGCGCGAGGCGCAAGTCGCCGAACTGCTCCGTTCCTTGCCGAAGGCTATTCGCCGCGAGTTGATGCCGCTATCGGAAAAGGCGGCCGAGGCCGCCCGCAGCCTCCGTCCCACTGCCAACTCTTTGAGAGAGGACCTCTCCAATTTCATCCGGCGGCGCTACGGCATCGAAATCCCCATCACCGCCTGGCGCGCCGACGCCGTCCCGCAGCACCTCCGTCCACGCATCGAGGTGCTCGACCATAACGAAAAGACCATCGGCGCCGGACGCGACCCGAGCCAGCTCATCCGCCAAATCGAGACGGCAAAGACAGAGCCGGCCCCTCCGCCGCCCGCCTGGACTCGCGCCGCCGCACACTGGGAGCGGTTCGGACTCACCAGTTGGACGTTTGGCGACCTCCCCGAGCGCCTGGTCGTTGGGGTCGGTCCCGCATCTTTTTCCGCCAATTCGCCTGCCGTTGCCGCGGAAAAAGTGAGGACTGACCCAGACGATGACCCTGACGACCAATCGCACCTCTACGCCTGGCCCGGCTTGCAACTTGAGGAAGGCCAGGTCAACCTCCAGCTGTTCAACAACCCGCGGGATGCCCGCCATGCCAGCCTCGGTGGCATCCGGCGCCTTGTTGAGCTCGCCCTCGAAAAGGACCTCGCCTGGCTGCAAAAGGACCTGCGCGGCCTCTCTCGCCTTGCGCCGCTCTGCGCTGGTTTCTGCTCGGGTGACGCCCTTCAGGCCGCCGCCTACGCGAATCTCAGGCGGTATCTCTTGCCGGACGCGCCTTTCGATCGTTTGACCAAGGCAAACTTCGACCTCGCCGTGGCGCAGGCGCGGCGGAAGTTGCCCGGACTGGCAATTCACCTCATCGACCGTGTTGAAGCCATCCTCAAGGCACGCCAGGAGATCCTTCGCCGCTTCGGCCCGGCAACCTCCCAGGTCCCAATTCCGCCGCACACCGCCCGGACAACACCCGCGCCAGTCCAGCCTGGCGTCCTGACCGGCCTCAGCCAACTCGGTACTTCACCGGCGCCCTCGCCGCGCCGGCCCAGCCTGGTCCAAACCGAGCTTTACGCACTTTTGCCCGCGGACTTCCTCGAGCGAATCGAGTTCGAGCGCCTCCCTCATATTCCCCGTTACCTCAAGGCCCTGCTTACCCGCGCCGAGCGCGCCAGGCTCAACCCGGCCAAGGACCAGCAACGCGCCCAGCAGCTTGCGCCTTACCAGCGCGCCCTCGGAGCCTTGGAAGCCACCGACCCGGCATCCGAAGCTTCCACACAAGCCATTCGCGAGTTCCGCTTCATGGTCGAGGAGTTTAAGGTCTCGCTGTTCGCCCAGGAACTCGGCACCGCCTTTCCCATCTCGCCCAAGCGCCTGGACCGGCATTTAGAAGAGACGCAGTCGAGGCTTCATGGCGCAAGTCAGCAGGCGTCCGGTGCCAACCCAAAGCCGTAGCGGTGCGCGGGCTGATTTGCTTGCCCTCGAACCCTGGGCATCGTAGTACAAGAGGCCGTTGCGTGTTTAGGAAAGAGTTCGTGCAAGTTCGTTCAATTCGTGTCTAGATTGAGGTAATTGGTGTTTGAGGTTAAAAACCATCGCTGGCGCAAGGTGAAGAACGGCGTGATGGAATCGCTCGCCTTAGGGGCGGCGGGTCTGGCGCTGGTGCCGCTGGCGCTTGTCTTTTACCACGTGGTCAAGGCGGGCGTCAGCTCTCTGAATTGGGCGTTTTTCACGCAGTTGCCAAAGCCGACGGGCGAGGTTGGCGGGGGCATGGCCAATGCGATCGTCGGGACATTCATCCTGCTGGGAGAAGCGGCAGCCATTGGCGTGCCGGTGGGGGTGCTGGGCGGCGTCTATCTCTCCGAATACGGCGCCACGCGCCTGAACTGGTGGATTCGGTTTGGGGCGGATATCCTCAACGGTGTGCCCTCGATTGTATGGGGCGTGGTGGTGGCCGGCCTGCTGGTGGTGCATCGAATCACGCTCTTTGGGCACGTGCTGCTGCGCAGGGGCAACTCGGCGCTAGCAGGGGGCCTGGTCCTGGGGTTAATGATGATCCCGCTGGTCATGCGCACGACCGAGGAGGTGCTCCGGCTTGTGCCGGGAGGTTACCGGGAGGCGGCGCTCGCGCTGGGGGTTGCGCGTTGGCGCACAACGCTCCAAATCGTCGTCCGCACCGCGCTCAAGGGCATTGTCACGGGCGTGCTGCTGGCGTTGGCGCGCGTGGCCGGAGAGACAGCGCCACTGCTCTTTACCTCCGGAGTCAATCTCTATTGGATGCGCAATCTGACCCAACCGGTTGCGGCCCTGCCGGTGCAGATCTTTAGTTACGCCATCGCTCCGTACGCGGATTGGCATCGGCAGGCCTGGGCGGCGGCGCTGGTATTGCTCGTCTTCGTCCTCCTGATCAACGTCGGGGTGCGGGTTCTGACCCGCGACCGCTTTCAGCAGAACCGATGAACACGATAATGATTGACCGTGGAGAAATGGATACAGGGGCCAGTCCCGCGGAGCCGCCGCTCTCCGGCCAGGCGCCACCGTCCACACCCGCCCTCCAATCCCTTCCCCCGTCTTCCTCGACGGCGCCCGCCCTCAGCGTGAAGGATCTTTGCGTCTATTTCGGACCCAATCAGGTTCTAAGAAGTGTTTCGCTTGAAGTTCCGGCGCGGGCGGTAACCGCCATCATTGGCCCCAGCGGCTGCGGCAAATCGACCTTTTTGCGCTCGCTCAACCGGATGCACGACCTCGTTCCGAGCGCGCGCGTGGAAGGAGAAGTCAAGTTGTTCGGCCAGGACATCTATGGCCCGGGTGTCGAAGCGGTGCTGGTCCGGCGGCGGGTGGGAATGGTGTTTCAGAAGTCCAATCCGTTCCCCACCATGTCCGTTTCGGACAACGTAACGGTGGGGCTGCGGCTCAACGGCTTGCGCAGGCGCGCCCTCCTGGCCGAGCGGATGGAACAGTCGCTGGTCATGGCCGCGCTCTGGGACGAAGTCAAGGACCGGCTCAACGCCCCGGCCATCAGCCTCTCCGGCGGCCAGCAACAGCGCCTGTGCATCGCGCGGGCACTGGCGGTCCAACCGGAGGTGCTGCTCATGGACGAACCGGCCTCGGCGCTGGACCCGCTGGCGACCGCCAAAATCGAGGACTTGATTCTTTCATTGAAGAAGGATTACACCATCGTCATTGTGACACATAACATGCAGCAGGCGGCGAGGGTATCTGATTTTACGGCCTTCTTCTACCTGGGCGAGCTCATCGAATACGACACCACCTCCAAGATCTTTACCAGCCCATCGCAAAAACGGACGGAAGATTATGTGACGGGACGATTTGGCTAGTGCAATAGCGGTGAAACCGTGAAACGTGAAAGGTGAGTCCATCTACCGAACTCCGCCCTGCCAAGAGTGGCTCACGTTTTACGTTTCACGCCACGAGCTGGAAGGCAATTATGATGCACTTTGAGCATGAACTGTCCGGCCTCAAGGAGAAACTGCTCCTGATGGCCAGCCACGCCGAATCCGCCGTCCGCAACGCGGTGGAGGCGATGACCAATCGGGATTACGACCTGGCGTTGCGCGTCAAAGACAACGACGCGGTCATCGACCGATTTGAAGTTGAGGTGGACGACTTGGCCATCCAGCTCCTGGCCAAGGCGCCCCTGGCCAGCGACCTGCGCCTGATCGCCGTCGCGATGAAGATCTCGCAAAACCTCGAACGCGTCGGCGATGAGGCCAGCAAGATAGCCAAACGGGCGCGCGATCTAAGCATGGAAGCCCCGCTGAAATTGACGGTCGATATTCCCAAGCTCGTTGACCTCTCCCTTCAAATGCTCAAGGATGCCCTCGACGCCTTCGTGCATCAGGACCCCGCTTCGGCTCGAGACCTTATTCCGCAGGACAAGCGCGTCGATGCGTTAAACAAGGAGATCCACCAGCAACTCGCCAGCCAAATGGTGCAGGACCCGGAGAGCATCGGACGATGCCTTAACCTGATGGTCATTGCCAAGAGCCTGGAGCGCATCGCCGATCACGCCAAGAACGTGGCCGAGGAGGTCGTCTATCTCTGCGAAGCCCGGGACATCCGGCATGCGCCAAAAACACAGGGGAGCAGCGAATGGTCAACGGCCTGATAATAAAGCACGTCCTTGCCTCGACTGAGCCGCGCCAGGCGGTGACGGTCAAAGGATGGGTGCGTACCCGGCGGGACGCCAAAGGCTTCTCGTTCCTGGAACTTAATGACGGCTCCTGCCTGGCCAGTCTCCAGGTCGTGGTCGATGCTGGGATTCCTGGCGCCGAGCATCTCCCGCAATTCACGACCGGCGCCTCGGTGGTTGTCGAAGGCAACCTGGTGCCTTCCCCGGCCAAGGGCCAGAAATGGGAATTGCGGGCATCGCGGGTGGAACTGGTTGGAGCGGCAGACGCCAGTTACCCGTTGCAGAAGAAGGGGCACACGATGGAGTTTCTGCGCACCATCGCGCACTTGCGTCCCCGCTCGAACCTGTTCGGCGCCGTGTTCCGGGTCAGGAGCCGGCTGGCGTTCGCGGTGCATAAGTTTTTCCAGGACCGCGACTTCGTTTACGTCCATACCCCGATTATCACCGCCAGCGATTGCGAAGGCGCCGGCGAGTTGTTCCGCGTCACCTCTCTTAAAGGGAACATCGACGAAAAGCCGGAGGCCGACTTTTTCAGCAAGCGAACATTCCTGACCGTCAGCGGTCAACTGGAGGGAGAGGCCTTTGCCTGCGCCCTCTCCCGTATCTACACCTTCGGCCCCACCTTCCGCGCGGAAAACTCCAACACCGCCCGCCATGCCGCCGAATTCTGGATGATTGAGCCGGAAATGGCCTTCTGCGACCTGCAAGCGGACATGGACCTTGGGGAGGAATTCATCAAGGCGATGGCGCAGTACGCCCGGGAGCAGTGCGCGGACGACCTGGCTCTGTTCGAGAAGTTCGTCGATAAAGAACTCGGACACCGCCTGAGATTTGTTGTCGAGCGGCCTTTCGTTCGGGTGCCCTATACGGAGGCAATCGCGGTGCTGAAGAAATCGGGCAGGAAGTTCGAATTCCCCGTCGATTACGGCCTGAATCTCCAAGCCGAACACGAGCGGTTCCTGACCGAGGAGCACTTCAAATCTCCCGTGACCGTGTACAACTACCCGCGTGAAATCAAACCGTTCTACATGCGCCTCAACGATGACGGCCAGACCGTCACCGCCATGGACGTGCTGGTGCCGGGCATTGGCGAGGTTATCGGAGGGGCGCAACGCGAGGAGCGCCTGGACCAACTCGCCGAGAACATGAAGCTCCATAATCTCAAGCCGGAGGACTATGGTTGGTATCTCGACCTGCGCCGGTATGGAGCCGTGCCCCACGCGGGGTTCGGCCTGGGCTTTGAGCGGCTGCTCATGTTTCTCACTGGCGTCCCGAATATCCGGGATGTCATCCCATTTGCCCGCACGCCGGGCAACGCGGAGTTTTGAACCCGGGGGGCGGACCGCCCTCATAGTGCCGGGAAAGGCCTTTAAACTGGCTGTGACCGCTCACG
>JAJYHY010000048.1 GCA_021784555.1 bacterium
ATCCAGGAGCCGTTTTACGCGAACACTCAAGACGAGTCCAGCACAATCTTCGCCCCGCCGACCCGGCCCCCCTCAGAACGACGCCCTCCTTCCCAGGAGCGCAAGCCTTAGCTTAACAGCTATTGGCGCCAGCCCTGCTCGGTCGCGGGCTCCGCAGAAACAGAGGCGCTCGGTCCCACCGGCACCTTCCCGGTGAGATAGTTGACTGAGGGTTTGGTCGTGGGGGTCCCATCGGTTGTTTGGACGTCGAACACAACCGTTCTCCCGTCCGTGACCTGAGCGCGCGCCTCCCGCCCGGCGGGCACGTTCAGCGGCGCAGCGGAAAGCCACTTTACACCAGGCAGGTTCCTTAAACGGCGTTGCAGGACCCGGAAGGCTGGGGCGGTGAGGATGCCGCACCCGCCTGAGTTTGTTGAGCGGTCGGCGATGACGTTTCGCTGTGATGGCAGTTTTAGCCCCGGGAAGAGGTTGGTGTCCGGCCCGGTTTCCCCTGCTGATGCTTCCGGCGCAGCGCGAAACATCGCCTCGAGACCGCCGTTTTGCGGAACCACCGCGAAAGAGACGGCCAAAGCAACAGTGCCGGTCTGAGCAAGGCTGACGGCATGATGCTCGGGCGCACCCGGTGGCGAGAATGTTTTCCCGGCGGAGCTGTGCTGCGATACCAATGGCGTCTCGGCGGCGCTGGCTGCCGGGCTGTCGCCCAGGGCGGCAAACATCGACCCAAGTGATACTGCCTGGAGCGGCGCCGCTCCCACGAATCCCGCCAGGAGAACCGCCACTGCACGCGGCGCCCAACGCCACCGGCCTGGCAACTCGTCCCATCTCGCCGATTCTCCAAGCAGCCTCTGCACCCTCCGCCCAAGCTCCGAGCGAAAGCCGCTCCCGACCACCCCGAGCCCGGCCGCCAGACCGGACGAACTCAACCCGAGGCCCAGGGCAACCAACGATTCGGCCAGGGTCGCTGGGCCATCCGGAACCAAGGCACTGGCTTCGTCCGCCGCCGCCTCGCAAGTTCGGCGGAGATGCCGCCTCGCCCACCAGATGGCCGGATGCCACCACCCCAGAGCGCAGAGCAAATCGGTCAGGGCAAACCAGAATGGATCGTGGCCGGCGAGATGTGCCAGTTCGTGCGCCAACATCACTTTCTGTTGGGCGGGCCTGAACCGCCGGGCAAAATCCGGCGGGATGACGACTGTCGGGCGCCAAAGGCCAAACGCCACCGGGCCTTGTACCCGCTTCCAAACGCGAAAATTGACCCGGCGCAATCCAAGCGAGGCAAGGAGCGGTTCGGCAACTGACCAGACCTCTGGGCTGGCACCCGGCATCCTCCTCCGTTCGAGCAGGACCCAGGCGCGAGTGGCGCCGCCCACCAGCAGGACCGCCATGGCGCCGCCAATCCATAG
Organism: bacterium; assembly: GCA_021784555.1. Classification (GTDB taxonomy): domain Bacteria; phylum Verrucomicrobiota; class Verrucomicrobiia; order Limisphaerales; family UBA8199; genus JAJYHY01. The sequence goes on from JAJYHY010000048.1 coordinate 1,404, forward strand.
CCACCCCGGCCATGTCGCCGCATTCGTCGGACGGTTGCGTTCACCGATCCGACCCTCCGGCCGGACTGGAGGCCTCGGCGAAAGCGTCTCAATGACCTCTGGAGGTCCTAAAGTCACAACCAAACGACCTTCGGAAGTTCGCGAACCCAACCAAAATGCGGTGCGCGCGTGCGACCCCGCCATCTCGCTGACTGAAAGAAGGGCCAGCGCAAGCACTGCCGATTGCCAACAAGCCCGCTGCCGCCTTCCGTCACGGATGAAACGGCAGGCGACTGCCGCAAGGATCGCCACCAAGGCGGTTTCGACCGCGAATCGACCTGCCAAAATGCCCCATGAGCCAAGAGTCGGTGTCATTTTGCCCTCCTTTTCGCTTCGGCGATTGCTCTTTCCAGTTCCTCCAGTTCTTCAAGGCTTGCGTCACACGTTTGCAGGAGATGGCTCACGGCGCCGGCCACGCTGCCCTCGAACAGGCGCTCCACGAAACGCCGCGCCGCCCCGCGGTTCACCTCTTCAGCGCCCAAGGCCGCGCGGTAAATGAACGTGCGCCCCTCCTCGCGATGCTTGACCAGCCCGCGCGCCTCCATCTTTCTCAACATGGTCGCGATCGTGGTGTAGGCCAAGGGCCGCCGGGAACCGAGGGCCGCGCGGACTTCGGCGACACTTGCTGCCCCACGCGCCCACAGGGCTTTTAGGATGCGCAACTGCAGGTCGCCCAGACGCCCGTAATCAATTTTCAGCTTCATAACTACCTCGATAATACTAACATGGTAGTTATAGTCAACGGAAAAGTCGGCAAAAGTTCGGCTTTTTTACCCTGAGATTCTGGAGAAGCTCGTCGCGCAGATTCGTTAACGTCCACGCGGTCCGTCGAGAGGCCTCGCTTCGGTCTGGAGGAGCACCCGGCCAAGTTCGCGGTTGCCCCAGATGCCGTAGTCCCAGGTTAGCTCCATTAGAGTGACGCTCCACGCGGAAATCGCAAATTGACACGAACGGCGGCTTCTGGCTAATTTGTAGCCAGAAATGACCTACGAAATCCGGGTCACCGATAACGCACGAGACGATCTTTCGGCACTGGATGCCCGATGGCGGTCGGCGGTCAAGGCCGCGATGGAAACGCACCTGCGTCACGAGCCCGCGAAGCAGAGCAAAAGCCGGATCAAGCGCCTGCGCGGCCTGCGCCAACCGCAATACCGGCTCCGGGTAGCCGAGATTCGGGTTTATTACGACATCGAGAGCAATTGTGTGAACGTGCTAGGCATCGTGCCCAAAGACCGCGCCGACGAGTGGCTGGCCCAACATGGAGAAAATTTATGATCAAAGTGCCTTTGGCAGACGTGAAAGATGCCCTCTCCGATTACGTGCGGAAGGCGGCGAAAGACGAGGTGCTGATCACTCGGCGTGGGAGACCGGCGGCTATCCTCATTGGCTTCGCTGATGAAGACGACTGGTTCGACTATCAGTTGGAGCATGACGAGCGATTCCTCAAGCGAATCGCCGAGGCGCGCGAGCAGGCAAAACGGGGTGCGTTTACGCGACTGGAGGACTTGCCAAGGGAATCGTGACCGACGTTGAGTCAAGCTTAGGAGTTGAGCAGGTCAATGAGCCACCCGATTCGCATGCAGGTGGTGGTTCCAAACGTGGGTGCCACCTCGGCGGGCCACAAGAATTGCCCTCGCGCGGTAGAAGTTGCTCACAAACCACGGCTTCCCGTGTCTATAATCCTATGAGAGCACTACTCAAATCCGCCCAAAACGGCGCTTGGATTCTCGTTGTTGGCCTTCTCCTGTTTCCCCTCTCGGCGCGATCTATCGACTCCACGGGTCGCGCGGCCCTGGATTCGCACGGCAGACTTGAACAGCCGCAAGGGAGGCAAACCAAGACTGCCTTCTTGGTCGAGGGAAGAGTGACCGATGACCAAGGGCGGGCGGTGAGCGGGGCGGTGGTTCGCGCCTGTTGTGGGATCGGGACGCTTCGGCAGACCGGAGAGGCGAAGACCGATGCCAACGGCGCTTACCGCTTGAGCTTCGGGCCCGGGGTCCTGCTCGGTTCGGCATTCTATCCGCCGGGCGCCAGCAACCATCTTGGTGTTGGCTGCCAGTTTGCCATAATCTCCGCTACCAAGTCCGGCTACTTCATGCGAGACCTCGGACGCGAAGGGGATCTCCAAATGGCGGAGCCTGGCAACTCGCTGATCAACAAACATGGCGGGGTGGTGTGGGCCTACAAACCGTACCACCTCGACTTTGTTCTCTCGCCAGCGGCGCGATTGGAAGTCCGTTGGCAGGAAGGCCCACTCCGGGCCCCGTCCCCGCCAACCTTGTGGCTCGGAGGAAAGGAATTACCGCCAGCGCAAAACGTCCTGGCGGGGGTGGACCGTCAAGCGGACGGGCGGTTTCACTTTGATGAGGTTCCGATCGGACGGGCCTGGTGGTTCGTGGACGGTGCCGCGCCTGGGGTAAAGAGCGCGCCATTCAGGCTCACCCAGCCCGGGAACTATTTGCTGGAACTCAAGCGAACATACGACGGCGGCCTGGAGTATGCCGTCAAACGCGGCCAAGCGCGCCGGTTTGTCCGACTGGTGGTGGAGACGCATGGGATAAGCTTCCAAGGGGAATCGACAACTTGGAAGGAATTGCCGGCCTTGCTGATCGGGGTCCTGGATAGCGGCCACACCGTGTTCGAGTTCGCGGCCGGCCGCCATTTGGCATCAGGCGAGGCCGCGCGGGCGCAGGCTCGCGCCAAACTTCTCGCGCAACAGTACGGCTTTGAGTCCTTCAGCGACGTCGAGCCAAAGCCGTGGAAATCGAAGGGTTCGCCAACCCTGATCCTGCCACCCCCCCGGCGGGGAAACCGGTAAGATAGGTTGTGCCGGATTCTCTCCTATGGCGACGAGGCGCGGCTATGACCTTGACGCCTGTGCAGAAACGCCGATGATACTCAGCAGCGACGGCGCATGAAAGCGGGCCTTCTGGTTAAGCCATCGTCGCCGTCGGCACGACACAGCCGGAAAACTAGAATCGCCTCTCGTCATAAAACCATAACGTTATGAAATCAAAACCGGCCTTCATATTCCTGGGTGTTGTGGTCTGCTGGCCGGTGGGCGGCCATGCAGATCAAAACCTCCAGGCTCGGTTCCGAGCAGCGCTTAAAGACGTGAGGTCCGTTACGAATGTCGAGGTTAAGTGGCTTGACACGGCATGGTTCGGCGGTCCCGCGCTCTTGAGGGTCGTTGGGGTAAAGCAGCTTTCCCGTACGTTCCAATATTCCTTCATCGCTTCGGGGCAGAGGTTTCGCGCTACGTGCAGATTGATGTCCTCGACGAAAACGAATCAAATGACGGGGCGGTTGGAGTTCGCGTTTGACGGCAAGACGTTCGTCGACTACGACGCCGGCCAGCGCCGTATGACAACAGGCACGGGGCGTCTGCCAGGTTCCAACGCTGAGAGCGCTGACAACCCGCTAGTCGCACCGTTCAAGTTCCTCACGAAATATGGCGATAAGAGTATTGGGTATGTGCTGCGTTTCACGGACATTGCTTCAGGTGGATTCGCAAATGGATTCACTCTGCCGCCAGCGCAAGAGTCAGGTGGCCTGCTTGAACTCTCGATGCCGGGGCTGCCACTGGGGAAGAAACCAACGATGTGGAAAATCGCGTTCGACAACGCTGGCGATGCTTTTGCCCCCAAGATGATCACGTTTATAGCCCCGGGCAGCAAGTACGAGGAAGTTGATAGGCTCCTGGCGTACACCAACCTGGGAGCCTATCGGTTTCCGAGCAGGACGGAATGGACCACGACTTCGTATCCGCCGACCACTCCTCCCACTTTGCTTGTCACAGGCTTGGTGACCTTGGTCTCGGCGTCCATGCCGGAGCACGTTCCGGATTCCGAGTTTGAGCTCAAGCGCGAGAGAGGTCTCGCGGATTCGATTCTCAACCTGACAACGAAAAGCTTTGAGCGCGTGGCTCCTTCATATCCGGCCGCCCACGCTTGTGCTCCGGATTTGGGACCGGAGATCTATGACGAAGCCGCGGACGGTTCAAAGCAAATAGATGCAGCCATAGCTGTGGCAAAGAGCGAGGCAAAGAGGGTGCTGGTTGATTTCGGCGCGAACTGGAGTAATCCATCCCAGCGGTTTTATACCTTTTCAAAAACGGATCAGAGCGCTGCGAGCGAGTTACGAAATGATTATGTGACGGTCATGGTCGATATAAACCGAGAACACAACCGCGAGATCGAGTTGAAGTACGGCCATCCGATCCATTTTGGTTTGCCCGCGATAGTGATTCTTGATTCTAATGGCAAGCGGCTGGCGCGTGAGAACCCGGTGGAATTGCCGGAAACGGGCGAATTTAGCTCGGAGAAGACTCTGGATTTTCTCCGCAAATGGGCACGCGAACGAAGTCACTAAGACGGCTTAACCCGGACGCTCCGACGAGCCGTGGATCAAGCCGACACCGAACACAATAAGACGGACAACTGATTCTCTGTTGCGTTCGCGCCAACGGCCTTGCGAGACCAAAGGGTCACAGCGCCTGGGCAACAGGGCGGCAGTCGCCGGGTTGACCCGCTCGGTCCTGGGAGATAATATAATTGCAGTGCAACTGACTCTCGAGATTCCAGATGACTTAGCCCAAAAGGCGGAGACCGAGCGCGCCCGGCTTGTTGAGCTGAGTCTGTTAAATCTCGCTCGCCTTACTGGCGCTCTGGCGGCGAGAACAGGATCGAGTTCTACGGCCAGAAAAGGCCGATGCGGTGCCGGCCCAGCCGCGTCGTTGTTTCCGGCCGCAGGTAGTCAACAACGCCTTTCACGAGACAATAGGCGACCTCTTCCACTTCATGGGGTGATCGTGACCCACTTGGCGGATTGACGGCTATAACGTGGAGCGTTATAGTCTGCCGAAAATGATACGCAGCTTCGCCTGCCACGAAACCGAAAAGCTGTTCAACGATGAGTCGTCCCGGCGGTTGCCGCCGCAAATCCAGCGCGCGGCACGGCGGAAATTGCTGCTGTTGCATCAGGCCCGCAGCCTGAACGACTTGCGGGCGCCTTATGGCAACCACCTGGAAGCCTTGAAGGGAGAGCGCGCAGGCCAGCACAGCATCCGCGTGAACGACCAATGGCGGATTTGCTTCCGCTGGCAGGACCGGGATGCGCTTGACGTAGAGATTGCGGACTATCATTGACGATATGAAGACAAACAAGCTTGCTCCAATTCATCCGGGGGAGATTCTACGGGAAGAGTTCATGACCCCCCACCACTTGTCGCAAAACGCGCTGGCGCGGGCATTGAGCGTAGCGCCACGCCGGATCAACGAAATCGTCCTCGGGAAGCGCGGTATCACGGCAGACACCGCCTTGCGGCTGGGACGCTGTTTTGGCACCAGCGCGGAGATGTGGGTGGGCTTGCAGGCCGACTATGATTTGCGGCTGGCGCGTTACGAAAAGCAAGAGCAGGTTGAGCGCGAGGTCGAACCACTGGCCGCGCTTGAATCGGCAACGGCGTGAATTTGAGTGCGGGCTGCGGTCACGCCCGGCGTTCCGCTGTGGCCGGCTTGGTCGTGGCTCCGCAAAGCCCAGAAAAACGTCAGTGCTGCTGCCTCGCGCGTCTGGTATCCAAGGCGGGAAGGTGGACGAGGTCGACTACCGGCCTGCCTGCGGGTTGAGTAGCGGCAGTACGAAGCCTCCGCGCTTGGCCAACTCGGGCCAACCGCCCGGGAAAATGCTGTTCCACGGGGGAGGCATAGTCCACTGCGGCCTGATCTCGCTTGGCCCTTGGCCCAGACTGCTTTCCGGCCCATTGCGGTTCAATTCATAGAGGAGAGCCGGCTGGCCGTCGCTGCCGGAGGGGCCCTGCAGTACCGTGAGGACGTTGGTGATAGTGCCCGCCCATGCCGTCTGAGACTGAAACCACCAATCCAGATAGGAGCACAGCAGGTCTGTGCGCTGCGGGCCGATGAGGTCGGAAATGCGGCCCACCACCTGGTTTGTGGCTGCGGCGGAATCACCCACGCCCGGGACCGTGTAGCGGACCACCACGTCGCCCTTGGGGCCTTCGCGTTGGAGATTCTGCCTGGCCCACTCAAGGAATTGGTTATGGGTGGCGGCCAACGCGCTATCGACGCCGGCCCGTTGGTCAGGCGAGAGGGCCAGCAGAGCGCATACGGAATCGGAGAGCGTGTCGTTCTTTGCGGGCCCAGGCGGTTTCAACGCGCGGAGGTCAGACTTGCTCATGAGGATGAAATACGGCGAAAGGTTCTGAGGCAAGGCGAGGGCGGACCGAAATTCGGGCAGGAGCGAGTCTGGGATTTGGGAGAAGTTGCCTGCCAGGAGCCAGGCGGTGAGGGCTGAACTCAGGCGCGGGCCTTGGCCGGCCAGGAGTTGTTCGGCGCGCTCGCGCGAGATGGCCTGCCGAAGCACGAGTTGTTGGGTCTGCTCCTGGGCGATGGCGCGGCCGGCTTCAGTTTGCTCGACGGCGAGGACGGCGGAGGCCCTGAGCAGGGCGCGCTCCTTGGCGTGCAGCAGTCCAAAGATCAGCAGGGTCAGGATCGAAACAGTGAGGAGGGTAAGGATGCGTTTCATGGCTGAGGGCGGGAGAACACGCCGTTGGTGATGCCGAGTTTCCGGAGCCAGGGCTGGAAACGTTCCATCAGAAAAGGCGGCACAGACTTTTCCGGAATCGGCCCCTCGGAATAGACATGAAATTGCCACCCATAGGATACGGTGGGAGGGCCGGAGGGGTTGGGCTTGACCGACAGGCTGAACTCCTGCGGTTGGACAACCATGTCGTGAGCCATGCGCTCCAGGGAGCTCCATTGGTTCTGTGAGTAGAGAGGGCGCAGCACGAGCTTGGCTCCATCGGGGCCGAGCAGGCTTACCAGGTTGGTGGTCAACTGATCCTCGGAGATCTGCGCTTCCTGGCCCAGCGCTGGGACAGTTACGGACTCGTGGAAGGTGCCGTCGGGCGAAGCCCAGTTGGTCTCCGAGGCACTGCTGGCCGCCAGACGGTCTATGTAATCCAGATGCTCGGCCAAGTCGGATTCGACAACGGCCTTCTGGTCGGGCGACAAGTCCAGCGCTTCCTGAACCCACTCCGCCAAATGACCCTTGGGGCCAAAGGCCTGATCGTTGAGGTGGACGTTTTTGAAGGCCCACCTCGGGACGCGAACGAAGGGAAGGTCATCGGGCCAGGAGTCGGCGGGGGCGCTGAGGAGTCCCAGGATGCGACGCCTAAGACCGGCGAGGGCGTGGGCGGCTGCCCGGCTGCGCTGAATGTCCGGGGTCGGCGGCGCGGCCAGGGCGGCTTGGAAGCGGGCGGATTCAGCGCGCAACCGCTGAGTCTGGGCGGCGCTGTCTCCCTGGCGTCCACGTGCGACGGCGACTGAGGATTCCAGGGCCGTCGCCTTGGTTTGAGCCGCATGAGTTTTAGTCCATTGCCAGGTGATCGGCGTGGCGGCCAGGGCCAGGCACAAGCCCACGGTCCGAACCCTGGTCAATCCAGCCAGACGGGTCAACAGAAGGCCCAGGCCCGTCGCTGCCGCAGGCGCAGGCGAAGCGGCGATAATGGAGTCGAGCAGCGCGGCCGGGGCTGAGGTGGTCGCTTGTTCAAGCACAGCGGCAACCGCGGCGGCGGTTGTCGCGGTCCTAAAGCCGCGCCGTTGGAAAAACAGGGATATGCGGTGCAAGGCGGCGGCCACCCGCTTCTGGGCAGCGTCCTCGCCGACTCCAAGCGAGGCTCCGACCTCGCGCAAGGAGCGGCTCTCGATATAACGCAGCAGCAGAGCGGCGCGGTCTCTTTCGCTCAGCGACAGCAGGGCCTCGTCCAGGAGCGGGACGAGGGCTCGCAGGGCGGGTTGTTCGTCCGGAGTTTTCATGGTGGTCCCGAGTTGGGCGGCGGCTTGTTCGCGACGGCGGCGCCGGGATTCTCCACGCGTCCACTGCTTGCACTTGAGGATCGTTACCCGATGCAGCCAGGCGGGGAGCGAATCGTCCGGGGCGAACTGCCAGGCGCTTCGGGCCAACGCCAAAAAGGCGTCCTGGGCGATTTCCTCCGCGGCGGCGGTGTCGCGCAGCCTGCGCGCCGCCGTCCCATAAACCAAGCCCAGATGACGCTGAACCAAACCGGCGAAGGAGGCCTGGTGACCCTGGCGGACAAACTTCCGCAGCAGCTCGATATCGTGCTCAGCCGTATTCATGCTTTAACCATAAGTTGCCGCCCAAGAGCGGAATCCGAAAAGAAAAAGCTGAGTTTGCTAAATATCGCTCGCACCGGCGGCCATCCGACGACGGAAGTTCCTTCGTGGAGGTTCGCCGACAGCGGACGCGACTTGCGCGCCAGGTTAGCAGCAATGTTCGGAACCACGTCGCGCGAGATCGGGTGAATCCAGACTTGCCAAAAGCCGGGAGCACCGCCATCGTCCGAATATGGCAAGTCTGAACCACGACCGTACGGCCAACCAGGAGGCCTACAGACGCTCAAGGGTGAGCCTGGCGTCTATGTACGGCTTTGGCCGGTATATCGCTTTCTGTGGCGGCAAGGTGGCGGCTGACTCAGGCACGTTCGACGGCCTGCTCCAACGTCTGGCTGGCATGGGAGAAAACCCTTCCAACGCCCTCATTGTTCAGGCGGGCGCCAACTACCCCGAGAAGGTCGTCATTTTCCTCGTCCAGTGCCCCTCATGAAGGCGATTTCCGAGCAGCGCAATCCATACAAAGGCAGCCCGGAACGCTCCTGGGTGAGGCTTCGGCTGGAGGCGCCCGACGCCTCGATCGTTGAATTGGATCTGCTCGCGGACACCGGCAGCCCTTGCGCGGTCATTATTGGCGGTCAGAGTATGCTTCGACTCAAGGTGGCAGACGCCCCCGACGTATCCACGAACTTCGGATTGCTGCAAGGCGGCTGGTTGCGAGTGGCAATGCCCGAGCTGGGCCTGGTCTGTCCGGTCGTGGGCTATGGCGGCGAGATTCGGGCCTTTGAAGTTGTTGCAGTGGAAACAGGCGAAAGCAAGATTCTCAGCGACGGTCGGGCCGCCGTGTGACTGCGCGATAATATGATCAAATTGAAATGGCGTGCTAGCCAGCGACTCGGGCAGCAGGCAATACTCGCAACGAAACCTGGCGCGTCGGCGAACGAGTTCCTGCAGTGCGGCATCCATCCTCAGCCGTCGAGAGGGGACAAATCGAGACAGAGGCGAGCTTTGGATTTGAGCAAGTCAATGAACCATCCGAGCTGCATGTAGTTTGCCAACTCGCTTTCCTCCTCTGGGAGAAGGGCGCCCACACGAGCCCGGGCGGCAAGCTCGTTCATGCGCGCACGGTCCGCTTCCACAAACTGAAGCTTGAGGAAATACCTGGCTGCATCGGACGGCAGGTCGGCTTGGTCGGGCTTAATCGTTCGTTCCCACACTGAGACAAAACTCTCACCAATCACCATGTCCATATCCTACCTCGTCGCATCCCCGACGGCAACAGGGTAGTCACTGTTCGGGATCGGCGGCTTGAATTGGCCGTTTGGCGGCTATGTCCAATGCTGAACGGAGCGCCGGCGCATGCCGCTTTTCGTATTCTTCGCGGAAACTCTCCAGGAGCGGCATCTCGTTCCTATCCTTTTGGCGGCCGCTGGCCTTTTTGCTGGCGATGATGTCCCGCAGGTTGGCGATAGGGAAAACACCCACAGTGTCATGGAACACCCGCGCCAAGTCTTCAGCCAGATTGACCTGAAAGGGCGGCCTCACCTCGTCGCCGGCCTGAAGCCGAGGTATTCCGGCAGGTTTTCGGCGCACCATCGCCGATATTCAGCCATCGTGCCGAAAGAACGCCACGGTGCATCATCCAACACCGGCTTATAGACATAGTTGAACCCGTACCGAAGCCGCCAAGCCATCGGCCGATCCATTTGCCGCCGGCATTGGTCGCGCCATTGCTCGTCCGCTTCGGTGTCGGTTAATCTCATGCTTCACATATACCGCCGCAGGCGCGGGTTTTCAAGACCGTCTGTCTCCGGCTTGACATTTTTTTTGCGGGATTTGACTCTCGGTAAGCGTGTTGTGGGTGAGAGTTATGAAACGATATGCTGCAAACCGCTCTTGTATGAAAACGATTCTCTACCCCGTCCCGTTGGCCTCCGTGCTCTGTGCCGCCTCCCTGGGCCTGCTGTCCAGCCCGCTCTTGGGACAGCAGACACCTTCCGCCTCGGCAGCGCCGCAAACCTCAACCGCAGCCACCACCTCCGCTGGCTACACCCTGGACATCTCCAACGGCCAGTTTCATACCGAAGGCAAGACCGTGCCCGCAACGATGGGCACGCTGGCTGATGTACTGCGCAACTTGTATCCCAAGGCGAATATTGTCCTGGCGCCTGGCGTTCAAGATATACAAATTGGGGATCTTAAGCTCCGCGCAAGCACTTTGGGGGTGGCGCTGGAAGGACTGCGCGTTGCTTCCGGCGACGCGTTCACGTGGAGAGAGCAAGGGTTTGCCCCGGCGATAGACCAGACCACAGGCCAGCCGATGGCAATAGACCAGACCACAGGACTTCCAATCAAAACGACCGCGCTATACACGCTGACACCGGCAGCCCCTCGCCAAGAGCGCGGGCTGGCAGTCTTCAACATGCGCGGCTATTTTTCACAAGCCGGGGCGCTGGGCGATAAGCAGGAGGACAAGAGGTACAAGTTGCTCCAGGGAGCTAACACCATTGTGAGCGAGGCGTTTCGCCAACTGTATGGCAGTCGGCCACAGCTAGACCAGCCCGGGTTCAGCTATTACGACGACGCCAGTCTCTCGATAGTGACCGGACCGCCGGAGGCGCTCGATGTGGCTCGGAAGGTCCTGCTGGCCCTACCGGGGGTTACAACCACCCGAACCATCGAAACCTCGCCCCAAAACGGAATCCCGGTGCCGAGCTTCGTGCGACCTTACGGAACAAGTTCCAAACAGCCGCAGCCCGCGCCTGGCTTCAATGCAAATCCCTGACCGGTGCCATCCATAGCCGCCCATCCCGTGCCGAACCTTGGGCTGACAATGCCCTCCGAATCGCTCTCCACCGGCAATTCGCCGGAGGACGTATCCGGGCTCACGCGCAAGCTGGCCGCGGGGGATGAGGCGGCTTTTACCGAATTCCATGGTCGGTACTTCGCGCGGCTCTACCAATTCCTTCTGGTGGTCGCGCGCGGGAACGAGGATGAAGCCCAGGAAGCCCTGCAACAAACGTTGCTCCGCGTGCTGCGGTACGCCCGGCCCTTCGACACCGAGGAGGCGTTTTGGGGCTGGCTTAAGGTGCTGGCCCGCAGCGCCGCGCGCGACGCCGGCCGCAAACAGCGGCGGTATTTCGCCCTGCTCCAGGCCTTCGCGGCGCGCGAACCGCCGGGCGAGTCAGCCCAGGCTCCCGTGGAGGAAAGCCGGCTGCGGTCGGTTCTGGCGGAGGTCATGGAGGAACTGAGCGCCCAGGACGCCCGGTTGGTCAGCGCCAAGTACATTGAGGGCGCCACTATTAGAGAATTGGCTTCTGCCGGCGGCACAACGGAAAAGGCGGTCGAGTCCCGGTTGCTCCGCCTCCGGCGCGAACTCCGGGAACGTATCATTCGAAAGCTCCACACGCTATGACACCTTACGAACAAGATAAGCTGTTGGGAGAATTGCTTGCCGGGGACGAAGCCGAGGCCTTTCGGCAATCCTCGCTAAGCAATGCCCTGCATTCGATTCGCCGGCGAAGGGCGCGGAAACGGGTGCTGGTCGTTTCCGCGATCACCTGTCTGCCTCTGCTGGTCGCCCTCTGCGTCCTTTTCCGGCGCCCTCCCGGCCTCTCAATGGCCTCGCGACCGCCTCTTGACCGGCAACCCGCGCCCCATGCCGTCACCCCAGCCCCGGCCGCGGCCCCTCTTCCCACGCTCCAGATTATCAACGAAAAACAGTTGTTCGCCCTCTTTCCGAATCGCTCGATCGCGCTCATAGGAAAACCCGGTCACCAGGAATTTGTCTTTCTGGACGACGGCAAAGCCAACTCCCCCACTCCACCCAAACCCGCTCCGGCCTTGCCCTCCGGTAGCGAGCGCCCTGGGAATTGAGCGAGGGCGCCAGCGGAAAACCAGCCCGCCAAATAGAAACCGGATGATCGCGATGGTCTTTAGCCGCAAGAAAGCCCCGCGCAGTCGCATTACCTGGTTTGCCCGGCCGCGGGCTGGTTGGCGGAGGCGGCGCTGGAAGAGTACGGCGGAGCGGTGGCGTTGAGCTGTTTGAGCACGGCATCGGTCAGGTCGTTCAGAGGGTCGTTGACGTAGGGCAGAACGGGAGTCCGGTCGGGGCTCACCGCCGCCGAATTGAAGACCATGCAATAACCGCCGGCCTCCGCCTTGGCTTTGACCACCGCCTCGATTTCCTTGAGGGTGCTGTCCCATACGAGATTCAGTTGTTCGTCCGCCTGGGCCTGGGATCGGCGATTGTATTCATCCAGGGTGTCCTTGGTGGCCATGAGGTCCTTGAGCTTGGACTCAGCTTCTTTCTTGCGGCGGTCGCGTTCCTGTTCCGAGACGGCCTGGTCGTTGGCTCTATCGAGGAGCCTTTGGTACTCGTCCGTGCTCTTCTTGTAGTCATTGTACATGCTTTCGAGGTGCTTCTGTCGGTCGGCAAAGCTCGCCTTCGTGGCGGCATCGGCTTGTTGCCATTTCCAGTACTGGGCGAAGGTCCTTCGCAGATCGAGCGTCCCGATGCGGGTCAGGGGCCGGGCGGGGCCGGAGTTGGATTGCCCGCTGTCCTGCCGGTTAGTGGAAGGGCCGGCGCCGCTGGTGAAATCCGGCGGCGCGGTGGAATTGAGCTGCTCCAGCGTGGCGCGGGTGAGGTCGTTGGGCCCGTTGTTCACATAGAGGACAACCGGCGCCCGGGTGCCGTCGAGCGCGGACCGGTCAATGAGGAGGCTGTAGTTGCCGGCGGAGGCGTTGGCTTTGGCAGTGGTGAAGATTTGGTCCAGAATGCTCTGCCGCATGCGGGTCATTTGCTCCTCCATGGCATCGTGTGATTGTTTGTAGGAGAGCCGGAGGGTGCTCTCGGATTCGCCGATCTCTTTCTGCATCGCAGCGGCTTGCTCCTGGCGCCGGGCGCGTTCCTGTGCGGAGACGGCCTGGTCGTTGGCGGCATCGAGGAGCTTCTGACCGTTGCCGAGCAGCTTCTTGTATTTGGCGAACATACCGCTGAACTGCTTCATTTTGTCCGCCCATTGGGTGTGGACGGCGGCGTCGCCCTGGGTGCGTTTCCAATACTTAATCCAGAGCGTGGAGACATCCACGACCGCGATGCGGGTCTGCGCTTGGGCGGCGGCGGTGAAGAGGCAGAGAAGGAGCAGGCCGAGAAATGCGTTGTGCTTGAGTGTTCTCATAAAGGTTAACGAGCCCGTCTGGCGCCGCTCACCGCGACTCACGGCGTGGTAGATCGCTCCGGGGTATTGGATGCGCAGCTTGCGAGCCACAGCCCCATTGAGCCAGACCGCCAAGGGGCTGTAAAGGAAATATGGAGGCTGTGGAACTGGCCCAGGCGAACCCAAAGTCAGAAGTTGGCTTGAGAGCGTTGGAGTGGGTGCTAAAGCCGAGCCGCGCCTATTACCTTCCTGCGGCTTCTGACACAGGGGTAGTTGTTGTTGGACAGGGGGCGCAAGTGCCCGCGTCCCATGCAGCAAGTCCGACAGGTATGTCCAAACACGGATCCGGAGTCGTTGCGCAACCCACTTCAGGGTTATGGTCGTCTCCTGTCTCAGACGTCTGGCAATCTTGACCTTTTGCTCGTCACCTCTGGGGTGGGACCGCAGGTCCTGCTCGACCCACTCCAGGCGCGCGATTTTCTCCCGCACTATGCGCTCGGCCCTTTGGAACCCGCTCTCCTGCCGCTGAGCACCGTAATTGCTCAGGCCCACGCACTCTCATGAAGGCAGGCACGTGGCCGCGCGACCTCCGCAGGAGCTTAGACATTTCATAGCAAGCGCGGCGTCCGGAGCCAAAAAGGGGCATGAGCACACCTTGCAAGGTGTGCTCATGCAGGGCAAGCCGCTCTCACCGCGGGTTGCTAGGTTGGCGGTGGCGTCATCTCTGCCCACAAAGGGCAGCCCCCCGGTTCCTCTTGAAATGTCCAAGCTCCTGCTGACCGCGCCGCGCAACGTCGCCACCTATGCACTTGCCATTCGACACTCGTGGACCGGGCTGCTCGCGCCGAACTTCGCAGGTCGCGGCCGTCGGGGCCGTCTTTGCCGCACAGCGCAGCCTCAAAGTCTGCCGTGCGCTCGCCTAGCGTCCCTCGCTCCTTTTCGCGCGACTGGCCGCATGCGATCAGCAGCTTTTCCAGCTCTTGCCTCATCGGCGGCTAAGCCTCTCGATGAAACCGTGCTCTTCCGGGAAAACCTCCTTCAACAGCCGGTCAGCCTCTTCCTGGCTCATCGGGTTGTTCAGGCATTCCCACGACTCCTGGAGTTGATAGTTGTGGGACAAGGTTGACAGTCCTCCAGTTCGATTATGGGGCGGTTGATCACTCGGCGGAGGCGCTAGGTCCGCCGTGCTTCGTAGCTCCCCTCTGCAATCTCTTCTTCGCCTCCTCCCATGGAATCGTTTTCTGCCGCCGCCGCTGCTCAATTAGCCTCCAAAATCCATCGCTGCAGCCCAGTCCAATCTGCTCCGCATCCAGGCCTTCGACGTCGGAGACCAGCGCCATCGGCTTACCCTTCTTGACGATTAGCACGCTCGAGGAGGCTGCCTCTTTGACGCACCGGCTCAGATCGGTCTGATCGATCTCGAAAGCTTTCATAAAATGTCTTCCCCGTTCCCAGGCCTTTCCAAGCGCAGCGGCGGTGCCGGCGCGCGCCCGGTCACTCCCAATCCCACTCTTTGAACAAGTTCCCCACCGGGTAGCGGAAACCGGGCAGGAGTTGTTCGCCGTCCAGTTCGCCGCCGGCGCCCAGCAGGGCGCGCTGGGCAAGCGAGTGGCAGACTTCTACGCTCTCGGCATAGGGATTGATAATCCAGGCGAGTCGGGTGCCGCTGGAGAAGAAATCGCGCAAGCGGGCCTCCATTTCCCCCCGCGTGTTGCTGGGCGAAATGACCTCAACCGCCAAGTCGGGTGCGCCTGGGAAGAACTTGCGGGCTTTGGGGCTGAAGCCGAGTTGGTGCAGCCGTTCTTTGGGGATGAACGAGATGTCAGGCGCGCGGCAATTGCGGTTGGCCATCCAGTAGCCGGCGCTGGAACCTATAACCAATCCCAACCGTTCCTTACGATTGAACTCACGCAAGGCAGCAAATAAGCGACCGCAAATATTCTCATGCTCGAAGTTGTTTTTAGGACTCATAACCAATTCGCCGTCCACCACCTCATGAATGAAGCCGTCCTCCGGCAGCGATTGCAGTTCTTCCTCGGTCCAAACCTTCTTGGGAGGTTCTGATGTCACAATCATAAGACAAGAATAGCCGTCGCCGGCGGGCCTGTCGAGGCGGAAGCAAACGAGCGCGTGGATGATCGGAACCCGGGCCGTTTGGGTCACATCGGAGCAGTGCGCGCACGATGCGGCGCGGCGGCCACGGGCGCGGAAACGGTCAGACGTCGTTTCAGCGATGACCTGTCTGCCTCTGCTGGTCGCCCTCTGTGTGCTCCTCCGGCCTCCTCACGATGTCTCAATGGCCTCACGACCGCCTCTCGACCGGCCACCTATGCCCCACGTCGGCACCCTGACTCCGGCTCCGCCCCCTGCTCCCGTGGTCCAGATTATCAACGAAGAACCGTTCTGGTGTATGATCTACCAGGGCGCACCTGGAAATTGGACTCGCGACCCAGGCGGGATGAGGCGACCAGAGCGCACAGGCGCGGGAAGCCCAGAGAGCTGGCAATATCGAGGCTTGACCCCTCTCTCGCTGCTCTTGCATTTTGCGAACCGAGATGAGAAACAGCCCGAAAGTTGCCGAAGGATTCACGCTGACTGAGCTGCTGGTCGTCATCGCCGCAGTCACAATCCTGGCGGCGTTTTTATTGGCGGGCGTGAGCAGCGCCAAAGCCAGAGCTCAGCGAATGGTGTGCATGAACAACCTGCGCCAGATTGGCTTCGGCGTGCGGATGTACTCCGATGATTCGCGTGACGCTGCGGCGTCTGCCGGTGCGGCAGGACTGCCTATGGCCAAAGCGATCGAGTCGCTCTATTCAGGCTACAAGGCGCTGATGAAGGGCTACGTGGGCCTGAAGGGCGCGTCATCCCCGCGGGATAAGCTGTTTGCCTGTCCGGCGGACACCTTCAATCCCGGTGCGCTTGTCTGCGAGAAGGCTCATCCGCAACGATTTGTTAGAAAGAGCCTGCACGACTCGCCTGATTTTGATTATTCCAGTTACGCCTTCAACGGGGGTGATAATGTGACCCGGAAGGTTAGCGCTGGCAAACGCACCGCGAGCTTCACGCTTCGCGGGCTGACGGGCGTCAAGTTAAGTGATGTGAGGCACCCAGACAGAACGATATTGCTGGCCGAGTTCCCCGCACTCTATCCCTATTCCTGGCACGAGCCATCGTCCCATGGCGTGGCTTACCTCCATGGCGTGGTCTGTTTGGATTCCAAGAATGTCGTCGGCTTCGTGGACGGACATGTCACCTATATCAAGATGTATTGTGCCGATCATGTCACGGCGTGCCTTACAAACCCTCCGGCAGGCTATGATTACCAATGGACCCCAGATTGATTACTCCGAGCATCACGAAGCGCTTTGTCGGATTGGCGGCCTTAGTGGACAGGCGCAAGAAGCCAAGAGAACTGGCAACGTCGAGACTTGACCCCTTGGGCATCAGTTGCCAGCCGGCAGTGAATATTGGGGAGTTCCGGTGGCCGGCTGCGAGGATGTGGAGAGCTCGATTGGAAAGCCGGCCAGACTATGGATCACCCATTGCCCGTTGGCCTGCCGGAAGGTGGCGATGGAATTCACGGTCGAGCCATCGTCCATCTCGAACTCGGCGGAAACCATCAGGGAGCCGTCGGGGGATTGTTCCGCGGCAGAAATGTAAGCCCCCTGAACCTGCTGAAATGCATCGGCCCATGGCCCGGCGATAGGCGGCATTTCCTTGCCCAGCGCTCCGCCGTAGGCGGCCTGATCACGGCTGCGCAAGGCCCAGAACAGGGTCAGTGCCGTTGCCTCGGGGGTCTGGTATCCGAAATTGGTCCAACTGCCGACCGGATAATAGCGGTTAGGGGAGGGGTTCGCTGAGCCGGGGCCCACGTCTTGGGCGGCGGCCTGCGCAGCGACCCTCTGTCCGAGCCTGGCTTTCAGTTCCTCGATTTGGTGTCGCATAACGCCGACCTGTCCTCGGAGCCGGAGAAGCTCCATGAAGCGTTGGTTGGAAAGCCCAGCTTCGGCTTGGGGATGCCGCACGATGGTGGGCGGTGGCGTAGGCCGCTCCACGGCCGCACGCAGACGCGCGACCTCGGATTGCATCTCTTCGTTGTTTCGGTGCTGAAGCACAATGGTTGTTCCGGCCGCCGCAAGGGCGAGAACCAGGACGGCTTTGAGTTTGGTTGTGGCCATAAATCGGACGAGTTGAAGAGGTAAGGCCGTTGCTGGAGCCGATGCCGCGCAGGTGAGGGCGGCGGCCGCCACCGCGGTTGCCATCCTGGCTGGCGCCGCCTCTACGGCGTGAGCGGACATCGCTACCGCTAAGGCCTGAGCAGTGCTGGCAATTCCCCGGCTAACGAGAACGTGGCGAAGTCGTTGAACGGCCCTTTCCACGCGCATCCGGGCCGCATCCTCGCTTATGCCAAGGAGGGAGCCAACCTGCCGCAAGGAAAATTGGCGAAAATAGCGGAGGAGGAGCGCCTGCCGATCACCGTCTCGGAGCCGGTCCAACGCGTCGTCGAGCAGGGGACGGAGGGCGTCCCAATCCGGTAAGGATTCAGCGCCGTCCGGTTCGCGCATGGCGAGGGCGCGTTGCTCACGCGCGGACCGGCGGGCCTCGGCCCGCAACGCCGCCGCCGAGGCGAGTTTAGTGGCCCGGTGCAGCCAGGCGGCCAGAATCACCTTCGGCGGCAGCCGCTTCGCTTTTCGCGCGAGATCGGTAAAGACGCTTTGGGCAATATCCTGTGCCAGCATGCTGTCACCCCGCACGCGTCGCAACGCGGCCGAATAGACCATATCCAGGTTGCGTCGCACCAACTCGGTGAACGCCGTCTCCGATTTCTCGGCAACGAACAAACGAAGCAATGCGGTGTCGTCATCCTGCGGCATCTCATCTACATACTGCCGTCCAACGGCAAAACCGAACGAGAACCCAATTCGGCGGCACAGCCGGGTAATTGCCGCCCGCTCGATCGTAGTCAATCCGAGCACGACCTCGCGCATATCTTATGACGCCCCGCCACTTGTCGCAAGACGCGCTGCCGAGGGGGTTGAACGTGGCGCCGCGCCGGATCAAGGAAATCTTGCTGGGGAAGCGCGGTTCTGATTTGGAAGTTCGCGCGGCAGGTGCGGAGGCCAAAAGAAGGCGAATCGATTCGGGTGCGGCCACCACGGTTGTGTCGTGTCACCCATTGCATAAGCAATGCAGTTGTACCACTTGCGTTAGTCACGGTAAAGGCACGCCGCACCGGGCGATGAATAGAGCGCGCTCTCCTTCTGCCATCTCTCCGCGCGCGCCGTGAACTCAACGCAAGACGCACGCCCGAGCGCATCCCCGTTGATCCTTTTCGCTTACCAAACGGCAGCCTTTGTGGCATTGTTTCGACAGGGTCACTCACGAGAGTGGTTTCCAGTTTTCATGCGAACCGACTTTGATGCATCCAACCCTCGACCGGGGGCAACGACACCGCCGAAGCCAGCCGTGGCCAACGCGGCGCTGGCCGAGGTGCTCGATAGTCACACGGCGGAAGGGAGCTTGGGCGTGGAGGAAAACGGGCGGATACGTTGTGTTGCCTGCGGCCATCGCTGCCTGATCGCCACGGGCCGCCGCGGCATCTGCAAGGTCCGCTTCAACCAGGACGGCCATTTGCGCGTGCCTTTCGGCTACGTCGCCGGGGTTCAATGCGACCCGGTGGAGAAAAAACCATTCTATCATGTCTATCCCGGCAGCGATGCCTTGACCTTTGGGATGATGGGCTGCGATTTCCATTGTTCCTACTGCCAGAATTGGGTGACGAGCCAGGCCCTGCGTGACGGGGCCTCGCTCGCCCCCGTCCGGGAGGTCAGCGCCCACCAACTGGCCGCCACCGGCCGGCGTCTGGGAGCGCGCCTGGTTGCCTCCAGCTACAATGAGCCGCTCATTACCGCGGAATGGGCCGTGGCCGTGTTTCGGGAGGCGAAGCAGATGGGCATGGCCTGCGCATTCGTCTCCAATGGCAACGCGACTGCCGAGGCGCTGGATTTCCTCAAGCCGTGGATTGTGGCCTGCAAGATCGATCTGAAAAGCTTTGATGATCGGCGTTATCGCAGCTTGGGAGGCACCTTGGAACACGTCACTAACGCAATCCGAATGGTCCATGAGCGCGGCCTCTGGCTGGAGGTGGTGACCCTGCTGGTGCCGGGCTTCAACGACTGTCCTGAAGAAATCCGCGCCGCCGCCCGCTTTCTGGCCTCCGTCAGCCCGGACATACCATGGCATGTCACGGCCTTTCACCAGGATTACCGGATGACAGCGCCGCCAAATACCGCCGCGCTCCAGCTCGTGCGGGCGGCAGAGATTGGCGCCGAGGAAGGGCTGCGCTTCGTCTATGCCGGCAACGCCCCGGGCAGGGCGGGGGCGTGGGAGAACACGTATTGCCCGAATTGCCATGAGAAGCTGATTGACCGGATTGGGTTTCTTGTGCGCGAATACAAACTTGGGCTCGAGGGCAAATGCCCCAAGTGTCTGACATCGATTCCAGGGGTTTGGCCGGCCGACGGACCGGCCGGAGTGCGGATGAGCCAGGACCCCGGCGATTACTACGCTCGGCTGCCGCGAGGGGTCAAACTGAGTTGAGGCCTGACAACCCCCAGAAAGTGACGATCCATGTCGCCTGTGAATCTCAAAGGCATTCGTCCAACAGCCGTGGCGGGGCGCTTTTACCCGGGTAGCCCATTGGAGTTACGGCGCCTGGTCGGCCGCTTATTGGCGTCCGCCCCGCCTCCAACGGACCCGGCCCCCAAGGCGCTGATCGCGCCTCACGCCGGTTTTGTCTATTCCGGCCCAATCGCCGCCTCGGCCTACTCGCAGCTTGCCCCAAATCCCGCGGGCGCCCACGGCATCAAACGCGTGGTCCTGCTCGGCCCTTCGCACCACGTGGCGTTCCGCGGGGTGGCCGCCAGTTCGGCCAGCGCCTTCGCCACCCCGCTGGGCCAAGTCCCGGTCGATGCGGAGGCTGTCAACCGGGTGCTCAGTCTCCCCGGCGTTTCGGTCCTGGACGAAGCTCATGCATACGAGCATTCCCTTGAAGTGCAGTTGCCCTTCCTCCAGACCGTCCTCGGCCAGTTCAGCATTGTCCCCCTGGTGGCCGGGGAGGCGAGTGCCGAACTGATCAGCAAGATTCTTGACGCGCTCTGGAACGGGCCGAGCACGCGGCTGGTTGTCAGCTCCGATTTGAGTCATTACCAGGATTTCAGAACCGCGCAGCGGCTCGACGGCGACACCGCCGAAGCGATTGAGGCCCTGGCGCCGGAGCGTATCCAGAATCACCAAGCCTGCGGACATGTTCCCATTCGCGGCCTGCTGCTGGCCGCCCGCGCGCTTGGCCTCCACGCCCGGACCCTGGACTTGCGCAATTCAGGGGATACCGCCGGCCCGCATGACCGCGTCGTGGGCTACGGTGCGTTCGCGTTTGGGGAACCCCCTTGCTGAGCGAGCATTAGCCGTTTCGCCTCCCCGGCCTGCGATGGTGTGCTATCGGCGAATCGAAAAATGCTGTAAGTCATTTATTGTTAGGCTGTTGGAATGAATGGAGCGGGTGATGGGAATCGAACCCACGTGGCGATTTTCGAGGCTGAGAACCTCAAAAACCCCTGAAAAATGCCACTTTTGAACAAGCTTGACAACCTTGAATGTTGTAGGGCATTGTTGTAGGAGATTTCGCAGAGGAACTTTTTATGGCTACTGTTCACCGAACCCCGGCCAGCCCAAACTGGCTTTGCTACTACACGGACCGCAACGGCAAGCGCCGCACCAAATCCACCCTCACGCGGAGCAGGCGCGAGGCGGAGCGCATCTGCGCCCGAATCCAGAGCGTGGAGGACCAGGCCCGCACCGGCTGCCTCACCGAGGAGAAGGCCCGGCGGGTGATTGAAAGGCTTGTGGGAGAAATCATGGCCGAGTCCGGCGCGCCCATCGAGCGGAAGACCGTCCGCGAGCATTTCACGTCCTGGCTCAAGGCGTTTGAGGCGGAGCAATCCGAGGGGACATTCACCCGTTACCAGGGCGTCGTGACCAACTTCCTGGGCTTCCTGGAGGGCAAGGCCAGCGGCAACCTCGCCGCGCTCCGGGCCGAGGACATCGAGCGATACCGGAACCACCTTCAAGACCGGGTGGCGCCCGCCACGGTGAACACGCATCTAAAGGTCATTCGCGTCGGTTTGGAGAAGGCGGTCAAGCAGGGCATCTTCGAGCGCAACCCCGCCCGGCTGGTGGACAACCTCGACACCAGCGACCGGCACGAGCGCCGCGCCTTCACCCTGCCCGAACTGAAAAAGCTGCTGGCGGTTTGCGGCCAGGATTGGAAAACGGCAGCCCTGTTCGGCATCTACACCGGCCTGCGCCTGGGCGATGTTCAATCCCTGACGTGGGCCAACCTGGACCTGCAAGCGAAGGAGTTGACGATTCGCACTCAAAAGACCGGACGCATTCAGATCCTTCCCCTGGCCAAGCCGCTGCTGGCGCATGTCGAAACCCTGCCCGCGGGCGATGACCCGAAAGCCGCGCTCTGCCCGTCGTTCCAGGGCGTAACAGTAAGCTGGCTCTCGAACCAGTTCTATGAACTGATGGCGTCCGCCGGCCTGGTGCAATCCCGCGGCGATCATCAGAAAAAGCAGGGGAAAGCCGGGCGGAGCGCCCGCCGCCAACTGAGTGACATTTCTTTCCACGCGTTGCGCCACACCGCCACCAGCCTCTTGAAAAACGCGGGTGTGAGTGACGTAATCGCGCGCGACATCGTTGGCCACGAGAGCGAAGCCGTCTCCCGCAATTACACCCACATTGATGCCGAAACTAAACGGGCCGCGTTGGAGAAGCTGCCGGACGTGACGGTATGAAACGTTCCACCACCAAGGGCCGAGAGCGTCCTTACTACGACTCCTGGGAGCAGGAAGCCGACGCCTGCATGGATTATCTCCACGGCGACGCAAAAGGGGATGAATATGAGGCCGCCTGCTACTACGAATACGCGCGGGAGTCGCCAAAGCTTCGAAGCCTCGCCACGCACCGGGACGCCCCGGAGAAATGGATGGCAGATGACGCCCATTGGATAGCGCAGCA
The DNA here is from genome assembly GCA_021784555.1 of bacterium. Classification (GTDB taxonomy): domain Bacteria; phylum Verrucomicrobiota; class Verrucomicrobiia; order Limisphaerales; family UBA8199; genus JAJYHY01. Next base: position 23,833 of record JAJYHY010000048.1, read on the forward strand.
TCCCTGGCTTATGATTTGGCATTGCCCAGCATTTCCCGGGAAACCATGGAATCGGCTCAGGGACGGTGAGCATGAGCAAATCCTCGCCTGCTTCGCGGCGTCCGGAGTTCAGCCCCTGCGCGTGATGGAGCTCGGATTGTTGGCGTCCGGTGGCGTTCTTGACGCCTTGAAGAAACGTGGCCGGCCCGATACCAGCACACCCGCCGGCCGGGCGACCGTGAACAAGCCCGCGGTCGTGGAGATGCCGGAGCGCTTCGCCGGAACACTTGTGATGTTCAACCTCGATTTCAAGCACGATTCCAGGAAGCGGATGTGCCAGCGGTTTGCCGCCTGGTTGGACCTGCCGGAGAACAAGCAGCGGTTTGGCCCTGCGAGCAATGCCACCGGCACGACAGGCAGATTCAAAGACCGGCTAAAAGACCTGGCTGTGTGGCGGCTTTACCGGAAGCTTGGGTTTGCCGAGATGCTGGGATACACGCAGACGCACCGCAAGAGGGACAGGGGAACTCCGAGGCCATTCCACGACGCACGTCAAGGTCAGAGCGGGAAGCTTCCGCTGGAGCAAGTGCGATTATGCAGCGAGGAATCGTTCGCAATCAAGGCCAAGAGGCGGGCCGAAGACTTCCTCACCGAAATCCTGCCCTGGGAATTCGGAGAGTACGCCAAGCACGAAGAACGGCTTTTGAAACACTGGCTCCAGGGCCTTCGCAAGATTTCTAAGAGATCCTCTTAGACGCCATACAGTATCGGCTGGCCTTGGTATAGCGTGGCCAGCATGAAAAGATTAAAAACGACCACCGCCCCGGCCAGAGCGGGCGATTGCACCGGCACGGCCCCGGAGTTTGGCCGCATTCCCGACGTGACGAGGCTGTTCGGGTTGCGGCGCGGCACGATTTACAACCTCCTCGCCCTGGGCCGAATTCGCGGCGTGCTTCTGCGCGCGCACGGCGCCAAAAGTGGAATTCGACTCATCGACCTAGCCTCGGTCCGCGATTACATCCGGCGGTGCCAGGAGGAACGGGAGGTCAACGCGTGAGCGCCGAGTGGGAAGCAGCGCGCCCCACCGCCAGGAAGGACGCGCCAGAAAGTTCCAACGCCGCCAAATTAGCATTCGGGGGACGTGAGGACAAGCGGCCGCACACCTGTTATGCCCGCGCCACGCGAGCGTCGGCAATGTGCTCCCTCTTGGCTGGCGAGATCTTAACCCTTGTCGATGAGTTCCGGCGCCTGCGGACGCTTCGGAGGTCGCGCCGATGAAGAGCCGCCCTGCGACCAATAGCCGCGCCGAAGAACCGCCCCCACATGACGGTGAGGCCGAGGCCGGTGCGCTCGGATGCATCCTCCGCGCCGAGAACGGCGAGGCTCAGCAGATGCTTGACAAGCTGAGGCTCGATCACTTCTCGGATCTTCGGCATCAAAATATTTTGCGGACGTTGAACGCGCTTAAGGGGGACGGCAAAACCCTTGACGAAGTGTCCCTCGCGCAAAGACTCAAGGACGGCGGCGGGATGGAGCGGACCGGTGGACTGGCCTATGTTGCCTCTTTACCGGACTCAACCCCAAGCCCGGCAAATTTTCCGTTCTTCCTTGACATCATCGAAGACAGGGCGGTCCGGCGGGCCGCCATCCGGGATGCGGCGCAACTCTGCGCCATTGCGCGCGATCTTTCGACCGGTCCGCAAGCTGTCGCGGACGCCGCCCGGCGGTTTGCCGAGGGCTACGCTGCGAAGGCCCATGGGCGGCCTCCAGCCGTCATTGACGCGACGGATTTCGTCGCCACTGACATGCCGGAGCCGCCGCAGTTGATTTGGGGCATCTTGCACCGAGGATGCAAGCTGGCCATTGGTGGCGGAAGCAAGACGTTCAAGACCTGGAACTTCATTGACGGTGCCCTGAGCGTTTCGCACCACCAGCCGTGGCTCGGATTCAAGACCACGCGAGCCAAGGTGCTTTATGTGAACCTCGAGCTTCCCGCCTGGAGTCTCCACAAGCGAATTGTGGCCGTGGCCGGAGAGAAGCGAATCGAGATTGAACCTGGTTGGCTCGAAATCTGGAACCTCCGGGGCCACGCGCTTTGCTACGCTGATTTGTTCCCGCGCATCACCGAGCGGATTCGAGGCCGTGACTTCGGGCTAATCATCATCGACCCGATTTACAAGCTCTACGGGCAGACCGACGAGAACAGCGCGCGGGACGTTGGCGGGCTTTTGAATCAGCTCGAATTGTTGGGCCGGCAAAGCGGCGCCTCGACCGCCTTTGCCGCGCACTTCGCCAAGGGCAATGCGGCTGGCAAGGAGTCCATCGACCGCATTTCCGGGAGCGGAGTCTTTGCGAGAGACCCCGATGCCATCCTCACTTTCACCCGGCACGAAACCGAGGGCGCGTTTGTTGTCGATTCGACTTTGCGGAACTGCAAAGGCGTCGAGGCTTTTGTTGTCCGTTGGCAATATCCGCTCTTGCGCCGGGATGACCAGCTTGACCCGGCCAAACTCAAGCAGGCTAAGCCCACTGGCCGGACGGCGACCTACTCCGTGGACATGCTCATTGCCGCATTGGGCAGGCGCAAGCTGACAACTGCCGAGTGGCAAAAGATATGCGCGAACGAAAAGGGAGTTACCCGCCCAACGTTCTATCGCCTCTTGCCGGACCTTGAAAGGGCTGGCCTTGCGACAAAGAACAAGAACGGAAGATGGCAGGTCTCAAAAGTCTCAAAAGCCCCTTCTGAGACTTCTGAGAGTATCAAGTCTCATAATCCTTTAGGATATGAGACTGATACCAACTCGAAAAGTGACGTCTCAGAAATGGCCGTGCGATAATGAAACCTGCCATCTTCGTTATCGAACTTCGACCTCTACCCGGCAACTGGCGCGCCGATCCATGGCGGGCGATTGCGGGCCGCTCAAGGTTGCGCTCAGGGGATACAACTTCCGCTGCGTGAGTCTGGCGCCAGTTACGCCAGCCAACGACACGGCCAAGCCCAAGAAACCCGAACCGAAACCCCCGACAGTCGCATGAATCCCAATGCATCCCTCAACACGATGTGAATAAGTCTGTGAATAAGTTGTAGCAACTTCTCCTTCCCTGGGACGCCTCCAGGCCGTTCAATCTCCGATCTGAGGCAACCCATGAACATCAATGAAACGATCCCGTCCACTGACACGTCAACCGCCACCCGAAATTCCCGCGCACCGCTTGCCATCGCGGTCTTGGTAAAGTTTCTCGCAGCCAGTATCAGCCTGGCCCAACCGCAAAGCGTGCTGGTAAACGGGGGCTTCGAATTGCCAGTGATTGCGACCAACTCCCTGCTCGCTGTCACATCGGGAAAGCCGGTGCTGCCGGGTTGGGAGTCCTACGCCACCAATGGAAACGTGCCGGCGCTGGTGAACGGATGTGACTCCCCGTACCTCATTTGCCCACTCGAAGGCGACCAGTACGTGATTCTGAACATGAACCAGGAGACGGCCGGGGGCATGATCGCGCAATCGTTCGGCACGGGGATTGGACAGTCTTACGCCGTCCAGTTCAACATAGGGGAATTGGGGTCGGTGCCACCGGGAACGGCGCAGGTCAGCGCCACGGCCACGAGCCAGGGCGGTGTGGTCCTCGGTTCTTTGAGCGCCACATGGTCCTCCAGCGGTTGGGGACCGACAAACACGTTCTTCTTTACCGCGATCACTCCAGCGTCGGAAATCACCTTTCAGGACACGACCCCCGACGCACCCCCAGCGGATCTGGCTCTCGATAACGTCTCCGTCGTTCCCATCCCGGCGCGCGTCGCGGCTGCAACCGCAAGCGTGGTGAATGGCTTCGTAGTGGGCGCCAGCGTAACGGATTCTGGAATGGGCTACACGAACGTGCCGCTGGTCAGAATCATCGGTGGCGGCGGAACCGGGGCCCAAGCTGCCGCGCTGGTCAGCAACAGCGTGGTCGTTGCCGTGAATGTCTCGGCTGCGGGTTCCGGTTACACCAGCCCCCCTGTTGTCGTGATCGCGCCCCCCTTCATCCCGCGCCCCACGATGAGCATCACGGCGCTGCTGTTTGGGCCGCTGGCAACTCCGGTGATGAGGCTGGATTTCACTGAGCTCTCGCCCTACGACCACTACCAATTGCAATTCAGCCCCGTTGCCGGCGGGGCTTGGATCGACCTGGGCGCGCCCTTCATCCCCACGGCAGCCACAAACGCACAATACGCCAACGCTATTGGGGGCGTCGGTTTCTTCAGAGTGGAGTACGTGCCGTAGAGGGCACCGAGGACGCGGCCGGGGCCGCCGACCGCCTGCCACGCGCGGAATGGACGTTCTTCGGGGGCTAGACGCGGTTCTCGGCACCGTCCGTCCCCGGAAATCGCGAGCTGTGCGCCTGGCGGTTCGGCATTCGCCGCCCGCAGTTTGGATTCAAACGCGTGCTCCTGCCCACACTCGCCGCCTCGAGAAGCGCCAAGACGGGCGATTGGTAATGCGTGGCGTGGCGGGTGGCTACTTGCGCACCTTTGAATTCGGGCGCGGGCTGGCTTGGGCGCGACGGATCATTCCGCGTCACACTCGAAATGAAACTGCCGCCGGTGTGGGTCCTCGAGGGCATCTTTCGCCGCCAGGCGCGGCTTCCGGGCCCTGGTGGGTAAAGGAGCTACTTTGACCCGCCCCGCGTCCGAAGACCGGACTGTTGGCCCTTGTGCCGGACGATGGCGTTGACGCCGCCGAGCTTGTCCGCCGTGCGGCCGATGCATTCTCCCCAACGGGGCGGAGCGCCGCGAAGTATGTCGCCGCCGTCCGGGAAGCCCGCGGGAGCTTGCCGCTGCGCCCTAAGGGTTGGCCGTCTCCCCAAAGAGGGTTGCCAAAGTACTCCACAGTCTCGGGGTGCTATCGTGGGTCGTTGGCACCGGCACCCGGTCGGGGCTCAAGGAGTCCTTTTGGGGACCTCCCATCTGGACCACACCCTTGCCGCTACTGACGATACCCCCGGTGACAATTAAGTCCGTGCCGCCGTACGCCCCTTCTCCGGAGCACCTACTTATTGTCCCTGCCTCCACCACGTGATAGAGGCCGATGCGCGGTCTAAACGGGGTAACTGTGACCCCTCCCGCAGCCAAGCCTTGGACGTAGAACCGCAAGCCAACACCATCGGGAATGGACGTATCATCGAAGCCGATTGTCTGGATGGCCGTTCCTATCAGTGTGGGGGAGCCCAGGCCGGTCGCGTCATTTTCCTTCCCCGAGTAGAGAGTGTTCGTGCCCGCGATTCCCCAGAGGATGTCCGACACGTCCACGAGGACCCTAAATCTGCGGTCCACAACCTGATAGTGGTCACCGCCTGCTGCGTTCACCACGATCTGAGAGCCTGGCGGGAAGCTCGATCGATCGTACTTGCCCTGGACAAACTCGTCCTCCGCCAGGTATGCCAGAAGGGTTGCAGTGGTTATCTTCACCTGACCCAGCCGCGGATAAACTGTGGTCGTGCCGTCATCATTGGCCGTACTTTCGAGCAGGCCTGTCAGCGTGAACCTGACCACGTTCGTTTCGCTCAGAACTTGAGCTTTGAGGGGGCCGGTGAGGGAGGCGCAGAGCGCCAGGGCGCTCGCCAGGACGCAGAGCAGCCGAAGGCAACGCAACGCGCTGTTGTCAAGTGCGTGCGGGATAAACGGCGGGCGAGATGAAGGTGGGCGGACGTGGTCGTGATTGCTCATAACCATTAACTTTCTGGTTGCGCGGTTTCGGCGTCTCAACGAGGTCGTGGACAATTGCGCTGGAATCGGGCCCAGCCTCGGCAGCCCCAATCGCGACGTCAAGCCAACGCGTCTAAGGGATTACCTGATTTTGAGCGCGGGGATTACCCTATGGGTGTTAAGCGATGAAGCAGCCTCTCGCGCCAGTTCGGGGCAAGCGGGGCGCAGGGTTAAACGCCATCGTCCGGTCCGCTCTGCTCGCCAGCGGTGGCGACCGCGGAAGGCAGTTGCGCCTGGTTCTCCCTCATTCCCCGAACCAACTGGCTCGTCATCCCCACCACGACCAGCGGACGTTCGACTTCACTCTGCCCCCATCCACAAGCCGCCGTTCCGACGCGACTCAGCCGCTCCGCAACCTGGCTCTGCGCTACCACACGCTCCAGGTCTTCTCCCCGCGGATTTCCCCGCAACTCCACGACTAACCGTTCCAGACACTCGATGAGACCGGACCGCGCACGCACGGAGGAGAGACTGACAGTACCCACGTCCGCCCCATCCAGCGTGTCGTTCGCGGGCACGGTTGCGGGCGGCGCTGCTGCCGTCTCCGGCCAACGTTGACGGCGTTTCCAGTGTGCTATGCAGGAAGGTGACAAGCCGAGCCTGCGGGCAACCTCGCGGATGGGCACACCCTCAAGCCAGAGGTTTCGTGCCCGCTGGCGGACTTCGGGCGGCGCCGGGGGATTGAAGCCTGGAGGCAAGGGCCGGTTGGGGGGAGTGGTCTCGGGTGCCGGTTGGGGCGTCTCGTTCATGGCGATGAGACTGCGGCATGAACGCGCGGAAGACAACTCCAATGTGGCGCCTTGGCGGGTGGTTGGGCGCTGGCCTGACTGAACGGAACCCGGCTACTCTGACCCGTCTGGAGTGGTCGGGATCTGACAGCCCAATCAAAGAGACCAAAACCCCCTCGGATGGGGCATCAGGAGGCGTTACGCCACGCCGTCATAAACGTGACTCCTTGGCCGTAGGAGCGGGGCCAGTATGGCTTCCAGGGCGTCGGCCCGGCCGGGAAGGGTCAAGACAGTGGGCGCGCCGACCGGCATCCCACAACCCAAAAAACCAGGGCGGGAGTCTGGTTTTCGCTTGGCCACCCCCGGCACGTCTGGCCGCCCCTCACGCCACCCGCCACCGGGAAAAGGATGCCTTCCGGGTTGCCCATAACCCCAAAAAATGCGCGCGCGATAGCACCTCAAACATGCGCCGTCAAAAGGGGGTGCCGGGGGTTCGGCCGGCGACCGGGCGGAAAAAGGAATCTTCTCCGAGAGCCGGGGGGCCAGCGGACGAGGCCTGGAGGCGAAACTCTGCCACGTCCTGACCCGGAATGGGGGGCGCTTTTCCCCCCCGACGCGGTCCTGCCGCGCAGGGGCGCCATGGAAGACGGGCTTAGCACTGAGGTTTCCTTGGGGCCTGTCTTGGCGATCCGGCGTTGCATCACGATAGTATTTCCATCCGCCGTCATGCCACGCAGTTCGTAACCCTTTTCGCCCAAAGAGTTCATGGTCACGTTCAGGTAGAACGCCCGCTCATCCACCCCGCCCGGCCTCTTTATCGTCTTCAGCCGTCTGCCCACAACGTCAACCTTGCCGTTGGGCAGGATGACATAAGTGTGATCGCCGTCCCACCGTATAGTGACGAACTCGAAGCTGTCCGCGGCGCCTCCTTTGGCGGAAATGCAAAGCAGCATGACCGCGGCGGCAATGAGGAAGGACGGTTTCATTTCGTATTGATGTTGATGATGGCAGGGTTGCTGGCCGGCTTGACGTGCATGTCGAAGAACATTTTTTCAGGGATGTGATCGCCCTGCTTGAAGAAGGCGCTCGGGCTGAACGACTTGGTTTGGACGTAGAGGTTTGTTTCGCCCGCGGGTGGCGTGGCCGTGAAAACGATGCTGCCCTCCTGAACCCACGAGCCGTTAAAGGACCTGTCAGCGTTGCCCTTGACGGCGTAGGTTGTTGGGGTCTTGCCGGCGTAGTCCCCGTTGACATCAATTCGCGCGCCTTGCGGGTCAGAATCGATGGCAATCTTGAATGGGGTGAGACCGCCACACCCGGCGGTCAGGAGGGCTGGCACAATCAGAAGGAGAATTCTTTTCATCGTGAGACACCATCCGCACGGAAACACGCCGCGTCCCGCCGTTGCACGTGGCGGACGTTTCGGCCACCGAGTCCAGGCACGCAGCGAAGATTCCTGTCTTGACTCATCATCCTTATCCCGGGTGCAAACCGGGACGGCCTCGCCGTCGAAATGCAGTTTGGGCGCAACGCCGAGAAACGCAAGAACAGACTTGAGCAGACTTGAACAGGCTTGAACGGGGAGGGACTTGTTGTAGGAGAGTGTTGTAGGAAGGCCGATGGCGCAAGGAGCCGATTTCGTAATCGCTTGATTCTAAAGGCGTTGCAGGGAATGGAGCGGGTGATGGGAATCGAACCCACGTGGCCAGCTTGGAAGGCTGGAGCTCTACCATTGAGCTACACCCGCAGAATATGGTGAGAGCCTAACGAAGAGCGGCAAATTGTCAAGCCGCGCAAAGGGAGCCCGAAGGAGCCGAAGCAACTGCGCAACCGTGAGCGCGTCGCGAATGCGCCCTGGAGCACCGCCAAATCCGAAAATCTGAAGCTCGAAACGCGCGAAATCCGGATTATGCTTCCATAAGGGCGTGCCGTCCCGTTATCATCGAGAGCGGAACAGTGTTTTGCTTATGTCATCAGACTGTTATTTGGAAGGAATACCAGTTCATCATCTCAAGGTTGTTGACTCCCACACCAGCGGCGAACCCACGCGCGTGGTCATCTCTGGCGGGCCGGAACTGGGTGGCGGTTCACTCGCTGAGCGGCTGGAGAGGTTTCGACGCAAGCACGACCGCTTCCGTAGCGCCATCGTGAACGAACCCCGGGGTTCGGACGTGCTCGTTGGCGCGTTGCTCGTCGAACCTCAGGACAAGACCTGCGCGGCGGGGGTTATTTTCTTCAACAACGTCGGCTTTCTCGGCATGTGTGGCCACGGCACAATCGGCCTCATCGTGACCCTGGCCCATCTCGGAAGAATCGGACCGGGCGATCATAAAATCGAAACGCCCGTGGGTGTTGTCACCGCCACGCTGCATCCGGGCGGCGAAGTCTCCGTGGCCAACGTCCCAAGCTGGCGCGTGAAGAAGGGTTTCACCGCGCAGGCGCCGAGCATCGGCGCGGTCACAGGAGACGTAGCTTGGGGTGGAAATTGGTTTTTCCTTGTCCAGGAGCACGGCCAGGAGCTTTCGCTCTCTGTGCCCGGGGCCGCGGAAAGGCTGGCGGATTATTGCTGGCGCGTCCGCCAGGCGGTAAACGCGCAGGGTTACCCTGAGGTGGACCACGTGGAGCTGTACGGCCCGCCGAGAGTCGCGGGCGCAAACTCGCGCAATTACGTCCTATGCCCGGGCAAGGCCTATGACCGTTCGCCCTGCGGCACCGGAACGAGCGCCAAACTCGCGTGTCTGGCGGCCGACGGGAAGCTCGCCGAAGGGGCCCCTTGGGTTCAGGAAAGCATCATTGGCAGCACATTCACCGGCAGATTCCGCTGGCTGGACCGGGCTGCGGGAAAGGT
>JAJYHY010000404.1 GCA_021784555.1 bacterium
GGCCGGAGGAGGTCTCCTGACGCTGCTCGCGGCCTGGCTCCTGCTGGCACCCCAGGGAAGGCGTTGCGTCGTGCGACTGGGCGGCCTGACCTGGACAAAAAGCCAGTTCTGCCGCGGCTGGCTCATTACCGGGGACACCGGCTCCGGGAAAACCAGTTCCGGCATCAACCAATTGGCCCACCAGGTCTTTCAAAACGAGCCGGCTTGGGGCGGCCTCTGCATCGACGAAAAGGGCGTCTATTGGGAGACCCTCGCCGCCATGGCCCGCCACTATGGCCGCGAGTCGGACCTCATCCACCTGCAAATCCGGCCGGACAACGGCGGCGCGCAATGGACGCCGCCCCATCGGTTAAACCTGACCGGCGACCGGAGCATTCCTTTCAGCACCTACGCCAAGTTCATCGTGGACACCGCCACCAGCCTCGGCCAGGGCGGCGACAAAGGCTTCTTCAAGAGCCAGGCCCAAACCCACATCGCCCATGCCCTGGAAATGCTCTTCGAACTGCACCGCCCGGTGACACTGCTCGCCGCCTTCCAATTGCTCTCCGACCGGGACCTGCTCGAAGAGGAGATGGAGAACTTTCAGAACCTCCTCGAAACGCCCCGGCGCGCCGCCGTCTATGCGCACTTTGCCAACCGGTTCTTCAACCAGCCCGAGGAACAGTTTGGCGGCGTGCGCGAGACCATCGGCAACTACCTCCAGTATTTCCTCACGCCCGAGGTGGCCGAAGTCTTCTGCGCGGAGGAGAGCACCTTCGACTTCGCCAGCATCGACCAGGGCAGCATCATCTGTGTCACCATGCCCCAAAAGTTTCAGACCGAGCGCCGTTACGTGAACACCTTCTTGAAGCTCCTTTATTACAACCACGCCCTGCGCCGCTTCGACTGCCCGCGCGCGGAGCGCGCCGGCAACAACCTGCTCATCCTCTGGGCGGATGAGGCCCAGCGGTTCATGACCGCCAGCGAGGACGGCACCAGCGACTATAACTGCGTGGACGTCATCCGCGAGGCGGGCGCCACCATCATCGCCGCCGCCCAAAGCACGACATCATTCTTACCGCCCCTGGGCAACGACAAATCCAGGGTGCTGACGTTGAATCTGCGCAACCGCGTCATCTTCCGCTCCGCCGACGAGGCCGACGCGGTCCAGGCCGCCGACTTCCTCGGCAAGAAACGCGTGGTGAAGCGGTCCTGGGGTTCGAGCGCCGGCAAACGCAGCGTCAACTATTCGGAAACCGAGGAGCACAAGATCAAGCCGCACAAACTGCGGAATCTGCGCGACCACGAGTGCGTCCTCGTCCACTGCGAAGGCCGCTTCCAGCGCGTGACTCTGCCTCCGCTTGAAGCCAGTGGGCAAGTTGCAAGGTGGTTTCCGTGGTGGAGGAAAATGTTCTGAATGAGAACGAACCGGCTCCCCATGTGGCCATCGGGCACAATGCCCTCACCCGGTGGGGCTGCACTCAGTTCAAGTGCCGGTGACCCCCTATTGTGCGAGACTCCGGCGCTGAAACAGAGCGTAAGATCCTTCATAGCGGGAGCTTCCAAAAATGTTGCCAATTGGCAACATTTTCGATTCAGCCGCGAACCGCCGACGCGCTTCCTGAAAGAATCGCCGCGACCAGAGCCCATTTTGCTCCGGTCCATGGACCTTTGGCTGCCCCCGTCCCGCGCCTTCAGGCTCGCCACGGGCGCGCTCGTCACGAGTTGGCATCCCGCTTCGGCCTATCCAATGATGCTGCGCTCCGCCTGAAGCCCCTAGCCTCTCTTCGGCGGCGGCCCCCCTTGTTCCGTCCGGCGCGCTACTGCTCGGCAGCTTCGCCAACTTCAGCCCGGAACAGATCTCCTCCGAGAACAGCCCCGCATCCATCTCTCCAGAATCGCTCAACAACGGCAGTGGAACCGTGCCTCCCCGCCCGCAGTCCTTTTCCCAAGATCGAATCGCCGCGATTCATCATGGCGGGAACCGAAGGGCTGTTCTCCCCACCATTGCGCCCGCGTCGGCGATCCGCCATTCGGCCTCACCCCCGGGACAGCGCGATGAAGAGCAAGGCAATGATATGGCGGTGCCGGAAAGTTCAAGGATGCTACGGTTCATTGCTTCCGTTCCTGCCTTGAGCCTTCCGCCCCCGCCAAAGACCCTCGCCTTTAGGTTTCATCGCGCTCTATCTTTGGTTGCCCCTATCAAGACCGTCTGCGCAAGAGCGACTCGACTTCCGAGCAGAAAGCAAAGAGGGCCTTCCGCCAGGGCGTCTTTTTACCGAGCCCGCGAGCAGTCCCCAAGCATGAGCATCCGCGCTTGGCGCCGATATGGCCCTGGCATAACCGCGGGCATAGACTGCGCACCTATGCAAACACTCAATTCCGCAACTGACTGGTTCTTAACATACTGTGCTGACCATCGGAAGCTCAGCCCTCACACGCTCAAGGCTTATCGCCAGGATCTTGATCACATTTCGGCATTTGCTTCGTCTGCGGGAACCGACCTGCCCATCGTGGAAATCAACCGCGACCTCGTCCAGCGCTGGCTGGGCAGCATGGCCGCAGCGCGGCCGCGAACAGTCCGCCGCAGACTGGCCACGGTGAAATCCCTGTTTTCCAGCCTCGAGCGGCAGGGAAACCTCGCTCAAAACCCGCTCGCCGGACTTCGCAGCGAAGTCAAAGTTGGCCTCAGCCTCCCCAGAACAGTTGCGCGCTCCACGGTCAAATCGCTGCTGCGGACCGTCCGCACCCAGCCGGCGTCAAGCCCGAAGGCGCGCCTTCGCAGAACCCGCGATACCGCCCTGGTGGAGCTGCTCTTTGGCACAGGAATGCGGGTCGGCGAGGTGGCCAGCATTAACCTGAGCGATCTGGACATGGACCGGCTGGTGGTTTCGGTGCATGGCAAGGGCAACCGCGAAAGGGAAATCCCAATCGTTTGCGCTGCCCTCCGGGAAGCCATCACAGAGCATCTCGCCAAGCGCCGAGATCAGGGGGCAACAGCGAGCGACCCGGTATTCGTGAATCGACGAGGCGCACGAATGTCCGATCAATCGGTTCGTGGTATGCTCCGGACACAGGCCAAGAAGATTGGCAAGGCGCGCATCACGCCGCACATGCTCCGCCACACGCTGGCGACTCTTCTCCTGGAGGAAGGGGCGGACTTGAGGCACATCCAGCGGCTTCTGGGCCACAGCTCCATTACGACCACAACCATCTACGTCCACGTGAGCGAGCGCAGTCAGCGCAAGGCATTGGAGCGTCGTCATCCCCGGAACAAGATGGCTGTTTAGCAGGAGGAGTAACCGTTAACCCTCAAAATCAAGCCTCGCTGCCAGTTCCGCCAGTCCGGGAGCACCCGGCACCTCGGCGGTTCGGGTCCCCGGGGAAAAAGCTTGCTTTCTCGATATGGCGATTGCGATCATCAGCGATAACTAAAAATTATCGATTGTTCCGTGAGCCACCACGCTATTCGACGGCCGGTCGTTGTTGTTGCTGACTGGCGGGAAGACAATCCAGATCTGAACGAGGGAACAGATGACCTCGACTTGTACACCCGCGACGAACTGGATGAGATTCTGGAGGCCCTCGGTGTGGTGTGCCAGAACATCTCGGTTTATCCCAGCCCGCGTGAATTCATTGCGCAAATCAGCCACCACCAAGGAGCCCTGGTTCTTCCTTTTTGGGCGGGCCGGATCTCACGTAATCGAACTGCCCTGGTATCGGCCATCGCAGAAGCGTCCGGCTTGGACTTTTTCGGAGCAGATACCTACGCCTACATAGTTGCTCAAGATAAAGCCCTTGCGAAGCATCTTGCTCGCGAATTTGGATTGCGCACTCCTGCCTCGATACTTATCCGCAATCTCGATCAGCTCGACCTAATTGAATTGGTTGCGGCGCCAGTTGTCGTGAAACCCAATCTCCAGGGGAGTTCAATCGGGATAAGTCAAAGGAGCCTCTGCGCCGATTCTGCCCAGGCAAGAGCGCTAGTAATGGAGTTGTTGGCGCGCTTCGCCCAACCAGTGTTGGTCGAACGGTTCGTGGAAGGACGGGAGGTCACAGTGACCATTTGGGGTCGGCCAGACGCCATTGATCTGTTTCAGACCGTGGAAATCTACGAGCCAGCCGGCCAGATCGATTTTACCAAAACGATATGGTCGTACGAACTCAAAAAATCTACGCATCGTCCCGGCAAGGCTCAGCGAGCAGTCAGCCTCGATTCCAGCGACGAACTTGCTCTGCGGAGGCTTTTCACTGGAATGGGCAAACTTGAACTGGTCCGCGTTGACGGCCGGCTCACACCCGATGGATTTCAGTTCATTGAAATGAACCCTGAACCGTACCTGGGGCGTATTGGTTCCGTCGCTAAAGCCTTTGCCCTTCAAGGATGTGATTATCAAGAGATGTTCGGACGGTTGCTGCTACCCTTCGATGTCCTCCCGCAGGGGGAAGCTCCAGTGCGCCAGAAACGTGTAGTGGAAAGGCAGTGACAGCAAGAAGCTGAACTCCGGCTGGGCTTCAAAACCTCTTTGAAGACGGGCTTCCCAGTAACCACGGTAGGAGCCATCCACTCGCCTCGTCTCGCTACGCAGCTTGGAGATCCACGCTGAGGCTGTCTGGTCGTCGCCACCCAGTTTGGCTACTTCCGCTTGGTTAAACAGCAGCGCACAGCGAACACGTGCGTCGTCCTCGACCTGAAGGAGGGGACAAATCTCAGCGAAACAGCGCAGAGCGTCAGCGAATCGCCTGTTATGTGCATGCCACAGAGCGAGATTGTTGCCGATGACGATTCGATCAAAGTCCAGCGCACAAACCAGCCGTGCGCGCTCAAGAATAAAGCCCTGCTTCGCGCCCCAATTCCGGCGCATCATTTCCACAGCGCACCGGTTGTTCCAGATCATGTGCCGGTCACTAATCGGCAGGCCATCATGTTCTTCAACAGCGCTCAGTTCGCTCAGAGCGGCGTCCGTCTGGCCGAGGCGAGCCATCTGCATCGCGAGCGTGATCCGGGCTTTGTTGACTTGGGATTCCAACCCCAAGGCCGTAAGAATGCGGACGCTCTTAAGTGCCAGGCTAAGGCCGTCCTGCAACCCACTCAGGAACTCAAGGTTGCGCAGGAAATAAGCGTATTCGGGTTCGCCGTGGAAAGTGGGTTCTCGCTCAATCTCTTCAGCGATCTTGGCAGCTTGAGAAAGCCTAGCCGATGCGCGAAAACAAACCATGCGCACCAGTTGAGCGGTGAGCCGTGCTCCGGCAGTGGAGGTCTGTGCATACGCTAATTCCGCTTCACGAATCCCTTCGTCATTCAAATCCAAGTTATGGAATAGCAAGCCACGTAGAAGCCGCCAGCGCACCCCGTTTTGCTTTTCCGCAGCGATTCCCAACGCCGGTTGGAAGAGATTCGCTTCATAACAGAGGTGAGCGAGTCTCCACCACACATCCTCGGAAAGCCCGGTTTCCTTCCGTAATGCTGCTATGGCAGCTTGAAGGAAGCGAGCAGCTTCCTGGCGTGAAGCACTGCGCAATACGGCATCGCGGAGCGATCTGAAGTGAGCAAAGATCATGAGCGGCTCTGTTTGCAGCCGGATTTTCAACAGACGTGCAGTTACCTCGCGCTCAGACAGGCTATCGAACTGACCGGCCTGCACGAGCCCCTCGTAATAATCGTCAGAGGCTTTTAACGCGATGACCAGGAGAACCTTGCGTGAAGAAGCTGAAACGAACGCTTTGGAGATGCTGTCATGTGAAATCCTCAAGTGACAGATCTCGTCCTCCTCGATCAAGCCCTCCGAAATCGCTTCGGCACAGCATTTTCCAAAGTTTCCAAGCCCCAGTTGCTGAGCACGAGAACGGAAGATTGCTTCGACAATAAAGATTTCCACCCGTGCGTCGTTGGCAAGCAGTACCGCCAGAAGAAATAGCTGCCCGGGATCCGAAGTCTCAAGGAGGACCTCCGTAGGGTCGGTCTTGTCAGGCTGTGCCATTTTGGCCCGGAGTGCCTCTGATTTCCGCATGTCCCGAAGCAAAGCCGAAGTGTCAATCAGTGCCCTTAGGTTGCCCTTGTGGTCGCGATACTGCCGCTCGATGATCTGCGCCTCTGTATCAGCCACATTTCCTTTTGCGGCCAGGATGCTTGTTAGCGGGACAGGCGTCAGCACCATCATTTTCGCTCGATGCTCGCAGAGACGCTGAAAATCATCAAAGGCTCGTAGCTCGGGCTCGTTCCCAGCAACCGGCGTGTATTCGACGATCCACGACGCTTTAAGCATCGAGCGCATCAGATCGTGGACATAGACGAGCGACTCATGATCGATGAGTTGAAAATTCTCCAATGCAAGGGTCACCTCTTTCTCGCGCAACGCGTGCAGGACGTAATCTCGGTGAATGATTGGCTCCCAACTGGCGCTTTGCCGGAACATTTCGCCAGCAACAAAGAAGCGGCCGCGCTTCCGCTTCAGTATCTGTAGGCCAGCGTGAGCCGCGGCCAAGGTGGTGATCCCGCGTCCGTCTTCCATTAATGCCCTGTTATAGTGCTCTCTGAGAGCGGGCGTGCCGACGGTGTTCGCAAACGATTCGAACGTCGGCAGTCCAATCCTTGGAGCAGAGCAATGCACCTGCTCGCTCAGGTTCCGGATGAATGCGCCGTCCCTGAGGGTTTTGTCGCATGGTGCAATAGGGCAAGAAACGCGGATAAAGAGCGGATTTCCAATCCGACGGGCAAATTCATGAGTAAATTCGCTCTTCCCGATGCCCGATGGTCCCGTTACGAGGGCCACCTTGCGCAACCCTCGTGCTTTGAAAAAGAATAAGCTTAACTCCCGCAGTTCCTGATCGCGGTCAATGAACCGGTTAAAGAGCATCGATAATTTTTAGTTATCGCTGATGATCGCAATC
>JAJYHY010000405.1 GCA_021784555.1 bacterium
GCCGGCCCGAGCGGCCCCGAGACCACCCGTCCCTTGTTATCCAGTGCTGCAGCGAGATTTGTCGCGGTGTAGGTGACGCCGCTTGGCAGAAACGGCGGCTTTGCCGAGCACGTCCACTCCGCCGGCTGGTCGCATCGTCGGGTAAGGCCGTGGAGCGAACGCAACGGCTGAAACGACATGGCGCTCCCGGGCCTTCGGCCGTGGAAATAGCCGCCAGATGCGTAGGCCAACCACACGTACTCGTCGAAGCCGGCGGTTGTGCGCGGCACGGGGCCATTCTCCACAAGCCCACTCCCCTCATCGGGCGAGGCCTTCGTCGTGAACCACCAGAGGATATTAGTACCGTCGTAGCGCCTCCCGTAGGATGCGAAGGGGCTCTTCCCTGTCGGCACCATGGTTACCTCCCACATGTCGTTGCTCACATCAACCCTGAAGCAGCTGACGCAGTGGAGGAGCCTAGGCGCCGTGTACGTGAGCGTGCCCTCCACTGAGTAGGACACCACCGGGGACGCGCCCGCCATTGTCGTCACCGCCAGGGTGCAAAGGACGGCCTCTACCAGGCGCCCGCACCGTGCCTGTCCGCTGGGTGACCGTCGCGTGAGCCCGCAGTCAACGCCTCGTGCCCATCGAGCAACCCTTACCACGCTGCTACGGATGCTGCGGCTCCGGTATCGGCACGCGCGCCAAGCGCGCCGCACCGCCATGGATGCATTGGCCCCACCCGGCGACAGGGGGACTGCTCGGCCAACATGCCCGCCAGCGCTCTCGCCTTCCGGCACCGGTGGACGAAGGCCGATCTGCGTCGAGCGAGCCCTCATTGGCAGCTATAATCGCCGGTGTAGTAGCAAATCTCCGGTACCGAAGCGCCCTGCTTTCCCCCAGTGCAGACGCGGTTGAAACAGGTACCGTCTGTGTATTCAGTCGCTACGCACCAGTAGGATTCGTCCTGACAGCACGTGGTCCCGGTCCACTGGTCGCTGTCGTCACAGAAGGTGCAGTCAGGCACGTAAACGAAGAAGTCGCCGCAGGCGGCCGGGTCGTATGGGTCGCATGTGAGGTTGGCTTGGTTGCTATCGACGGTGATGCTCCAACATGTGGTAAAGCACTGCGCCATGGCCGTGGCCACCGTCGCTACAAGCGCCAGAAGCAAGACTGGAATTGGATGATCCTTGATTTTCATTTGGTGTTCAGATTGTGATTGCATTTGGAATGGGTCAGACCGTAGAAAAGGCATGTCTTTGCCGCTGGCTTGCTTTCACACCCGCGCGATGGCCGCCTCCTGCCGCGGCTGAACCCGGTGCTGCGTAGGTCGAGCTGGATATTTAATGGCGGAAGGGGCCAAGGGGCATTTCTCCTGTCTGACGCCATCAAATGGCCGACTTGCCGGGCCCGCGGGTTGGCAGATTTCGCGTCGCAAAATATCTCAATTGTTCCCTTGCGCATGTTAGAGCCGACGAATTGCATCTACAGGTATATTCCCCGCCCGAAGCGAAGTTCGACAAAGTCCACCTCGTTCTATGTCCCGCGGGCGGCAACACCGTCTATGCGCGAGGCTTTTTCGCGTTCGGCCCGGGGACTGGCTGGCTCGCCGACCGTGACCGCGGCGGTCCCTGCCGCCCAACGCTTGAGCCGGACCAGGAGTCGATCCTTGGTCCGCTTGACAGCCGCCCGCTGCTCAGCTTCAGGGAGCGCGCCCACGCCCAGGACTACAGCGTACGGAGCCGTCCGCCGCTCGCCACTCAGCATGAGCCGCAGAATTGCCTGGTCGGTGGCCGGCAGGTGCTCCTTGGCGAACGCCTCAAGCGCCGCGAGGCGGCGGGCCAGTTTCGCGGACCGTTCCAGCGCGTCTTCCGCGGCGATGATTAGCTCCAGGGGAGATGAGTCGGCCGCCGGCTCAAAGTTCCCTCGTTCCGCCATCTCATCCAGCGACTCGAATTTGTTCGCGCGGCGTTCCTCGCCCCGGGCGAGGTTGGTGAGGCGGCGGTCGGCTAAGAGGTAGATGAAGTCCAGGACGCTTGTGCCGCGCGTGAGGTCGTAGCACCGCGGCTGCTTGAGGTGGGAGAGGACCGCCTGCTCAATGGCCTGATCGAGGTCGTGATCGTTGGCGTACTGCCATTTGTCAAGGAGCCTGGCGCGCAGCACCGGCGGCTTGACAGCCGCCCGCGCCAAGGCCTCGTCCGCGCCTCCAGCCCCGGCGCAAACGGCGCAGTGGAGCATCGCCCATCGCAAAGGCCCGGCTTCCGGCTCGTCTCCTGGCGTTGTCTTGGGGACGATGGCGGCCAGGCGGAGAGCGGCTTGAGGCGGGAGCTTGTTGGATTTTGGGTCAGCGCCGAGGAGAAGGAGCGGGAGGTTCGGGCAGGATTGGTGGAGGGCCAGGGCGCAGTTGTGATTGCAGAAAAGGCAGCGCCGCCAAGGCAGAACTCCCAGGTCCGGCGGGTTCGCCGCCAATTCCGAGATGTGGGCGTACGCCTGCTTGCAGGAGCGGGCTTCCCACTCGGTCTGGCGGTCCGCCTCACGGACCTCGTCCAACATGCCTCCCAAGGCCGTGCCAGCGCACAAGCTTGCCACTTGGACGGGCGACCGGAACTTTGGATTCCAGGTCATGGCCGGAACTCCTTGGGCCGGCGGCGGGGAAGGGTCGGGCGAGCCTGGCCCGGTTTCGCCGGCCTTGCCTTTCTGCGCGAGCGTGTGTGGGTCTGAGTTCGGCGTGGGCGTTTCTGGGGGTTTCGGGTTCATAATGCTCTCTCGGCGTGATGTTTAGGCGATGCGGACGGCGGCGCGCCGCGGTTGAGAAAAGCGGTCTTCGGGGTGCCGGCCTGGCAAACCCAGAGCCAAAAAGGCGCAAGGGTCGCGGGCTGACTGGCTAAGAGCCTGTTCGCAAATGCCAGATTCATCGTAGCAGCCGACGCCAGGAGGCTCTGATCCAATGGGAACACCACACGACAATGGAGCCTCCTGGCGTCGGCTGCTACACTCTAAAACAGGCTCTAAGACAGAGGAATGGGGGCAAAGGAATGCTGACGACAGACAGCCGGGCCGGCGAAATTGACGCCATCCTGGGTGCAGTCCTCGCTTCGCCAGGGCTGCCGAGGGCGGCGCCGGCTGGGATGGAGAGCCTTCCGAGCGCATGGCGATAAAGGGCTAAAACTTCAGCGCCCATTATGCACGCCGGGTGAATTATGTCAACTGTTCTCCGGTCCTTCCGCAACGGGGCGTTACCCCATGCTCTTAACGCCAGCACGCCCCCAATGACGGGCGCATCCAGCCAGTACACCCGCATCTCTGTTTGACAAACTCGAAATCCTCGCCTGGCAGGCCGGAACCAAAGGCAAAAAGATGGGGGCAAGAACATGGAACGGCAATTCTCCATCCTAGCGAGGTTCCGCCTCAGACCGTCTTTCCCGCGTCATTGAGCATTGTTCATTAGGCATTGCCAATGAATAATGCCAAATGCCCAATGCCTAATGCCAAATGCCGCTGGCGTCACACCCGAGGCCGGTTCGCCCTCTCCGCGCAAACGGCAAAACTTGACCTGTCTGCAACATGCTTTGAAATTCAAGGACTCTAGTTTGGCTTGAAGCGGCGGCAGTTTGCGGCTACAAGGAGCGGATGCGAGTGGTTGGCGTAATTCCTGCACGATATGGTTCAACGCGGTTTGAGGGCAAGCCGCTGGCGCTGATTGCCGGCAAGCCGTTGATCCACCACGTCGTCGAGCGTTGCCTCCAGGCCAAGTCCCTCTCCGAGGTCGTCGTGGCCACGGACGATACACGGATTTGGGAGGTGGCGCAGGCGGTCTGCCGCGCCGAGATGACCGCGCCGGGCCATCCCAGCGGCACAGACCGGGTCGCGGAGGTCGTGACCCGTTGCGAGTGTGACGCGGTGATGAATATCCAGGGCGATGAACCGCTCATCGAACCCGCCGTCATCGACGCGGTCGCGGGCGCGCTCCGAGAAAGCGAGATGGCCACCGCCGCCACGCTCATCCAGAAGGCGGAGGATTACACCAATCCCAACGTCACAAAAGTCGTTGTCAATACCGCCGGGCGCGCCTTATATTTTTCCCGGCGCACGATCCCGTACCTGCGCGACGCCGCTACTCGTTCCGCGCTCGAACAGATGGCGGCATTTCCCTTTTTGAAACATCTGGGCATCTATGGTTTCCGGCGGGAGGCCCTGTTGCGGTTTGTGCGGTTCCCGGTTTCCCCGCTTGAAAGGGCGGAGAAGTTGGAGCAATTGCGCGCCGTGGAAAACGGCATCTCCATCGCCGTGGTCAGGGTCGATTATGAGGGCGTGGGGGTCGATGTGCCCTCGGACGTGGTGCGAGTGGAGAGAATCCTGAAGAGGTCAAAGCGGTGAAATATATTTTTGTAACAGGCGGCGTGGTGAGTTCCCTGGGCAAGGGCCTGACGGCGGCGTCGCTGGGGACGCTCCTGGAGAATCGCGGCCTCAAGGTCGTGCTCCAGAAGTTCGACCCCTATCTCAATGTCGATCCGGGCACGATGAACCCCTACCAGCACGGCGAGGTCTATGTGCTCGACGACGGCGCCGAGACCGACCTGGACCTCGGCCACTACGAGCGGTTCACCAACTGCAAGCTCACCCGCCTGAACAACCTCACCAGCGGCCAGGTGTACCAAACCGTGCTCAATAACGAGCGGGAGGGGCGTTACTTGGGCAAAACCGTCCAGGTCATTCCGCATGTCACGGACGAGATTCAGAACCGGATTCATCTGCTGGCCGAAGAGAGCAAGGCCGACGTGATGATCACCGAAATCGGCGGCACCACCGGCGACATCGAGGGGCTGCCCTTCCTGGAAGCCATCCGCGAATTCGCGCTCGAAGTGGGCGTCCACAACGCCATGTTCGTCCACGTCACCTACGTCCCGTTCATCAAAGCGGCGGGCGAACTCAAGACCAAGCCGACCCAGCAGTCCGTCGCCAAACTCCGCGAAATCGGCATCGCGCCGCAGATCCTCGTCTGCCGTTGCGAAAGGCCCCTGGACAAGGAATTACGGCAGAAGATCTCCCTGTTCTGCAACGTGCCCTACAACGCGGTGGTGGAGGAGAAGGACGTGGACCACAGCATCTACGAGGTGCCGCTCATGCTCCAGCGCGAACGGGTGGACGACCTGGTCTGTGAACAGTTGCGCCTCGACGTCCCCGCGCCGAACATGACGCATTGGCAGGAAATTCTGCGAAAGATCATCGCCCCCCAACACCGCGTCCGCATCGGCGTGGTGGGGAAGTACATCGAGTTGCAGGATGCCTACAAATCGGTTTATGAAGCCGTCGGCCACGGCGGAGTGGCCAACGACTGCGGCGTGCAGATTCAAAAGGTCGATGCGGAAGAAATCGAGCGGGAGGGAGCGGAGAAGGTGCTCAAAGGAGTGGCGGGCGTGCTGGTGCCCGGCGGCTTCGGCGAGCGGGGCATCGAGGGCAAAATCCAGGCGGCGCGTTACGCCCGCGAGAACCACCTGCCTTACCTGGGCCTCTGCCTGGGGATGCAAATCGCCACCATCGAATTCGCCCGCAACGTCCTCAGCCTGCCCAAGGCCCATTCTACCGAGTTTGACCCGCAAACACCTCATCCGGTCATTGCCATGCTCGACGAGCAAACGCGCGTGACCCGGAAAGGCGGCACAATGCGGCTCGGCTCCCAGCCCTGCCAGTTGGCGGTCGGGACCAGGGCGGCCAGGCTCTATGGGGCCTTCGTGATCAACGAACGCCATCGACACCGGTACGAGTTCAACAACGCCTACCGCCAATCCTTCGAGAAAGAGGGATACGTCATCAGCGGCGTGACCCCCGACGGCAAGCTCGTCGAGGTCATTGAGCTGGCCACGCATCCTTTTTTCATCGCCAGCCAGTTTCACCCTGAATTCCACAGCAAACCGCATCAGCCCCATCCTTTGTTCCGAGGATTCATCGCCGCCGCCCTGGCCCGAACGAACGGGAAGTGACCCGGTGAGGAGATTTGCGATTTGCGATTTGCGATTCTTGGGGTCTCCTACTGAAGACCGTTCCTGTGTGTGGCGTTGTACTTTGGGTGATATAGCTTGAGCAGATACGGAAGGGTCATTTGGCGGCCTCGTTGGACAGCGAAAAGCGGGTATTGGGCGGGGAATTGGTCGCCAAAGCCGAATTGGAATTGGTCGCGTCGTCATAGACCAGGTACTCTCCGCTATCGGTGACGATGGTGGCCGTGACGAAGATCAGCAAGTATCGAGGCGTGTCGATTTCCGTCCGGCGCCGGAAGAGCACCCCCAGGTAGGGGATGTCGCCGAGGACCGGCACCGATTCCACATAGGTGGAGCGTTCCCGTTCCAGGACCCCGCCCATTACGACCGTTTGGCCGGATTTGACTGTGACGCGCGTGGCGAGCGACTCGGTGCGGTACTGAGGCAGGTTGATGTCGAAGGTGTTCTGCAGTTTGCCGCTGGAGTCGTAATCGCTCAGGGTGGCATAGCGGACGAGTTGGACATCGGTATTGACAGTCGGGTTAAGGGCCAAAAGGATGCTCTTGCCGTCGGCGCTGACGCTGGCCAGCACATTGAGCTCGGCTCCGGCGGTAACTCGGGTCGGCTTGCCTTGGGGAACAAATGAGGAGGACTGGTAGTAGAGCTGGGCTTTGGTCTGGACGGTATATTGCTCATAATAGAATTGCACCTTGCCATCCGAGATAGTTGCGGGGCGGTTGTTGAGCACCGTCAGCCGGGGTTCGCTCAGCGTTTGGCTCTCCCCGCTCTGCTCCAGGGCGCTGATGGTCGCGCTGAGGTCGGCGGCGCCCAGGACGTGGGGGAAAAGCTTCTGTATCCCTATCCCAACCGAGGGGACATTCTCCGTGTGCAACATT